>JAYVRY010000190.1:0-18888 GCA_043775845.1 Acidobacteriota bacterium
GCTTGAACGGTGAACCTGCACCGCCCTGCGCCCGCTTCCTTGCCTGAATGCCCTTTGCCATCAATGCAGCCCCTATCGATTACTTGGACACGCTCCTAGGGATGTGCGCCCTTCTCCGGAACCACGTCCCACTTCCCCCGGGCATCCACCGACAACACGCAGTCCGCGCCGGGCTCGCACTTGGTGATGTGCGTTTTCTTGCCCTTGAACAGGAAGAAGGAACCGGCCGGAAGCCTGGTCTCCTTGCCATCGACCGTGAGGGACAGCGTGCCCGAAACGACCGTGACGAAGTGGTCGGAAGAATGGTGGTGCAGGGGGGCGGCGAAACCGTCCTTGAGCTTGATAAAGAAATGGCCGGCCCCCTTGGAAGGATCCCCCTCCAGGGCGGCCATCTTCACGCCCGGGAAGTCAGGCACGTCGTTCCACTTGATGTCGCCAGCGGGGAGCAGGACGACCGTGGCAGCCTTTTTCGCCTCCTTGGGCGATGCGGAGAGTGTCGCGGCCGCGCAGGCCAGGATCAGGGCGATAGCGACTGACGGGGGATGCCTCATCGGAGTCTCCTTGTGGGGGGGGGATTTCGTGAACTGGAACAACACCACACCAGCCTGAAGGGTGGAATATCCTCCAGGGCCTAGATCAATGGCACGCTGACTGCCCTGGGAAGCAGCAACGTGGCTCCCCACGGGATGGCCGAGAAACTCCCGGACTGCCAGAGGGGCGGTAGTCAAGGATGTGCCTTCTCGAGCCTGCGTCAATATCTCAAAATTGGATTTTATGCTGTTTTTTTACTATTGCCGGGCTTCCTGTTGTTCGCCTTGAGCTGACGTATGCCTGAAGCCCAAGGCTAGGGTCTGTTTTCAAAGTGGGGCGCCGCCCCTTGCCCTCCGGGGCGCCGCCCCTTGCCCTCCGGGACGCCGCCCAGCCGCACCCCTGGCTGCGTTGGCGGCCTCGAACGATGTTTCGCATCGCCCTAGTCCTTCTCGAAAAGCACCACCCGATTGCTGTTGGTGCCCTTGTCGTTGTTGCCCACACCCCAGATATGGGCGGTCTTGGTGAAGGTCTGGCTGTTCACCAGCACGCCATGGGCCTTGAAGCCGGCACGGAGACCCAGGGGCAGCACCACCTCGTCGAGGCGCAGCTTGCCACGGCGGATCTCGCCCACTTCGAAGGCCACGAAACCTCCGCGTCGGGTGAGGCGGTGGAGTTCGGTGAAGGTGGCGGCCATGGTCTCCGACCAGGCCTCCACGGTGCGGGGCGTGCTGATGCCGCGGGCGATGGCCTCGGCGTCGAGGCCCGCGAACCAGCAGCGCAGCCAGTTATCGCCGGCATAGTCCACCACGTCGAGAAAGGGCGGCGAGGTGACCGTGAGGGTCATGCAGCCATCCATGAGCGTGGCGGTTTCCCGGGCATCCCCCGTGAGGAAGCGCGCATCCTGGGCGGCGAAGGCCAAGTGTTTCCGTTGGACGGGTTCCAACCCCTTGAGCAGCTGCTTCGTCTTCTTCAGGATCAAGGCATGCGTATCGCGGTAGGTGGGCACCTGCTCCCGCTGCACGTTGATCTGGCGCTGCTTCTCGGCGGTGAGGGCCTGGTTGGGGGGCAGGGTGTAGACGGAGAAGAAACCAGGGCTGTGGCCCGTGAGCCGGTTGGTGGCCACCATGCGGATCCAGGTGTCGAGGTCATCCAGCTCACCGGCGATATCGCGATGCCTGAACCAGTCCCGGAGGCCGCGAATCTCGGCTTCGGTGTCGGCCTGATAGAACATGCCGAGGTCGAGGTCGTCGGCGCGTCCGGTCTTGGGAATCACCTTGAGCCGAGCCGCCACCTCATCGGGATCCGGCGGCGTGAGCCGGGGCTGGGCGAGCATGCACGAAAGCGGATTCACATCGTTGGCCGCCACACGGCGGCCCAGGAGCGCCGCTTCCAGGGCCGTGGTGCCTCGCCCGCTGAAAGGATCGTAGACGCGGTCGCCGGGCCCCGTGAGGCGCTCGATGAAATGCCGGGGCAGCTGGGGCTTGTAGCAGGCGCGGTACGAGATTTCGTGCAGGTTGGAAGCCTGACGCTGCCTCGAGGTCCAGAATTCCGAGGAGAGGCGCGGGTAGCTCAGACCTTCGGCCTCGACCGTGTCCCAGGCCTCTTCGGGCAGGGGCGCCTCGAGCAGGGGCAGATCACTGTCCGGGATGAAGCCCGACAGGAAGTCCCGCTTCATCGCCCCTGTGCTCATACCAGTCATCCGCTTCCGCCTGCGCAAGGATCCAGGATAGCCTGCTCATCATGAACCCCGCCCCCAAGCGCCATCCTGAACTCACCCGCCTCTACGTGGCGGTGGGTTTGGTCGCCATGATCATCGTCATCATCCTGGGCTACAAGGCCCTGGGCAACCGCGTGGCCGTGGGGGGCCTGGACGCGCCCACGCGCTGGAGCCTGTTGGGTGTGGGTGTGCTCAACGCGCTGGCCATCGGCACCCTCCTCTTCATCATGGTCCGTAGTCTGGCCAAGCTCTACTTTGAACGCAAGAGCGGCATCCTGGGCTCGCGGCTGCGCACCCGCATGGTGCTCACGCTCTTCGTGGTGGGCATCGTGCCCAGCCTCATCCTCTTCCTGGTGGGGCGGAACTTCATCAGCAAGAACGTGGAGCGCTGGTTCAGTCCCGAGACCGAGATCGCCATCCGCGATGGCGGCAAGGTGGCCGAGGATCTGCGCGCCGCGGCCCGGTCCCGGCTGGATTTCGGCGCGGGCCGACTGGTGGTGTCCGCGTCGGCGGAACCCCAGGCCATCCGTGTCGCATCCGGCCTGGATCTGGTGGCCACCCTGGGCGGCAAGGGCGAGGGTAGCGTCAAGGCCCTGGATCTTGGCCTGGGATTGCCGCCACCGGACCTGGAGCTGAGCTCCGGAGACAGCTTCCAGGAAACCCACGATGGGCTTTGGATGCTCCGGCACGTGCCCCGGGGCGATGGCCTCTGGGTGGTGGGGGTCTTCATGCCGAGGGAGACCCTCGATCGGGTGTTGGCGTTGGAGCAGCGGTTCCGTGAAAGCCAGCAGATCCGTGCCGCCAAAGACACCGTGCAGACCCTGCCCCAGAACACCTTCCTGTTCCTCACGCTGTTGACGCTCTTTTTCGCCGTGTGGTCGGGCCTGGCCCTGGCGAAATCCCTGAGCGAGCCCATCCGCGCCCTGGCCAAGGCCGCCCAGCGCGTGGGCAGTGGCGACCTGGATGTGCAGCTGCCGGAGTTGGGCGAGGACGAGCTGGCCTTCCTGGCGATCACCTTCAACGCCATGACGCGCGACCTCAAGACCAACCGCGCCGCCATCGAGGCCCAGGCCAGCCGCTTGGAGCAGCAGCGGGCTTACCTCGATCAGCTGCTGGCGGCCCTGCCGGTGGGGGTCATGAGCTGGCAGTCCGATGGCGAACTGCGCACCTTCAATGCCGCCGCACGAACGTGGCTGGGCCTGGTTGCCTTCGATCCCACCGAGGCGCGCTGGGCCTCGGTGGAAGCCCTGCCGCGCCTGGGCCGCTTGCCGAAACTGCTGGCGGCCGTGCGCGAATCCAAGCATGGCGTGCAGGAGGAATTCCGCCTGGGCAGCGAAGCCGAGGGCCGCCCGGTGCGTGCCATTTTGGAGCCTCTGCAAGGTGGAGGCGTGCTGGCCGTTCTGGAGGATCTGTCGCTGCTGGCCCAGGCCGAAAAACGAGCCGCCTGGCAGGAAGTGGCCCGGCGCATGGCCCACGAAGTGAAAAATCCCCTTACACCCATCCAACTCACGGCTCAGCGCCTGCTGCGCAAGAACCGCGAAGGCCGACTGGATTCCGAATCCGTGCAGGAAGGGGCCGAGACCATCCTGGCCGAAGTGGCCAGCCTCTCGCGCCTGGTGGACAGCTTCAGCCGCTTCGCGCGGTTGCCCGTGCCGCAGTTCTCCCCCTGCGACCCCGCCGATCTCGTGCGCCAGGTGGCGGCGCTCTACGGGCCGAACCACCCTGAGATCCAATGGGAGCTGACCTTGCCCCAGGTGGCCGTATCCGCCCTGTGGGATGGCGACATGGTGAAGCGGGCCCTCATCAACTTCGTGGACAATGCCGTGGCCGCCGTGGACGGGAAGGGCATCGTCAAACTGGCGCTCTTCGAGGATGGACGGGAGCTGCGCTTCGAGGTGACCGATGATGGCGTGGGCGTGCCCGAAGCCGACCGGGAGCGTCTCTTCGAGCCCTACTTCTCCACCAAGCGCAAGGGCACGGGCCTGGGCCCCGCCATCGTGCGCCGCATCGCCCAGGATCATGGCGGTGACGCGCGGTACGAGGCCATGGCCCCGGGCAGCCGGTTCAGTCTGGTGTTGCCCAAGGCCCAAAAGGCCTGATCAGGCCCGACGGCGATTCCGCCTGCGCAGCCACAGCCCCAGCGGGCCCAGCACCAGCCAGGCCAGCACCACGAGCTTGAAGAGTGGGGACACGCGTGCTCCGTTCAGGGCCAAGGCCTAGGCTCCAGCCTCTCACGACGGCGCGTATGCTGGCGGCATGGAGAATCATTCGTCTCGCCCTCAAGGCACCTGTCTCATCGTGGGCTGCGGCTACGTGGGCACCCGGCTGGCACTGCGGCGGAAGGGCGAGGGTCCCGTGTTGGCCCTGGTGCGCCGGATCGCCGCCGCAGAGGTGCTGCGGGAGATGTGCATCGCGGCCTTGGTGGCCGATGTCGAATCCGCACCCTTGAACCTGCCGGTGGCCCCTGGTGCGGTGGTCTACCTGGTGCCGCCCTCGGGCCAGGGCAGCGAGGATCTGTGTCTCGCAGCGTTCCTGCGGGCGCTGGACCCTGAGCGCCCCGAGGTCTTTCTCTACCTGAGCACCACGGGTGTCTACGGCGACACGGGCGGGGCCGCCGTGGATGAAGACAGTCTCCTGGCGCCGCGGGAGGACCGCTCGCGGCAACGATTGGATGCAGAGCAGCGCGTGGCCATGTGGTGCCAAGAGCGCGGCATTCGCTGCGTGGTGTTCCGGGTTCCCGCCATCTACGGTCCCCACCGCCTGCCAATGGACCGCCTGCAGCGGGGCGAGCCCGTGTTGCGGGACGAGGACTCAGGGCCGGGCAACCGCATTCACGTGGATGATCTGGTCGGTGCCTGCGTGGCGGCCCTGGATCACCCGGTGTCCGGCGTGTTCAACCTCACCGATGGCCAGCCGGAAAGCATGGCCGCCTTCACCACGCGCGTAGCCACCCTGGCCGGACTGCCACCCCCGCGAAAGGTGTCCTGGGCCGACGCGCAGACCCTCATGAGTCCCGGCATCCTGACCTTCCTGCGGGAATCGCGCCTCATCAAAAGCCGCCGAAGGCCGGAGCTGGCCTGGCAGCCACGCTATGTGGATCTGGATGAAGGCCTCCGAGCCAGCCTCAGGGAAATGGGGCTTTGAAGGGGGAGTAGGTCAAGGCCGTTGCAGGATCTTGGGATTCCCCACCGGAAGCCCTTCTGTGGCTTCACTGGCCTACACAACCCAGGCCCGTCTTGATCTGTGGCTAATCCGCTTCAGTAGCGCAGCACGCTAAAAACGGGCAGCCCTTCGACCTTTTCCCGGCCGGGCAGGGAGGTCAGTTCGATGAAGACGGTGAGGGCCACGGCCTGGGCGCCGGTGCGCTGGATGAGCCGCTGGGCGGCGGCGGCGGTGCCGCCAGTGGCCATGACGTCATCCACGATGAGGACGCGGTCGCCGGGCTTGAAGGCATCCTGGTGGATTTCCAGGGCATCGGTGCCGTACTCCAGGCCGTAGCTTTCGGAGTAGGTGGCCAGGGGCAGCTTGCCGGGCTTGCGGGCGGGCACGAAGCCGATGCCCAGTTTCTGGGCCAGGGCGCTGCCGAAGATGAAGCCTCGGGATTCCAGGCCCAAGACATGGGTGGGCTGCAGGGTGAGCACCGGCTGGGCCATGGCGGCCACGGCTTCGCCAAAGGCGCCTGCATTGGCCAGCAGGGGGGTGATGTCGCGGAAGAGGATGCCCTCTTTGGGGAAGTCCGGTACGTCGCGGACGAAGGCGTTGAACTGGGCGGCTAAGGTCATGGCTACCTGCGGATGTCAAAGGGAAAGGGAAGCGAGGATCGCATATCCAGGGGCCTCCAGTCCAGTCGGGACTACCCGTTGAAGGCCGAGTCGAAATCGGCCTGCCGGGCCAGGGTTTCCGGGCAGCCCAGATCGATGCGCAGCGGCGTCACGCTGGCAAAACCGTGGAAGACGGCCTCGGCATCGCTGCCGGGAGCCTTGGCGTAGGTGGGGCCCGCGTCGCCGCCGATCCAGAAGTAGGGTGAGTTGCGGGGATCCATGCGGCGCTCCACCAGGTCATGGTAGACGCGGCTGTCCTGGCCGGTGAGGTGGAAGCCCTTGGGTTCGCCCTTGGGGAAGTTGACATTCCAGATGCGGTTGGCGGGCAGATCCATGCCCTCCCAGCGCTCCAGGAAGCGGGCGATCCAGGGTTCCATTTGCTCCAGAGAGCCGGTTGGGTGGATGGAGAAGGCCGCCGCCCGCGAACCCTGGAGGCGGCCCTCGAAGGCCGCGCCCACGGTGCCGGAATAGAACACATCCTCACCCAGGTTGAAGCCGTGGTTCACGCCCGACAGCACCCAGTCGGGTTTCTGTTTCAACACTTCACAGACACCCAGCAGTACGCAGTCCACGGGCGTGCCGTCGCAGGCGAACCGGTCAGGGCCGACTTCATTGAGGCGCAGAATGTTGTGCAGGCTCAGGGCCGACGATATGGCCGAGCGGTTGCGGTCGGGGGCCACGGTGACCACGCGGCCGAAACGGGAGGCGGCCCGGGCCAGGGCGGCGAGGCCGGGGGCCCAGAGGCCATCGTCATTGGTGAGCAGGATCAGGCGTTCAGACATGGGGCCAGTGTACCCGCGAGGAAGGCCCCGAAGGGTGGCGGGGAGTCAGGGCTTTCCCATGGGTTCCAGGTGGCGTTTGAACTCCGCCATGGTGAAGGGCTTGGAAAGCAGGGTGACCTGGGCGTAGGCCTTCTGGAGGTTCAGGGCCGTGAGGTCGGCCCGTCCCGTGATGAGGATGACCGGAAGTGAGGGGAGGAGGAGGCGGATTCCCTGCAGGGTTCCCTGGCCGCCGAGCCCGGGCATGTTCATGTCCAGGACCACCACATCGGGTTGAAAACCGGCACGGAGCATGTCGAGGGCCTCTTCGCCGCTCCGGACGGGCGTGGCGGAATGCCCCAGGACCCTCAGGAGGTCCTGGGCGGATTCGAGGAAGAGCTCGTCATCATCGACGGCCAGCACCAGGAGGCTTTTTCCTGGGGACGCCGGTTTGGTTTCAACCTCAGGCGCAGGCAAGGCGCTCGAAGCCCCCTTCGTTGGGAAGCACATCGTCACGCAGGTGCCGTGCCCGAGGTGACTCTGGATATCCAATTTCCCCCGGTGGGCTGTGACGATGCTGTAGACCATGGATAGTCCGAGTCCCGTCCCCTTGCCCTGCGGCTTGGTCGTGAAGAAGGGATCCAGGGCCATTTTCAGGATGTCCTCTGACATCCCCGCCCCCGTGTCCCGTACCTGGACCTGGATCCACTCCTCATCGAGGTTCCGGGTGGAGAGGTGAAGGGTCCCGCTTTCGCCCATGGCGTCCACGGCGTTCACGCACAGGTTCAAGAGTGTGTGGGCAAGGGCGCAGGCATCGCCACGGATGATGTGTAGATTCGGAGCCAGGTCCAGCTCCAGGTGGATCTTGGAGAGGGTCGTGCGTTCCAAAAGCTGGACCTCCTCGCGGAGGATGAGGTTCATGTCCAGGCTTTGCACCTCGGCTGGATTCTGCCGGGCGAAGTCCAGCAGGGTCCGGACCATCTCGCCGCCCCGGACCGCCGCCTTGCAGATGGTCTGAAAAGCCCGATGCGCGGGCGAGCCCTCGGCATGGAGTTCCAGATTGGCCGAGGCCAGGGCGAGAATGGCCCCCAGCACATTGTTCATGTCGTGGGCGACGCCCCCGGCCATGAGGCCGAGGCTTTCCATCTTGCTGGCCTGCTGGAGCTGTTCCTGGAGCTTGGCCCGCTCGACCTCGGCCTTCTTGCGGAGGCGCCTTTCCTCGGCCTCGCGCAGGGCCCGCAGGGTCGCGGGAATCAGGCGGTCGAGGTGGTGCTTCAGCACGTAGTCCGTGGCCCCCCGCAGCACACAGTCCACCGCTTGCTCTTCACCGAGCACGCCGGAGAGCAGGATGAACGGGACGCCGGGTTGCAGTTCCCGGGCCCGGGCCATCGCCGACATCCCGTCGTAGGACGGCAGCAGATAGTCCGAGAAAATAAGGTTGAACCGCGGCCCGGCCAGCGCGAGCTCGAATTCATCGCGGTCCTTCGAGACGGTGAGCTCAAAGGTGAGGCCGGTCTGCGCCAGCTTGTCCCGCAGGGGTTCCACATCACGAGGGTTGTCCTCGAGATACAGGATTCGCACGGGAGCGTTCGGGCCTTCCGTGCTCATGACCCGGCCCGGGGGGTCTCATTGATGACGGCCCAGAAGATGCCGACCTGCTTGACCGCCTCGATGAATCCCGAGAAATCGACCGGTTTGACGACATAGGCGTTGCTGCCGAGTTCGTAGCTGCGGACCAGATCCTGCTCTTCTCGCGAGGAGGTCATGACCACCACCGGGATGAATCGCAATTTGGGGTCGCTCCGCATCTCCTTCAGAACCGTCAGGCCATCCACCTTGGGCATCTTCAGATCGAGCATCACCACCACGGGGTTCCCCGGCGCGCGGTCGGCGAAGGACCCGCGCCTGTGCAGGTAATCGAGGGCTTCTGCCCCATCCCTGGCGATGGCCACTTCGTTGGCCAGGTGGCTTTGTTCGAGGGCCTCGACCATGAGCTCAAGGTCGCGGGGGCTGTCGTCCACAAGCAGGATCCGTCCGAGGGATAGATTCATTGAAAGCCTTCCTTCCATGCCTATATCGACGCCGCCGGTCTTAGGGTGAAGAAAAAGCTGGCGCCCCGCTCCAGGGCCCCTTCGGCCCAGACGCGGCCGCCGTGCCGGGCGATGATGCGCTGGACATTGGCCAGTCCGATGCCGGTCCCTTCGAATTCATCGGCCCTATGCAGCCGCTGGAACACCCCGAAGAGCTTATGCACATATTGCATGTCGAAACCCACGCCATTATCCCGGACAAACACAATGATGCGGCCGTCTTCCGAGGGGAGGATTCCGATCTCGATCTGCGCCACCTCCCGGGTCCGGGTGAATTTCAATGCGTTATCCAACAGGTTTGTGAGGACCAGCTTGAGCATGGAGGCGTCGCCGATGACTTCCGGCAGGGGGCTGACCGCCCATTCCACCCGGCGTCCACGGATGGAGGCTTCCAGTTCGCGGATCGTGGCCCGAACCATGGCTTCCAGATTGCAGGTCCTCTCTTCCATCTCGGCCCGGCCCATGCGCGAGAAGGAGAGCAGGTCATCGATGAGCTGGCCCATCTCCCGGCTCGCGTCCGAGATGACCCGGAGGTAGCGCTCCCCCTTTTCGGACAGCTGGCCTTGCACTTCCCGGCCGAGGAGGTCGATGTACCCGTTCACATGGCGCAGGGGCGCCCGCAGGTCGTGAGAGACGGAGTAGGAGAAGGAGGCCAGCTCGCGATTGACCGATTCGAGCTGGCTGGTTCGTTCTGTGACCCGGTGCTCCAGCTCTGAGTTCAGCTTGATGATCTCCTCTTCGGCAAGCTTTCTCTCGGTCACATCCACCATCGTGCCGAGCAGCCGTTCTGGAACCCCCGCCTGGTCGCGCGCGAGTTCCGCCTGGGCGTGAACCCATAACATCCGGCCATCAGGACGCACGACCCTGTGGTCGAGATCGTAATCATGGTCGCCCCGGATGGCGGCTTCGAGGCCCCGGCGGGTGAGTTCCATGTCATCCGGATGCACCACTCGCGTGATGAATTCCGGTGTTTTGGGCGCTTCTTCCCGGGTCACGCCGAACCATCGGTAGACTTCATCCGAGCAGACGAGTTCATCGGTTCTCAGGTTCCAGTCAAGGAAGCCCATGTGGGCGATCTGCTGGGCCTTCTCCAGCCGATCCCGGCTCCACTGCAAGGCCGACTCGGCCTCCAGGCGACCGGTGATGTCCCGAACGACTCCGATGAGATTTACGCAGATCCCGGAAGCATCGAAGACTGGCGTGATCGATACTTCGCCGTGTTTGGTGCCCGTTGGATACACGGATGTTTCGTCCCACCGGACCGTGGCCTTGTCCCGGATGGCCTGGCGGTAGCGTTGGAGAACCAGCGCCAGGGATGGTTCGGGAATCACGTCCTGGACCTCCCGCCCGACGATGTGCTCGGAGGGAACCCCTGTGATCTTGGTGAAGGCGGGATTGATCGCCAGGAACCGGAATTGCTCCTGGGTTTCCACTCCAATGAAGAAAATGGCATCGGTCACGTTGTTGTAGACGAGCGAGAAGAACGTCTCGTTCGCGGCTAGGGCATCAAACCGCGCTTGCAGCTCTGCCAGGGCCGCCTGGCTGCGGTCAGCGCGCGCGGCCGCTTCCTCGAGGGCCAGTCGAAGTGGCAGATCCTCTTCATGTCTTTTGTTGGGTTTGGAGATGGTCACGGAGCACCCGGAATTCCATGAAGGGACGCCATACATCTGTTGGTCGGTCTGGGATTGATTGTCGAGATACTAGCAACAATCCCTGCCTGAGGTCGCATGGATGAATGCATGCCCGGTGCGGCCGCCGGGCCAACGTGCCAGGATGGTGTTCGGACCACTCGTCCCGCGCCATGGATTCAGACCTCCCACTCGAAACCTCCCTCGATCCCAGATCCCTCCACCCAGCCGAACGGGTGGACCATTCGGCTGTCATTACACGCCTCCGTGAAAGGATGGTCGCCTTCGCGGCATCCCGGTATGCAGGCGCCCATGCGGAGGACCTGGCGCAGGAGGTGCTAGTGCTGATCCATGAGAAGTACGGCCACCTTGATCGGATGGAAGACCTGCTGCCTTTGGCCTTCCAGATCATGCGCTTCAAGCTGGCCGCCCACCGCCGCAAGGCCGCCCGCCGAGGGGAATATGATGCGGTGGATGTGGATGAATTTCCGCCCGCCTCGGATGCGCCGGACCCGGCCACGGTGCTGGAGCGCAAAGAACTGCTGGCGAAGCTCCTGGGCGCCATCGAACGCATGGGCGAGCGCTGCCGCGACCTGTTCCGCCTGAAGCTGCAGGGCCACACCTTCCCCCAGATCCAGGAACTCTTGGGAGCAGGTAGCCTCAACACGGTCTACACCTGGGATCACCGCTGCCGAAAACAGCTGCTGGAGTCGCTGGGTGGGCACTGGGAACAGCCGACTGGAAGGGGGATGTCATGAGATCCGCCGAGGCTGAAAAACTGCTGGGTGGATACGCCACGGGGACGCTCACGGAGGAGGAGCGCCAGCGCCTCTTCGCTTCAGCCCTGGACCATCAGGAGATCTTCGATGCCCTCATGGATGAGGAAGCCTTGCGGGATCTGCTGGCGGATCCGGCGGTGAAGGCGCAGCTGATCCTCGCCCTGGCGCACAGCGCAACACCAAGAGTGGTGCCCTTCTGGCGGCGCACCGGCGTGCTGGGCGCGGCCGCCAGCCTCCTGGTGGCGGCCACGGCGGGTCTGGTGTACTTGCGCAGTCCCGACAAGACGCCACCGCTGCTGCGGGAGGAGGCGCCTAAGGCGCCCGTCGCCAAGCGCGAAGCAGAGTCGGCTGCGCCCCAAATGAGCCCAGAGCCCGCGCAAAAGGGCACATCTGTGGAGAAAGCAACGTCAGCACCCGCGCCAGCCCAACCGCGCAAATCGGGCCTGGTGGCCCCCCCTCCGCAGCCTCAGCCAACGGCAGCGGCTGCCCCAGCCCCAGCCCCAGCCCCTGCCCCTGCCCCTGCCCCTGCTCCTGCGATGGCGGCTCCGGCTCCGATGCCTGGAGCCTATGCCAAGGCCAAGGAGGAGCTCCGCGCGGCCGCCACCCAGGACCACCTGGCCAAGAAGGCCGAGGCGACGCGTTCATCGGCTTCGGCGGCCGTCGAGGTGATTGCCAACGTCCAGGCGGTCGCGGCAGAACGCAAGATGGCGGCCCAGGATCATGCTGCGGGCGGTGCACCCGCATCTGTTCCGGCTGGCCTCACCCCTGATGCCGTGGGTGGTGTCGTGGGTGGTGTCGTGGGCCGCGCCGTGGTTCGGCCTTGGTGGCGTGCGGACGCCGGGGCCGACGGAACCCTCCAGGTGACCGTGCGGGCTGGCCGTGATGCATGGCTGGTGCTCCTCCGGCGGGGACCTGCCGGGGTGACCGTGTTGACGTTCAAGCCCGAGGGTGCGGCCCAGGACGACCTCATCCCTTGGCATTGCACCGTCCGTCCAGAATCCGGAGAGGTTCTGGATCTCTACCGGCTGTACAAACCCGTGCCAGATCCCAGTCTGCTGCCGGAAATCGGCCCCGTGGATGGCCTCCGTGTGCGGATCCATCCGAAAACGAAATAGAGGGTGCTGGGTGGCCCTTCGACCTTTCGTCGCCCATTCGGCCGAGTTGGTCCGAAGCTGCTTGGCCCATCCGACGATGGCGTTAGGCTGAGTCCATGACTTGGTGGTTTCCCCAGCGGGCCTTGGGCCACTTCCTCCTTCGGGTGGTGGGCTGGGGCTTTGGCCTAGGGGCGGCATTCTGCCTGGCCTTTCAGGAATGGCAGCACCTGGGGCGCTATACGTTGATCTGCGCCTTTTTTACGGCCCTGCTGGGGGGCGGTTTCCAGCTGTTGCCCAGGCGTTGGGTGGAACCCGGTCCTAGGGAATCGCCCGCCCGGGCGGCCCTGCGCATGCAGGGGATCTGGCTGGGGCTGTGCGTGATTCTGGTGGGCCTCGGCCTGTGGGTGATGGGGCGCCTGATGGGGCCCGGTTCCCTCAGCGGCTACACCGTGATCATCACCCTGCTGCTGAGCCTGCTGCTGACCAGCCTCATGGTGGGGCGGCAGACGGCCATGGCCCTGGTGGCGCGCACCCAGGAACTGGAGCGGGCCCAGGCCCGGGCGGGCTTCCTGGCCCTGCGGGCGCAGCTGCAACCCCATACCCTCTTCAATGCCTTGAACACCATTCTCGCCCGGGTGCGGCCCGATCCCGATGGCGCGGAGCAATCCCTGCGCAGCCTGGCGGCCCTGCTGCGGCAAACCCTGGCGGCATTGGAGCGGGAGACCTGGACCCTGGGCGAGGAGTGCGGCCTGCTGCGCTCCCTGTTGGAACTGGAGCGATCCCGCTTCGGCACCCGTCTCGCCTATGAGATCCAACTGCCTCCCGAAGCCGAAGCCACGCCCATTCCTCCCCTGCTCCTGCTGCCCCTGGTGGAGAACAGCCTGAAGCATGGCTTTCAAAGCAAGGTCGGTCCCTGCCGCCTGTTGGTGCGCCTGGAATCCGGCGTCATCCGAATCGAGGATGACGGTGTGGGGAGGCCCGGCTCACCAGTCGAGGGGATTGGGTTGAGGACTGTCCGGGAGCGCCTGGAGGCCATCGGCGGCCGACTCTGTTGGCCAAAGGTGTCGCAGGGATGCGCGGTCATGGTGGAGCTGCCCTGATGCTCAGCTACCTGCTCATCGAGGATGAACCGCCGGCTCGAGAGCTGCTCCATGCCATGATCCACCGCCTGCGTCCCGAAGCCCGCTGCCTGGGCGAAGCCGAGGACGGCATCCAGGGGCTAGATCTGCTGCGGCATGAGCGGCCCGATGCCCTTTTCCTCGATATCGAATTTCCACCCGAGGGGGCCTTCGGCCTGCTCCGCCGGGCTCGGGAGGCGGGGCTCTCCCTGCCGCCCACGGTCTTCGTGACGGCCTATGGTCACCATGCGGTAGAGGCCTTCCGATGGTCCGCCTGCGACTACCTGCTGAAGCCCATCGAACCGGCCCTGCTGGAGGAATCCCTCCAGCGCCTGGAGGCGCATCGACCTGCCCTTGACCTGGCAGGGCTGCTGGACACGCTGCGTGCGTTGCAGCATCAGGCCCTGCCCGAGCGCTTCACCGTGCTGGTGAAAGGGCGCCTCCGGGTGTTGCGCTGGCAGGATGTGAGCCATGTGGCCACGGAAAATCGGCTGCTCTTCGTGTACACACCCCAAGGGCGCTTTGTGCTGGATCGCACCCTGGAGGAGCTGGAGCCCCTGCTGGCGCCCACCTTCCTGCGCATTCATCGCAGCGCCCTCGTGGCCCTGGCTGCCATCTCAGAACTGGAGGCGGACACCGGGGCCCCAGGCGTGGTGGTGCTGACGGATGGCAGCCGCCTTTCCGTGAGCCGGGAGCGATTGCCCGAAGTCCGGCGACGGTTGGGAGCCCTGTAGACCGGCTTCATCCGATTTCCGGCCTGTCTGGTGCGAGGGGCACTGAGGCAGAGCCGATGGAGCCCTAGCCTGGGGCCTGGTTTTCCTGGAGGCCCCATGCGGCTCACATCCTTCCTTCCCGCAGTCCTCGTGCTTGCCACCATTCCGGCCAGGCCCAGTGAGCCCCTCCCGCTCCAAACCCAAACCCAGGCCCAAACCCAGGCCCAAACCCAGGCCCAAACCCAAACCCAGGCGCAGGCGCAGGTGCAGCGGCTCATGCGCCTCTCGCCCGCTGAACATCGGGCCTTGCAGGCCCCCTGGACGCAAGCGGAACACCACCCCATGGCCGCCTACTGGCAGGCCATGGCCGAAATGGGCTTGGCCGGCGTCGCACCCACCCCCAAGGAAGCTGAGGCCTTGCTGGATACGGCCGCCCAGCGGCTGGCCCAGCGGAAGGATGCGGACAGCTACGCCCTGCGGGGAGCCCTCCTGGGCATGCGGATCGGACTGCATCCCATGTCGGCCATGTCCCTGGCCCCCAAGGCCGCAGCCTGCTTCACCCGCGCCCGGGAACTGGAGCCCGCCAATCCCCGGGTGCGCCTCTTCGAAGCCATCCACACGCTCAACACACCGACCTTTTTCGGCGGTGGGCCGAAGGTAGCCCTTCCTCTGTTGCAGGAGGCGGTAGCGTGTGCGGAGCGCGAAACCGCGCCCGCGGATCCCTGGATGCCCGCCTGGGGCCGCGCCGAGGCCTTCGCCTGGCAGGCCCAGGCCCTGTTGCAACTCAAGCAAACCGGCGAAGCCAAGGCGGCGATTTCGCGCAGCCTGGACCTGGATCCCCAGTGGGCCTTCGCCCGCGCCATTCAGACCAAGCTTCCATGAGGGGGCTGTTCCTGGCCCTGGCGGCCACCGTGGCTTGTCTGGCCCAGACGGAAAGCATCTCTATGGATGTCCAGCTGCCCAACCTCCGGGCTCCTCTTCGCTGCGAGGTCTTCCTGCCACAGGTTCCAGGGGGCGGGATTCCGCACGGACTGCCCGTGGTGGTGTTGCTCCACGGAGGGGGTGGTCACGCGGCGGATTTCCGAGCCTTGGGCGTGGTAGGTCTGGCCACGCGCCATCGCATGATTCTCGTGGCGCCGGAAGGTGACACGACGGCCTTCCTGGATGCGGCCGTGGATCCAGGGGACCAGCCCGGTCGAGCACTGCGGGAAGGCCTCCTTCTGGCCCTGGAGAAGCGTTTCTTTATCTCTCGGCAACGACGAAACCGGGCCATTCTCGGCGTCAGCCTGGGAGGCTATGCGGCGCTGCATGAAGGCATCACCCATCCCGAAACCTTTGGTTTTGTGGCCTCCTTGAGTGGGGCGGTGGAGTGGCCCCAGTGGGGGCCTCTCGAAGTGAGCTGCCTGCCCACTCCCATGCAGGCCCTTTACCGGCGGGCCTTCGGCGAACCCGGGGATCCGGCCCGCCTGCGCTTCGATTTGTTTCGTCGTTTGAAAGGCCTCGGACCTGCGGACCGGATGCCTTTCCTTTACCTCGCGTGTGGAAGGGAGGATTTGTTTTTGTCAGGAAACCGTGTGTTGACCGAAGAACTCGAAGGGCTCGGCCTCCCCCACCGGTTCCGAACAAGCCCCGGAGGACACGACCCCGCCTATTGGGAACCAGAATTGGCTGTGGCCCTGGAGGCCTTCGACCAACGGCGATCCGCAGCCTCGAAAAATCGGAAGGCTCCGTGAAAGGGATGTAGGCCTCGCGGCATTCCCTCCTGAACCGCGCCGTGTCGGCGTGGCCCTTCCAGGAGGAACCCATGTCGCTGCGCCGGTCCACCACTGCCCTCTTCGCCTGCTGTGCGGGGCTCGCCGTGTCCTTCCAGGGGGATGCCCAGGCGCGCAGCCGTCCCGCGCCGTCCCGCCAGGTCCCACCTATGGAGGGCGAAGCCGATCGGACCCTTTCCCCCTACTTCTTCGTGCAGGGCGGCGACAGCGCCGTAGACCAGCTGCCACTGAAGGCCACATCGGCGAAGGTGGTCATCTCGGGTGTCATCGCCGATGTGAAAGTCACCCAGGTCTTCCGCAACACGGGCACCAAGCCCCTGGAGGCCATCTACGTCTTCCCGGGATCGACGCGTTCCGCAGTCTACGGCATGACCATGACCATCGGCGAGCGGGTGCTGAAGGCCCAGATCAAGGAACGGGGCCAGGCCCGCATCGACTATGAGCAGGCCAAGCAGCAGGGCCGCAGCGCCTCGCTGCTGGAGCAGCACCGGCCCAATGTGTTCCAGATGAACGTGGCCAACATCCTGCCGGGCGATGAGATCCGCGTGGAGCTGTCCTACACGGAGCTGCTGGTGCCCACGGAAGGCACCTACGCCTTCGTGTATCCCACGGTGGTGGGACCGCGCTATGCGGGCCGGGTGGGCACGGATTCCTCCACCGGCGAGCCCTGGGTGGCCAATCCCTACACCCATGCCGGCGAGAAGCCCACCACCACCTTCGACCTGGAAGTGAAGCTCTCGGCGGGTCTGCCCATCCAGCGCATGAGCTGCGATACGCACAAGAACAGCATCGCTTTTGATGGCAAGGCCGACGCTACGCTGCATCTGGATCCCAGCGAGGCCCAGGGCGGCAACCGCGATGTCATCGTGAAGTACCAGCTGGCCGGTGGCGCCGTGCAATCGGGCCTGCTGCTGGATCAGGGCAAGAGTGAGAACACCTTCCTGCTCATGGCCCAGCCCCCCAAGCGCGTGACGCCCAAGGATCTGCCGCCCCGCGAATTCGTGTTCATCATGGATGTGAGTGGCAGCCAGATGGGTTTTCCCATTGAAGTCTCGAAGGTGCTCATGCAGGAGATGATCCAGGGCCTGCGGCCCCAGGACCTCTTCAACGTCATGGTCTTCGAGGGCAGCGCGGCGCTTTGGTCGCCTGCCTCGCAGCACGCCACGCCCGAGCACGCGCAGCAGGCCCTGGCCTTCGTAAGGGCGCAAAATGGCGGCGGTGGCACCGAGCTGGGCAGCGCCATGCGCAAGGCCCTGGGCCTGCCCCGCGTGCCGGGCATCTCGCGCACCTTCGTGGTGTCAACGGATGGCTACATCAGCGCCGATGGGCAGGTCTTCGACATCATCCGCAAGAACCTCGGCTCGGCCAACCTCTTCACCTTCGGCATTGGCTCCTCGGTGAACCGCCACCTCATCGAGGGCATGGCCCATGCGGGGCAGGGCGAGGCCTTCGTCATCACCAAACCCGAGCAGGCCGCGGCCGAGGCCGAGAAGTTCCGGGCCTATGTGTCCTCGCCGGTGCTCACCCATTTGAAACTCACCACCAGCGGCTTCCATATCCAGGATCTGGAACCCCTGCAGCTGCCCGATGTGCTCGCCGATCGGCCCGTCATCTGCCTGGGCAAGTGGACCGGTGAAGCCAAGGGCACGGTGACGCTCTCTGGAATCAGTGGCGCGGGGCCCTGGAGCCAGACCTTTGACGTGGGCCAGGTGAGGGATCGCCATCACGGCGCCCTGCGCCAGCTCTGGGCCCGCCAGCGCATCCAGATGCTGTCGGATTACGACCAATTTGGCGCGGACGAAGCCCGCAAGGCCGAGGTCACGCGGCTGGGCCTCACCTACGGACTGCTCACGGCCTATACCTCCTTCGTGGCCGTGGACACCCAGGTGCGCAACGCCGGTGGCAGCCACATCACCGTCACCCAGCCCCTGCCCATGCCCGAAGGCGTGTCCAATGCGGCCGTGGGTGGCATGCGTGGCAGCCTCGTCGGTGGCGTGGCGGGAAGTCCAGTGGCCTATGCCCCCGCGCCCATGATGAAACAGTCGGCCCACGCCTCCGCTGCCGTCGAGGTCGTGGCCCAGGACGCACTGCTGCGCGAGGAAAAGAAGAAGGAAGACGTGCGTCTTCACGTCACGGCCTTCTCGGGCATCACGGGTACCTCCGATCCCCGCTCCCTCCGGCGCGAACTGGAAGCACGCCTGATGGACCCGGCCCTGGCCAGCGTCCTGTCTGGACTGCCTTCGGGCACGACACTGACCCTTAAAGTGGATGGCTCAGGCCAGGTGGTGGCCGTCTCCTTCGACCGGACCTTCACGGGATCCGCTCGGGCCAAGGCCCTCATCGGCCTCTGGCGGCTGCGGAGTTGGACGGGCGGGGTGGCGGGCAGCCTGGACGTGACGCTCGGCTAAACCCTGGATGGATGGACGGTGCGCGCCTCCCCTGACACGGGAGGCGCGCTGGCGCCCAGCGGGGAAGGAACTATCTTCGTACCCATGCGATGGCCGCTGGGAGTGGCACTGATGCTGACCCTCGGGGGATGCGATCCTGTTCTGCCGCCACCCATAGAGGAGGCAGCCACCGTCACGGCCCGCACGCGCATGGTGCGCGAGCAGCTTGCGGCCCGGGGTGTTCGGGATACGCGGGTGCTGGCGGTCATGTCGCGGGTGCCGCGCCATGAATTTGTGCCTGCCTCCAGTCGTCCCATGGCCTACGAGGACGGGCCACTGCCCATCGGCCATGGTCAGACCATGTCCCAGCCCTACATCGTGGCCTTCATGACCGAGGCCCTGGCGCCCCAGTCCACGGACCGGGTGCTGGAGATCGGCACGGGCTCGGGCTACCAGGCGGCGGTGCTGTCGGGACTGGTG
>JAYVRY010000191.1:0-5005 GCA_043775845.1 Acidobacteriota bacterium
ACATCGAGGCCAAGGACGTGAACCCCGAAACCCACTACCTGGGCAACCGCCCCCGTCCCAAGGGCGTGGTGGAGAAATGCACCTTCTGCATCCAGCGCACCCGCAAGGGGCTTTACCCGGCCTGCGTAGAGATCTGCCCCACGGGATCGCGCAAGTTCGGCAACCTGCTGGATGCCAAGAGCGAGATCCGCCAGGTGCTGGAAACCAAGCGCGTCTTCAAGTTCAAGGAAGACCTGAACACCCAACCCACCTTCTTCTATTTCTTCGGGGTGTGAGGCCATGGCCATCCTACAGAACTTCAAGCGCTTCATCGTCGACACCGTGGGCCTGATGCTGCACGGCAGCCACCTCTACTACGCCTGGCTGGCCCTCCTGCTCCTGCTCATCCTCGTGGGCGGCATCGCCTACGCCAACCAGCTCCAGCATGGCCTCATCGTCACCAGCATGCGGGACCAGGTGTCGTGGGGCTTCTACATCGGCAACTTCACCTTCCTGGTCGGCGTGGCCGCAGCCTCCATCATGCTGGTGATCCCGGCCTACATTTACGACTGGGGGCCCATCAAGGAAATCACCATCCTGGGCGAGATGCTGGCGGTGACCGCCCTCGTCATGTGCCTGGGCTTCGTGATGGTCGACATCGGCCGCCCCGACCGGTTCTGGCACATCATGCCGCTGGTGGGACACCTTAACTGGCCCCAATCCCTGCTGGCCTGGGATGTCATCGTACTGAACCTATACCTGGTGCTGAACTGGTTTGTGGTGACCTACCTGCTTTTCAGCGCCTACGTCGAAAGACACTACAAGAAGGCGCTGGTGCTGCCCCTGGTGCTGATGTCCATTCCCATGGCCGTCAGCATCCACACGGTCACCGCCTACCTCTACAACGGCCTGGCCTCGCGTCCCTTCTGGAATTCGGCCATCCTCGCGCCGCGCTTCCTGGCCTCGGCCTTCTGCTCGGGACCCGCAGTGCTGCTCATCCTCCTGCAGGTGCTCCGCCGCACCACCCGCCTGAAGATCACCGACGAAGCCATCTTCAAGATCGCGGAACTGATGGCCTACACCATGGGCTTCAACCTCTTCCTCACGGCCGCAGAATCCTTCAAGGAACTCTACTCCGGCACCGAGCACATGATCTATTTCCAGTATCTGCTCTTCGGCATCGAAAAGAACGGGATGCACTACAACACCCTCGTACCCTTCGCCTGGGCTTCGATCATCACGGGCTTCATCGCGTTCCTGCTCTTCCTCATCCCCAAGACCCGCACGAACTGGGTCACCTTGAACATCGGCTGCGTCCTGATCTACGCCAGCGTCTACATCGAAAAGGGCATGGGTCTCATCATTCCTGGCCTCACCCCCGATACCCTGGGCGAGATCTACGTCTACCGCCCCTCCTTCACGGAAATCGCCGTGGCCGCGGGCATCTTTTCCCTGGGCGCCCTGGTCTTCACCGTCATGCTGAAAGCCGCTGTGCCCATGATGCTGGGCGAGTTCACCATCTCGAAGGGGAGGAAAACCGATCCTCCCTCCGAGGCCCACCCCATCGAGGCGTAGGCCTTTCAACTCGAGAAAAACACTCGCAGAGTGCCCTCTGCGAGTGTTTTTCTTTACCACCGCTCCTGGTCGCTAGCCGGTGCCAATGCCCAAGGGTCGGAGGTCACGCCGTTGATGGTGGTCCCGCTCTGCATCACGTGTCGGGTATTGGCCAGGAAGGCGTGGGGGAAGATCGGCGCTGGCTCGCTGGCTGCGTCCAAGCGCGCGATCATTTCTGCGGGCAACGTCAACGCCAGGGAGCGCAGGTTTCCCTCCAGCTGCGCCAGGGTGCGCGCACCGATGATGGGGCTGGTGACGCCGGGCCTCGACAGCACCCAGGCCAGGGCCACCTCGGCCACGGAGGTGCCCAGGTCCGCCGCCACGGCCTCGGCGGCCTCGATGATGCTGTAGTTGCGCTCCGTGAGGCTCTTCGACACCCCCGGCACGTGGCGGCCCTCACCCTGGGGCTGGTGGTTCCGCCCGTACTTGCCGGTCAGCAGGCCACCTTTCAGGGGCGACCAGGGCGTGACCCCGAGGCCGTGGGCCTGGGCCATGGGCACCAGATCGTGCTCGACCGTGCGTTCGATGAGGGAGTATTCGATCTGCAGCGCCACGAACGGCGACCAGCCCCGGAACAGGGCCTCCGCCTGGCCCTGGGCCACGCGCCACGCCGCGGTGTCGGACACACCCAGGTAGCGGACCTTGCCGGCTCGCACCAGGTCATCCAAGGCGCGCATCGTCTCATCCAGGGGTGTATGCGGATCGTAGAAATGCATCCAGTAGAGGTCGACACAGTCGGTTCGCAACCGCCGCAGGCTCTGTTCCAGCTGCTGCTGGATGGCCTTGCGGCTGGCGCCCCCGGCGTTGGGATCCCCGTGGTGCAGGCTGCCGCAGAATTTGGTGGCCAGCACCATGCGATCCCGGCCGCCCCGCTCGGCGAAATAGTCGCCCAGGATGGCTTCGCTGTGGCCCTTCGTGTAGACATTGGCCGTGTCGATGAAATTGCCTCCGGCTTCCAGGTAGTGGTCCAGCATGGCGCGACTTTCGGCCACCTCTGTCCCCCAGCTCCAGTCAGTGCCGAAGGTCATGGCACCCAGACAAAGCGGGCTGACGCGCAGGCCCGAGCGTCCGAGGGTGCGGTAGTCGGTGAGCGATGCCATGGTGGCCTCCGGAGTCACAGCCTACACCTGTCGTCACCGGTTCAGATCCCGGCGTCCTCATCGTGGGGCTGATCCGGATTGGCGTGCAGGATGGCCCGGAAACGGTCCAAGTGCTTTAAGAAAAGGTCGGCCAGCAGTGGGTCGAAGTGTGTGCCACGCCCCTCGGCCATGAGCTTCACGACCTTGTCCTCGGGCCATGGTTCTTTGTAGTGGCGCCGGTTGCTCACGGCATCGTAGACATCCACCAGGGCCGTGATGCGGGCCTCCAGACTGATGCCCTCCTGCTTCAGGCCGCTGGGGTAGCCGCTCCCATCCCACTTCTCGTGGTGGCCGATGGCAATGCGGGCCCCCATCTGGATGAACGGCACGGTAGAACCCTTGAGGATGGTGGCTCCCATGATGGTGTGCCGCTTCATGGTCACCCACTCTTCTTCCGTGAGGGCGGCGGGTTTCTGGAGGATGGCGTCCGGCACGCCGATCTTTCCGATGTCATGCATGGGGGCGGCCGACTGGATGGTGTCGATGCGATCCTGATCCCAGCCCAGCAGCCGGGCCATCTCGGCGGCGAAGAGGCCGATGCGCCGCACGTGCATGCCGGTCTCGTTGTCGCGATGATCGCTGGCAGCGATGAGGCGGAAGGCAATCTCTTCGCGCGAGTTCCGGATCTCCACGGTCTGCTCGCGCACCTTCTGCGCCAACTGGGCCTCGCGATCCCGGTAGGCGATTTCCAGCATCCGGCGGCGGAAGGCATTGTTGACCTGAACCACAATCTCCCGGGGCTGGTAGGGCTTCAGCACGTACCCAAAGGCGCCCCGCTGCAGGCACTCAATGGCGATCTGGGCATCATCCATGGAACTCACCATCACCACGGAAGTATCAGGGATGCGATGGCGGATGGCCTTCACCAGATCGAGCCCCGAGGCGCCAGGCATCTGAATGTCGCAGAGGACCAGATCGATGGTGTCTTCATCCAGGATATCCAGGGCGCCGCGCACATCCTCCGCCAGGCGCACGCGGTAGCCGGACTTGGCCAGGATGCGCTGCAGCGACAACCGAACGATGGCCAGATCGTCCACCACCAGCACACTGAGCTGTTGCGGCACCACCTGGAGGTCGTCGTTCATGGCATCCCCGTGTGACTCTCAACGGCTTCCGGGGGGACAGGCTGTACTTCCCAACCATCTTACAGGCAGAAAAAACCGGGATAGGAGGTCCAGCCCGGTATCTCTGCCAATCGTGACCCTCAGCGCGCCCAGTCGAGCGAATCCCGCTTGGCGGTGTAGTGGGCGCCCAGATCAAGGGCCATGGCCTTCTCACAAAGCTCCAGCGCCGCGTGGAAGTCACCCAGCTCGCTGTGGGCCTGGATGCCGCGCTCAAAACACGTGAGCCCTTCGAGCATCCGCCGGTATTCGTGCGGAAAGGCGGCCTCCAGTTCCGGCAGGTAGCTAACCACCTGGGCCACGGACGCCACACAGTCCTCCCACGGACTGGACTGGGCCTGGGCGTCGGCGCTCAAATCGTAGGCCACGGCCTTCACGGCATTGGGCAGGCTGCCCTGACTTTCGAAGGTACGGCGCAGGTACTTCAAGGCGGACTCCGGCCCGCTGAAGGCCGCCTCACGATGACCTGAAAGCAGGTCGTCCAGGGTGTCCTTCACCGATTTGCGGACGGGTTCATTGCGCTTGGCCATGCTGTTCCTAGGAAAATGATCAGTCCACAGATTCCACTGATTTCACAGATTTGAAGGGATAGGAAACGGGTCTTAACCGTGACCACACCGATTCATTGCTTTTGAATCTGTGTGAATCTGTGAAATCTGTGGATCAATTCTTTATTCGTACTCGATGGTCGCCGGTGGCTTGCTGGTGATGTCGAAGACCACGCGGTTGATGCCGCACACTTCGCGTACGATGCGCTGGGCGATGCGGTCCAGCAGTTCGTGGGGCAGGCGCGCCCAGTCGGCGGTCATGAAATCTTCGCTGGTCACGGCCCGCAGCGCGCACATCCACTCGAAGGTGCGCTCGTCGCCCATGATGCCCACGGTCTGCACGGGCAGCAGCACGGCGAAGGCCTGGCTGGTCTTCGCGTACCAGCCGCTTTCGCGGAGCTCCTGAAGGAAGATGGCGTCGGCGTTCTGCAGGATGGTGGCCCGTTCGCGGGTGATGGCGCCCGGAAGTCGAACAGCAAGACCGGGACCTGGGAAGGGGTGCCGCTGGTTCATTTCCTCGGGCAAACCGAGGGCCAAACCCGTGGCCCGGACTTCATCCTTGAACAGCTCGCGGAGCGGCTCCACCAGCTGCATCCGCATGCGC
>JAYVRY010000192.1:0-18587 GCA_043775845.1 Acidobacteriota bacterium
GCTTGAACGGTGAACCTGCACCGCCCTGCGCCCGCTTCCTTGCCTGAATGCCCTTTGCCATCAATGCAGCCCCTATCGATTACTTGGACACGCTCCTAGTTGGAATTAGCCTAGATGCAGGGGTCTAGGGGTCAAGTCAAAAAAATGACGGCGCTTGATTTTCCTCACCTTGCGATCTCCTGAAGCCATGCCTCCAGGCTGTGGGTTTCCACCGTTATGCTGGAGCGCTCGCCATTTCATTGCGCAGCCATTCTTTCCCAACCCGGTCGGCACGGAGACAGCATGAAACACCTCTGGATCACCCTCGCACTCGGCCTGTCCCTGGCCGGTCCACTCACGGCGCAGGAGGCCAAGATCAGCAGCTCTCAAGATCCCTACCTCTGGTTGGAAGATGTCAGCGGCGACAAGGCCCTGGATTGGGTCAAGGCCCGGAATGCCGAGTCCGCCAAGGAACTCACCGAGGGCGCCGCCTTCACCACGCTGAAGGCCGACCTCCTGAAGATCATGGATTCCAAGGAGCGCATCGCCTTCGTAGGCAAGACCGGGCCCTATTACTACAACTTCTGGCGCGATGAGAAGAACCCCGCAGGCATCTGGCGCCGCACCACCCTGGAGGAGTACCGGAAGAAGGATCCCAAATGGGACGTCATCCTGGATATCGATGCGTTGAACAAGGCCGAAAAGGAAAACTGGGTCTGGCATGGTGGCCAGGTCCTCAAGGCCGGTGGTTGGCGTCACGTGCTGGTGAGCCTCTCCCGCGGCGGCGCCGATGCCAACGTGGTGCGTGAATACGATCTGGAAACCCGCCAGTTCGTGAAGGGTGGTTTCGAACTGCCGGAAGCCAAGGGCAGTCTGTCCTGGATCGACAAGGACAGCGTGTACGTCTCTACGGATTTCGGTCCCGGCTCCATGACCACCTCCGGCTATCCCCGCATTGCCAAACTCTGGAAGCGCGGCACCCCGCTGGCTTCTGCCGAAACGGTCTTCGAAGGCAAGGCCACAGACATGAGCGTCTGGGCTTACTACGACGACACCAAGGGCTCTGAGCGCCATTTTGTCTCCCGAACTCCGGCCTTCTTCAAGAACGAGCTCTTCTTTCGTGCGAAGGATGGCAAGCTCCAGAAGGTGGACGTCCCAGAGGATGCCAACGCCCAGCCGTATCGTGAGTGGCTGACCATCGAGCCCCGCACGCCCTGGACGGTGAGTGGCAAGACCTATGCAGCGGGTTCCCTGCTCGTGGCCAGATTCGATGACTTCATGCAGGGCAAGCGCGACCTCACCGTACTCTTCGAGCCCACGATGCAGAGCTCTCTGGCGGGCTACAGTTGGACGCGTCATCACCTCATCCTCAACGTGCTGGAGGACGTGAAGAACACCCTCACCGTGCTCACGCCTGGCAAGGACGGCTGGGCCCGCCAGGCCCTGCCCGGCGCCCCCGACTACGCCACGGTGTCCATGGGCCCCGTGGATTACGAGGAGAACGATGACTATTTCATGACCACCAGCGGCTACCTCACGCCCACCACGCTGCTCCACGGCACCATCGGCCAAGCGCCCACCAAGCTGAAAGAGCTGCCCGCCTTCTTCGACGCCACTGGCCTCGAAGTCACGCAGCACTTCGCCACCAGCAAGGACGGCACCAAGGTGCCCTACTTCCAGGTGGCCAAGAAGGGGCTGAAGCTGGATGGCACGAATCCCACCCTGCTCTACGGCTACGGCGGTTTCGAGGTCTCCCTCACGCCCAGCTACAGCGCGGGCACCGGCCGCGCCTGGCTCACCCAGGGCGGCGTCTACGTGGTGGCCAACATCCGTGGCGGCGGCGAGTACGGCCCCCGCTGGCACCAGGCGGCCCTGAAGGACAAGCGCCATCGCGCCTACGAGGATTTCGCCGCCGTGGCGGAAGATCTCATCGCCCGCAAGGTCACCACGCCCAAGCGCCTGGGCACCCAGGGCGGCAGCAATGGCGGCCTGCTCATGGGCAACATGATCACGCTCTATCCCAAGCTCTTCGGGGCCGTGGTCTGCCAGGTGCCCCTGCTGGACATGAAGCGTTACTCCCACCTGCTGGCGGGCGCTTCCTGGATGGCCGAATACGGCGATCCCGATGTGCCAGAACAGTGGGCCTACATCCAGAGCTTCTCGCCCTACCACAACCTGAAAGCCACCGAGAAATACCCCCCGACCATTTTCATGACTTCCACCCGCGATGACCGGGTACACCCCGGCCACGCCCGCAAGATGATGGCCCGCATGCAGGAACTGGGCGCCAACGTCCGCTACTACGAGAACATCGAAGGCGGCCACGGCGGCGCCGCGAACAATGCCCAGGCCGCTCACATGGGCGCCCTGGCCTTCACTTTCCTCTGGCAGCAGCTGCGCTAGAGAAGGTTTTCCTCTGTCACGAAGAAGCCCCGGTCCGCCGGGGCTTCTTCGTGACACCGGGCACGTTCCCCAGGCGTATGCTTGGGGCACTTCCCGGAGGTACCCATGGCACTCACGGAATCCACCATGGTCCCACTCGGCACGGCCTGTCCCGACTTCACCCTGCCTGGTGTGGACGGTCGCCTCTGGTCCCTGCGCGACTTCCACACCCCCGCCCTGCTGGTGGTGGTCATGTGCAACCACTGTCCCTATGTGCAGGCCATCGATGACCGCCTCAACGCTCTGGCCAAGGCCTATGCGGGGCGGTGCGCCGTGGTGGGCATCAGCTCCAACGATGCAGTGGCCTTCCCCGAAGACAGCTTCGAGGCCATGCGGCTGCGGGCACGGGAAAAGGGCTACGTCTTCCCCTACCTCTGGGACGAGGAGCAGGCTGTGGCCCGGGCCATGGGCGCCGTGTGCACGCCGGACTTCTTCCTCTACGACTCCCACCGCCGCCTCATGTACCGGGGCCGCCTGGATGACAACTGGAAGGATGCCAGTCGCGTGGCCCGTCAGGATCTCAAGGAAGCCGTCGAGGGTGTGCTCAACGGTGCTGAACCCCTCGACCCCCAGCAGCCCAGCATGGGCTGCAACATCAAGTGGAAGTAGCAGACTGGGTTTAGAACCGTCTCCATCCAGGGGTATGATCGAGGGTTCTGCGGAGCCACCATGCGCCTTGCCATTCTTGCGATCAGCTTTGCCAGCCTGCCCCTCTGCGCCCAGTGGGATCTGCGCCTAGAGCTGCCCCGCCCCACGGGTCAGAGCCTGCCCCAGACCCTGATCTCCGGCACGGTGCAACTGGTGGGTAAGGATTTCAACACGGGCAAGGGCTTCATCGCCTCGGTGAATCGCCAGCTCTTCCAGGTGGGGCCCCTGCTGAAGGTGGAGGCGGGCCTGGAGTATTCCCAGTTCTCCGCTGACGGCACGCTGTCCCTGAACACGGTCTCCCAGGATACCAAGCTCAAGCAGCAGGGCCTGGGCGCGGGTCTCAACGCACAGGTGTGGGTGCCCTTCGTAGGCATCGCCGGAGAGATCGGCCTCATCCAGCGCCTCCAGCGCTACACCCTGGACACCGCTGGGGCCTCCAGTGCCAAGGATCTGAGCCGCACCTGGCTGCGGGTGGGCGCCCGCTGGCGCATCCCCTCCATCGTGATCCACCCCTACGTGGTGGCCAGCTATCAGCAGCCGGTATCGAAGGACCGTCCCGTCAAGCTCAGCAGCGCTTCGGATCTCGCAGCCTACTTCTCGGCCCAGGGCAACGGGCAGGAGTTTGAACGCATGTGGACCTTTGGAGCCGGAGTGACCTTCTGATGCGTTACTCCGCGTTCCTCTCCTGCGTCCTGCTTCCAGCCCTCGTCGCGGCACCCGCCACGCCCGCGCGTCCCAAACTGGTCGTGGTCATTTCCGTGGATCAGTTTTCCGCCGAGCTCATGCAGACCTACGGCCCTGAGCTGACGGGCGGGATTGCGCGCCTGCGCAAGGAAGGCGTCTTTTTCACCGAGGCCTACCACGACCACGGCTTCACCGAGACCGGCCCCGGCCACTCCGTGCTGCTCTCGGGCCGTTTCCCGACTCACACCGGCATCATCGAAAACCGCTGGATCGACCGCGCCTCCGGAAAACTGCTCTACTGCGTGGAAGATGCCGGCGCCACGGCCCTGCACGCCCCCGACCAGCCCAGCGCCTCCAATGCCCTGTTCCTGGGCGACGCGCTCGGTGATTGGCTCCAGGCCCAGATCCCGGGCAGCCGCGTCTTCTCGGTTTCCGGGAAGGATCGCGCCGCCATCCTCATGGCCGGGCGCAAGCCCACGGGCGTCTTCTGGTTCACCGGACCAGCGGGTTTCACCAGCTCCTCAGTCTACGGCTCCCGTCTGCCGGATTGGCTGGTGCGCTACGACCAGGGACTCTCTTCACGCATCGCGTCTGACAGTTGGCTCTGGACGAAAGACCCCGCCACCCCTGAGGGCCGCACGGCCCAATGGACCTTTGGCACTGCGGTTGTACGCAACGGCGCCCTGCCCCGCCTCATCCAGGGCGCGGGCATGCCCCTGGACAAGGGCTTTGACATCCGGTTCCGCAAGTCCCCCTTCCTGGATGCCGTGACGCTGGAAGCCGCCGAGGCCCTGTTGGAAGGCGAGAAACTGGGGCGGGGCCCCGGCACCGACCTGCTGGCCCTCAGCTTCTCGGCCACGGACTACATCGGCCACAGCTACGGCAGCCTCGGCACGGAGATGCGCGACCAGATCCATCGCCTGGATCGGACCCTGGGCCGTCTGCTGGATCGGCTTCAGCATCAGCATCCCGGTGCTTGGGTGGTGCTCTCTGCGGACCACGGTGGCGTGGATGCGCCCGAGGCCCTGGCCGACCAGGGCTTTCCTGCCAAACGCCTGGCCATCGAACCCTTTTTCTCTACCCTCCTGACGGATCTGCGCGCGGCCTTCAAGGTGGACCAGGATCTCGTGCTTCGGACGCCTGAACCCAATGACATCTACCTCAACGAAGAGGCCCTGAAGACGGCGCACCTGGACCGCCACGAGGTCATCCGCTGGTCCCTAACCTGGCTGAAGGCCCGGCCCGAAGTGGCTGCGGCCTTCAGCGCCGAAGAACTGATGGGCACGGATCCTTCCGCAGAGGGCAGTCCCCGCGACTCCAGCCTCCGCGTGCTCCTGCGGCGCAGTTTTCATCCCCAGCGTAGCGGCGACATTCTCGTAGCCGTGAAACCCTACGTGATGATCGGCACCCCCCCGGGCGAGTACCTCACCAATCACGGCACCCCCCATGCCTATGATCGCCGTGTGCCCCTCATCTTTTGGGGCCCCTGGAAGGGCGGCCCGCGCCCTGAGCCCGTGCGCACCGTGGATCTGGCGCCCACCCTGGCCCATGAGCTTGGGATCAAGCCTGGGACCGTGGATGGCAAGGTGCTGGATCTGGGAACGAAGTCAGCCCCAAAGGGCGCGAAGTAGAAATGCCTTACCTGTGCTGTCTACAGTGACAAATCCCACGACCTGACGATCGCATTCCTGTGGCTGTTTTTCGGAGTCGGACATGGCCCTCCCCCTTGATGCCCGCATCGTCATTCTCACGGGGGCGGGCATCTCCGCCGAGAGCGGCCTGCGCACCTTCCGCGCGGCGGATGGCCTTTGGGAAAACCACCGGGTGGAAGACGTGGCCACGCCCGAAGCCTTTCTTCGCGATCCCGATCTGGTCTACCGCTTCTACAACGAACGCCGACGCAGCCTCGCCACCGTCGAGCCCAATGCCGCCCACCGGGCCCTGGCGCGCCTGGAACGGCAATGGGAGGGCGACCTGCTTCTGATCACGCAGAATGTGGACGACCTGCATGAGCGAGCCGGTTCCCGCAAACGCCTGCACATGCACGGTGAGCTGCTCCAGGGCCGCTGCCTGGCCTGCCACACCATTCACGCCTGGCCCGGCGACATGGACCGCGCCAGCCGCTGCCCCGCCTGCGGAGAAGGTCCCATGCGGCCCCACATCGTGTGGTTCGGCGAGATGCCCCTGGAGATGGACCGCATCTACCGCGCCCTGGAGGGCTGCGA
Source organism: Acidobacteriota bacterium (assembly GCA_043775845.1). GTDB lineage: Bacteria > Acidobacteriota > Holophagae > Holophagales > Holophagaceae > Geothrix. The sequence continues at coordinate 5,979 of JAYVRY010000192.1, forward strand.
CCTTTTCCTCTCCATCGGCACCAGCGGCCACGTGTACCCCGCCGCAGGCTTCGTGGAGGCCGTGGACTTCAGCACCCACACCGTGGAACTGAACCTCGAACCCAGCCTGGTGGCCAGCGCCTTCCGCGAGGCCCGTACCGGCAAGGCCACCGAGCTGGTGCCTGCCTTCGTGGATGAGCTTCTGGGAAGTTAGGGTCCCTGCGTTCAGGCCTGACCCATGACCGTCAGGATGGCGCCATCCCGGGTATCACCCTTGCGCCAAATCACCGCCACGCGGCCGCCGGAGGACAGGACCGCGCCTGGGTTCTGGAAGCCGCTGCGGGAGGACGCGCCGAGCAGTACCGGGTGCCGGCTCCAGGCTCGGCCATCGTAGCGCCGGACATAGACAGCCGTTTGTTGGCCCTGGTTCTGGAGCCAGATCACCAGCGCATGTCCCTCGGTATTCACGGTCAGGGTGTGCGCTTGGCTATCACCCACATCCTCGACGAGTAGGGTCCGCTCGGCATCCCACCTGCCATCGGCGAAACGCTTGGCGAAGAGCTTCATCACGCCTTTGACCTCCTGGCGCCATACGGCGTGGGCCCGCCCCTGCCTGTCCATGCCCACCTGAGGCCAAAGGATGGTGTGACCCGAACTCAGCAGAGGGAACCGGGTCCATTCGATGGTGCGCCCGTTCAGGTGGCTGGCCTGCAGCGTCTGGATGCCGCCCCTGTCCTCCTGCACCCAGAGCACCACGGCGTTCCCCTGGGGGTCCATGTCCATGCGCAGGTAACTCGTGCGCTCGGCGGCCACCAGCATGGGCCGGTCACTCCAGGCATGGGAGCCGGGGTCGTAATGGCAGGCCACGATGCCCTTCCCCTCGGGCCCCTCCGTGTGCCAGATGACCAGGCCCTTGCCTGACTCATTGACCGCGAGTTGCGGAAACAGCGGCGTCGGCCCAGGCTCCCCCAGGCGCCTGGGCTCAGTGTCCCAGACCGCGCCGGCACTGCGGTAACCGCTGATGTAGACCTGGAAGCCGTTCGCCTCCTTTCGGCACCACACCACGTGGATGTTGCCGTCGGGGTCCATGGCCGTGTGCAGGCTGGACACCGGCCCTGGTGCGCTTTGGAGCAGCACGGGGTAGGGCACCCAGGTCTCCTCCAGGTTCACCATGAGTCTTGCGCAAACGCGCACGGCATCCTGTTCCTGTTCCTGTTCCTGCCAGACCACCGCGAGGTCGCTCCGGTAGTTCATGGCGATATCGGGCGCCTGCGCCTGGGTCCGGGCGAAGTCGAGACGGCGGGGCACCACATCCCAGCCCCGTTGGTCCGCGTGATACCGGCAGATGTAGATGCCCTCGAAGTCCGCCCCGCGATGGTGCCACGCAGCCAGGGCATTGCCCTGACCATCCAAGGCGATCTGGGGGCGCCCCACCTGACCCCGGTCGAGCACGCCTGGCTTGCTCCAAGCACTCGCCTCGCCCGCCGGTTTCCAGGACCACAAAGAACCCAACCAGGTGCGAAGGGACATGCAAACCTCACTCAAAGGCTCCGGAAGGCCGGAGTCGTGCCTAGCCCCTCAACAACCGGTCCTCGGCGAGCCGCAGCAGGTGCTCGCTGGCGAGAACGCCATCCTGGTGGTTCATGCGCTGGAAGTGGCTGCGGAGGTGGCGCAGGGTGCGGGGCACGGCGGAGGCGAAGTGGGCCTTCTTCCGGTACACGAGTTGATGACCGAAGGTGCCCAGGGCCTTGAGGCTGCGCTGCAGGGCGCTGAGGTTCAGCTCTTCCAGCAGGGCCTCGTGGCTCCAGCCCAACTCGTGCTGCAAGGGCGTGATGAGGGCGCGGCCAGCCTCCTTCGACCAGTCCCAGTAGGAGTCGTAGAGCAGGCTGGCCAGGTCGTAGGTGGCGGCTCCCCGACGGGCATCCTGGAAGTCGATGGTCACCAGCCGATCCCCATGCACCATGAGGTTGCGTACGTGAAAATCGCGGTGGACGAAGAAGTGCGCGCGGGTCTCGAGGCTGGCATGCACTTCTTCCATCATGCGATCCAGCCAGCGAGGCGGATCCTTCTGCAGGAAATCCCGGAAGAAATTGTTGCGGCAGTACTCCCACTCGAACTCGAACTTGGGTTGGTCGAAGCTGCGGCTCATGAAAAAGGTGTGGCCCGGTGCCCCCAGGGTGAGCGGCCCCGCCAGCGTTGTCAGCAGCCAGCCGGCCTTCTGAGCCCAGTCCAGTTCCTCCTCGGGATGCTCCACCAATCGGCGCTCCAGGGTGGTGTCGCCCAGGTCTTCCACCAGGAGGCAACGATCCGCGTCGTCGCTCTGAAGGATGGTGGGCACCCGCAGCAGGGCATCCAGATAGGCCTGGAGGGCGCGGAACTCGAAGTAGCTGTCGTCGCTCTTCTCCGGCGTGTCGAGGGGGTGCAGTACCACCAGGGCCGTGCCCAGCTGGGGGTGGGCAACCCGGACGTACTGGCGGGCACCCGCGTCCCCCATGAGCGGCCGGGGCTCGGACAGATTCCAGCGCTCCAACGCGCGTTGCAGTCGGGGGTCCATCCCCCCAGAGTACTCCCGGTGGGAATAGCGTCCACAAGTCAGAGTCCGCAACGCACCTGGTGACCCCGTTCCTCGAACCAGAGAGCACCGGCATCGGTCACGGCGGCCGGAGGCAGGGCCCCAGGCCCCATCACACAGCCGCTCAGTCTTCCGGCAGGCTTGGCGGCGGGATGCACGTAGCAGCCGGGCAGGCGCCCTTCTTGTTCGGGCGCCAGGTCGGCGGCGGCCTGGATGAGGGCCTCGGCGCTGCCCACTTCGCGCCAGGGGAAGGGCTCCACCACGACCCCTAAATGGAATGGCAGCCGAGGCCGCAGATCGTTGACCTCACTGGGCCCTTCGGGCAGCAGGGCCAGGGCCTCTGGTGACCAGGCTGCGGCCCCGGTGAAATGGAAGGGGCCCTTGGGGCCCACCACGCCCTTGGGCAGCACGCGGTCCGCGCCGTCCAGCCACACCGGATTCCAGTCACCGCCGGGATGGGGGATCAGTAGCCAACTGAGGGTGGCCCTGGCGACGCGGTGCGCTTCCCGAAGCCGGTCGAAGGGAACAGCCTCGGCCCAGACATCGGCGTTCCAGGTCAGCAGCTCGGAGGCCACGCGGCCCCGGGCATGCAGCAGACCCCCCGCGCTGCCCAGGAGTTGGGGCTCTTCACATACCTCGATGCCCGCAGCCACGGCCCGAAGCCGGTTGAGATGCAGATGGCCGTTGCAGGCCAGACGGCGGATACCGGCCTCGCGCAGTGCCTGAGCTCCCCATTGCAGCAAAGGCAGGCCCCGCAGGGTCCAGGCGGGCTTGGGCAGGCACTGGCTGAGCGATCCCATGCGCAGACCCAGCCCCGCCGCCAGCAGGAAGCCCTCCAGCGGCTCAGCCACCGGGCTCTACCGATTCGGGCGGCAGGGGCTTGAGCAGGAACTGGTTGGGGGCCAGGCCACGCATGGACAGCACGCGGATGCGCCAGCCCTGAATCCGCAGTTCGTCGCCGGGCCGCAGCACCCGACCCAGTTGCTCCTGAAAGAAGCCCCCCAGGCTCACGGAACCAGCCTCGGTCTCCAGGTTCAGCTGCAGGTGGTCCTCCAATTGCTCCAGCAGCACGTTGCCCTGCGCCAGCCAGGCTCCACCCCGCGTGCGACGGAGCTGGATGGCTTCCCGATCGAATTCGTCCTGGATTTCGCCGACCAATTCCTCCAGCACATCCTCCAGGGTCACCAGACCATCCACGCCGCCATGTTCATCGACCACCAGGGCCAGATGCTGCTTGCGCTGCTGGAACTCCAGGAGCAGGCCCTGGATGGGTTTCATCTCGGGCACGAAGAAGGCGGGCCGGGCCAGCGCCCGCAAATCCACAGCGCCATCCTGATCCTGCATGGCCCAAAGCAGCTCCTTCAGATGGATGACGCCCAGCACGCGGTCGAGGTCCCCCTCCACCAGCGGGATGCGCGTGTGGGGCGTGGTGCGGGCCAGGGTGAGGTTGTCGGCGAGGCTGCGGGTCGTGTCGAAGCAGACCACCTGGGCCCGGGGCACGGAGATTTCCTTCACCATCCGGCGACTGAAATCGAACAGGTTCTCGATGAGCTCCTTGCGGTCCAGCTCCAGGTGGCCCTGGGCTTGGCTGCGCTCCAGCATCCGGCGAAACTCGGCCTCCGAAGGCAACAGGTCCTCCGCGTCCGCCTCGGGATGCACACCGAAGATGGCCAGCACCAGGTGGCTCAGCTTCGTCAGGCACCAGGTCAGGGGACGCACCAGGCGCGACCAGGCCATCAGGGGCGCCGCGGTGCGCAAAGCCCAAGGCAGCGCGGCGCGGATGGCCAGACTGCGGGGCACCAGCTCAGCCAGCACCACGTGGAGTGTCGTCATCAACAGCAGGGCCAGGCCCGTGCTGAAGGGAAGCACCAGGGCCGGCCAGGGCAGGTGGCTAAAGAGCGCGCGGAAGGGGTGGCTGAACAGGTCCTCGCCGATGGCGCCCAGGGCCAGGGCGCAGAGCACGATGCCCGCCTGGATGGCTGACAGGTGATGAGACAGGCCCCGGTGCACCTCGATGGCGCGCTGGGCCCGGGGATCGCTGCCCATGAGGGCTTCCAGCTGTGTGAGGCGTACCCGCACCGCCGCGAACTCGGCCATGACAAAGAAGGCGCTGAGGAAGATGAGGGCGGCGCAGATGAGGGCCGCGACGAGGGACAAGGGACCTATCCTCTCGCGAGGTCCGAACCGCGCCGGAGCTTGTCCTGGATATCCTGAAGCAGGCCATCGAGGTTCTGCAGGCGATCCCGGTGCTCGGAGGCCTGGCCCTGCACGGCCTGCTTCTCCCGCTCCAGGGCGAGATAGGCTTCCTGCTGATCGCCCAAAGTGCGGTTGAGCCGGTTGATCTCGGCATCCTTGTGATCCAGCCCATTCATCAGTTCGAGCCGCTCGCCCTCATGCTGAATCCGGGCCTCGTCCACGGCCTGGCGCAGGGCCGCGAGCTGGGAGCTGAGCTGCGTGATCTCTTCCTGGTGCTGGTGGATGACTTCCTCGCGGGACAGCAGCTGCTGTTCCCGCTCCAGGGTTTGGGTGCGGGCGGCTTCCAGGTCGGCTTCCACCTGCTTCAAGCGCACTCCCAGCTCGGCCAAGTCGCGACCCTGACCACGCATGGTGGCCTCGAGGCCCGCCACTTCCAGCTGGGCGGTGTGGGCCCTCTCCTTGGTGACCGACAGTTCCTGCAGGGTGGCCTGGTGGGTGGCCTCCAGCGCGGCGTGCTGTTCCACGAGGCCTTCAATGGTGGCATTGAGGTGGGCCTGGGCGCCTGTGGAGGCTTCCAGTTCCTGCCGCAGGGCCGCCAGGGCCGAATCCTTCTCGGCCAACCGGCCTTCTGCATCGCGAGCCTGGTTGGCCAGCGCGGTGTCCATGTCCCGAGACTTGTCTGCCAGGGCCCGATCCATGTCCTGGCCCTTGGCGGCGAGGGCGCTCTCCATGTCCTGGCTCTTGGCGGCCAGGGCGGCGTCCATGTCCCGGGTTTTCTGGGCCAGAGCCGTGTCCATCTCCTGTACCTTGGCGGCGAGGGCGCTCTCCAGCTCCCCAATCCGGCCTTCCATCTCCCGGGTCTTGGTGGCCAGGGTACTTTCCAGGTCCTGGGCCTTGGCCCGGAAGGATTCCAGATCCATGTTCTCGTGCTGAAGGCGATCGCGCTCCTTCAGAAGCTCGATGGCCCGCTGCGACTTCTCGCCCACCTGGTGGTTGAGGGTCTCCACCTGCTGGATCATGTCCGCGCGTTCGGCCAGGGCCTCCCGCAGTTGGGCTTTGAGCGACTCCACGGTGTCGCCCTCGCGCCCACGGCTTTCCTCCAGGGCGCTCAGGGCCGCTTGGGTCTCGGCCAGGCGGGCCTTCAAGGTCTCCGATTCCCGGTTGCTGCGCTCCATCTCATCGAGGTTCAAGGTCACCGAATTCAGCTGCCGCTGGACCTGCTGGGCCTCTAGCTCGACGGATGCCAGGCGCTGGATGGCCTCGGCCAGATGCTGATCCTTGGCCCGAAGCTCATCGTGCAGGGCCGCGACCTGGTCCTCCAACAGCTTCACGTGGCGGGAATCCGGGGGCACATCGCCCCGGTCATCCAGGTGTTGGGTCTGAACCGGCGAGGAAGGCCGGACTCCGAACACAGGGCCCGAAGGTGCCGCCGCGGCAGGGCCATCCAGCGTGCTCTTGAGTCCGTCGAGCCAATCATCGCCCAGTTCGGTGTCCACCAGTTCACCGAATGGGTTGTCCGGGTCCAGGGTGCGGCCCGGCACCAGGGGGGTCAGCTCCGCCACCAGGGCGCTGGGGGCGATGGGCTTGTGCAGGTAGAGGTCGGCCTTGCCCTTGAGGCTCTTGTGGCGGCGGTATTCTTCCTCGGTGGCCTTGGCACTGATGAGCGCGACCTTCACGCCATCCAGCTTCGCATTCTTGCGAATAGAGGAGCACAGCGCGTAGCCCTTGTTTTCCGACACTTCCACGCAGATGAGCACTGCGGCGAAGGCGCCGCCGTCCAGCCGCGCCAGCACACCGTCGGGCGAGGCCGACACCTCGAGATCAAAGGCGGCTTCGAGGCTGACCTGATGTTCCTTGAGGAAGCTTCGATCGCTGTCCACAAGGAGAAGGCGTTGGCCCATGGTGAATCCTTAGGCTGGTATGAATCACCAAGTCTAGGAGCCTGACCAACTAAATGGAATGGCTCGCTCTGTTTTCGACGCGAATGAACGAAGCCCCGGGATGACCGGGGCTTCTGAACAGCTGCGGGGGGCTTATGCCCCTACCGGGGCGGAATGGCCAGGGTGACCTTCTGGTTGCCATTGGGCGACTGGATGAACAACAGGAGGGTGCGACCCCCGGCCTTCTTCACCTGGGCATTGAACTCCGACAGGGTGTTCACAGACTGACGGCCCACCTCGGTGATGATGATGCCCGGGGCCAGGCCCCGATCTGCCGCTGGGGAGCGGGGATCCACCGTGGTCACCACCACACCCTTGATCCGGTTCTTGGGATCGGCGGACTCCACGGTGAAGCCGTAGGCCTTCTCCAGGTTCACACTCTTCATGTCGCTGTGGGGCGCTGGGGTGACTTCCTCATCGGATTCCTCCCCCGACTCCCTGCGACGCTGATCCTCGATGACCTTGCGATCGCCCAGGGTGGCCGTGAGGTGGAGCGTCTTGGCATCCCGCAGGATGGTGAGCTTGATGGCGTCCCCAGCCCGGCGGCTGGACACGGCCGCCACCAGTTCGTCCTGGCTGTTGATGGCCTGGCCGTCCACGGCCGTGATCACATCTAGGCGTTGCACACCGGCCTTGTCGGCGGCCTGGCCCTTTTCCACGGCGCTCACCAGGACGCCCTGCTTGGCGCCCAGGGCGTCCTGGTAGGCCTGATCCAGATCCTGAGGTGTGACGCCCAGGTAGCCGCGGCTTACGGGTTTGCCGCTGCGCAAATCCTTGAGGATGCGGTTCACCATGCTGATGGGCACGGCGAAGCCGATGTTTTGGCCTGCGGGGTTGATGGCGGTGTTGATGCCCACCACCTCGCCCCGCAGGTTCAGCAGGGGGCCACCCGAATTGCCGCGATTGATGGCGGCGTCCGTCTGCAGGAAGGAGCTGACGCCCGTATCCAGCTTGCGGCCCTTGGCGCTGATGATGCCCTGGGTGACCGTGTGCTCCAGGCCGAAGGGGTTACCGATGGCGACCACCCATTCGCCGATGCGCAAGGAATCAGATTCGCCCAGCTTGGCAAAGGGCAGGTGGGCGCCATCGATCTTGATGAGGGCGATATCCAGTTCCTTATCCTTGCCCAGCACCGTGGCCTTGTAGGTCTTCTGGTCGGTGGTCTTCACTTCCAGGGTGTTGTCACCGCCGCCCATGCTGGCGATCACATGATAGTTCGTGAGGATTTCGCCCTGGGGGCTGATGATCACACCCGAACCGCCCGACACCGCCCGCTGCTCATCCTCGTTCCCCCGGGGCGCGCGCCGCTGCTGAGGGCCGCCAGGGCCGAAGAAGAAGTCGAAGAAATCCTGGCCGCCCACCTGGGGGTGCTCGAAGCCACGGCGGTTTTTCACAAAACTGGTGTTGGTGATGGCCACCACCGTGGGATTCAGTTTCTCGGCCACATCGGCGATGGGGGGCAGGCGGTCCAGCCCCTTGGCATCCACCATCACGGGTTTTTCTTCCTGGGCCGACGCCACCCAACCATGGCTCAGTCCCATGCCCAGAGCCATGCACCCAGCCGCGAAGGCCGACAACCCCAGAACCTGCTTGACCTGACGATTCATGTAACTCCTCACTGAGCCGGACCCCCGGCATATGTGTTCGATGATCGCAGGCCCCCGAAGGTTCCCGCTGGCCTTCCTGAGCCAACCAGGATAATCTGAGTGGTCCAACGGCGGCTGTAGCTCAGTTGGTTAGAGTACTGGATTGTGATTCCAGATGTCGCCGGTTCGAGCCCGGTCAGCCGCCCCAGAATGAAAAGCCCCCCGCATGGGGGGTTTTTCATTCTGGAACCAGCAGAGGGCTCGAACCGGCGAGTGGGACCGCGAAGGCCCTCCGGGGGAGGGCCGAGAGCGGGACCGGCGGCTGGCGCAGCCAGACGCAGTTCGAGCCCCGCCCGTGTGGGTCGCGGCCCAAGCCCTGCGACCAAGGCATCCATTCTGGAACCAGCAGTCGGCTCGAACCGGCAGAGGCTCCGACTCCCTGAGCCGACAGGCGAAGGGAAGCCCGGTGCGGGGCACTGGGCGTGAGGCGGAGGGCCGAGAGCGGGACCGGCGGCTGGCGCAGCCAGACGCAGTTCGAGCCTCCACCGGCTAGCCGAACCTGCGGCATGAAGCGACTTGCGGTTGAGAGATTCAACAGGCATGACGCCTGGTGCCTTTCGAGGGAATGGATTGAGGATCTTCAATGGCGGTGAACCATGCCGCCCTCCGTTCAGTGACAGCCACAACCCCCATCGAAATCAGGTCGTGCGGCAGCCTGGAGGCCCTGGACGCCTTCCTTGGCGATAAAGCCGCACAGAACCAGAGCGGCCAGCGAATCCACCCACCAGAGGGCGGGCCAGAAGACGAATAGGATACTGCCCGCGAAGAGGACCGCAGAGAGCTGGATGCAGGCCAGGCTGCAGGCCGCGTCCCCCTTCAGTGTCTGGCTGTCCAAGGCCGCTGCGGCGGCCTGCTTCGAGCGCCATAGCCAGGCCATCCCGCTGAGGCTGACCAGGGAGATGATGACCCCGGGCAGGGTCGTCTCCGGATGGCGATGCGTGACCAACTGGGCGACCGAACCGACAGCGATCACAACGGCTAGGACCAGGAACAGGATCCCGATGCCCCGTGTGGCCTTCCGCTCCCGACTGAGCCTGGTGGCGGCACATCCCTCACGCGCTTTCAGACGCCAGAGCACCAGGAGGGCCGACCCAACCTCGATGAAGCTGTCCGCCCCGAAGCCGAACAGGGCCACGGACTCGTCCGCCGCGCCGAACCCCATGGAGACCAGACCCTCGATCACGTTGTAGACGACCGTCACGATGGCGAGCATCCGGGCGTAGGCCATCCAGGTGTCGGGAGATGTGTCTGAGACGGGGCGGCGGAAAGTCATGAGTCCCTGCTGTGCGTGTTTGGAGACAATGCCACAACTTATTTATCGGCCGACCCTTTTTAACTTTCGCCCCCCGCTGTCTCTGCAGCCACTCCCGGGGTGACACGCCCGTGAGTTCCCGGAAGGCCCGGGACAGGGCCGTGGAGCTGCCGTAGCCCACCTCGAAGGCCTCCTATCCACAAACCTTTTCGGGCCGGGCCGCAGCGATGAGCCGCGGCCCGGCTGTCATGACCCATCTGGAGGAAACCCATGGATGGCCGGGTCTGCCTTTTCCTCATGAACTACGCGCTTCAGGCGCGGCTGAAGATTCTGGGTCACGCAGAGATTCTCAGCGTGGAGGAACATCCAGAGTTGGCCGCCGCCTTGATTCCTGCCGGTCAACAAAGCGCCACCGAACACCTGTTCCGCATCCGTGTGGAAGCCTACGACTGGAACTGCCCCCAGCACATCACGCGTCGTTTCACGGAGGCAGAAGTGGCCAAGGCCATTCAGCTCCTCCAGGATCGAATCCGTGCGTTAGAGGCATCCTGGATACACCGAAAGGCCTAGGTAACAAAAGCTTCTGGAGGGCCAACCCACGATTCGTTGTGAGGTGAAGGGAAGCGCTCTAAGATCGAACCAAATCCTGGAGTCGCATTGCCGAAACCCCCTTCAGCCGAGCTGGATCTCAAAGGCTTCATGCTGAGGATCGACCGTCTGGATGCCTTGAACCGGCTGCAGCAGGCCGAAACGAAGATTCGAGAGCTGGAACAGAAGGTGGAAGAGCTCGGCCTGCTGGAAGCGATCACAGGCTTGCCCAACCATCGACATTTCACCGACCGACTGGCCCAGGCCCTGCGTCTGGCCCAGCGACAAGACCATGTCGTGAGCGTGCTCTTCCTGGATCTGGATCGGTTCAAACGGGTGAATGAACTCTGTGGACATGCGGCCGGGGACGAGGTGCTGAAGCAGGTGGCGCAGCGGCTCCAAGTGCCCCTCCGCCTCGGGGACACGCTGGCCTGCGTGGGCGGGGGCCGCTTCATGGCGCTGCTCCAGGGCCTCAAGGATCAGCATGCCGCCGTCCGCGTGGGACAGAAACTGTTGCAGGCCCTGCAGGAGCCTTTCCTGGCTGGATCCAGGGAGATCAACCTCACCGCCAGCGTGGGGATCTGTGTCCATCCCCAGGATGGCCTGGACGCCGAAACGCTGGAGGCCCACGCGGAATCCGCCATGTACCGCGCCAAGGAACGGGGTGGCGACCGCTTCGAATGTTTCACGACCACGCTTAACGAAGACTCACTGGAACGGCACGAGCTGGAAGGCTGCCTGCGGGAAGCCTTGAAGAACGGTGAGCTGCAGCTCTACTACCAGCCCCAGTTCTTCATGGATGGCAGGCTCGCGGGGGCCGAGGCGCTGCTGCGCTGGAACCATCCGCTGCTGGGCCTGGTGCCCCCCATGAAGTTCATACCCCTGGCCGAGGAAAGCCGCCTCATCCTGCCCATCGGCGAATGGGCGCTGCGCGAAGCCTGTGCCCAGATGGCCCACTGGCAGCACCTCAGTCCCACGCCCCTCACGCTGGCCGTGAATGTGTCCGTCCTCCAGTTCGCCAGCGGTGCCTGGGATGCCTGCGTGGCCAAGGCCCTCACCGATACGGGCCTGGACCCCCGCTGCCTGGAGCTGGAATTGACGGAAAGCCTGGTCATGCGCCAAGGCCACGAGGATCTGGCGCCGCTCCACCGCCTGCGGGAGATCGGGGCCCGCATCGCCATCGATGATTTCGGCACCGGCTACAGTTCCCTCAGCTACCTCCAGCGCCTGCCCATCACCACCCTGAAACTCGATCGCTCTTTCACGGCCACTTTGCAAGCTGACGAGTGCACACTCTCTTCCGAAAACATTGTGAGAGCCGTCATCCAGCTGGCCCATAGCCTCCACCTGGTGGTCGTAGCCGAAGGCGTGGAAACCGAAGGCCAGCGCGACATGCTGGAACTCCTGGACTGCGACTGCCTGCAGGGCTACCTACTGGGCCGTCCCGTACCGGCCGATGCCTTTGAAGCCATGCTGGAGTTCATGTCGGCCAAACAATTCCTCACGGAGATGGAATCGTCTCGGTTCGAGGGCAAGGTTGCACGGAGGACGGCATGGAACGGTTTTTCGGACTGAAAGCCAAGGGCACCACGGTGGCCACGGAGATTCTCGCGGGCACCACCACCTTCATCTCCATGGCCTACGTGATCTCGCTCATCCCCAACGCCTTCCTCAAGGTAGCGGGCATCGCGCCGGGTGTGGGCTTCACGGCCTTCGTGGTCTGCGCCATCATCTCCACCCTCATCGGCGCGCTCTACGCGAACCTGCCCATCGCTTTCGCCTCGGGCATTGGCCTCTCGGCCTTCTTCGCGTTCACCGTGTGCGCGCCCGCGAACCAGGGCGGCATGGGCTACACCATCCAGGTGGCCCTCACGGCCCTGCTGCTGGAAGGCATCGTCTTCATCTTCCTCAGTGCCATGAAGGTGCGCGAAGCCTTCATGGATGCCATCCCCTTCTCCCTGAAGAAGGGCATCTCCGTGGGCATCGGCCTCTTCATCGCCATCATCGGCTTCGTGGATTCCGGCGTCACTCAGGTGGGTCTGAGGGTCGATGCCGACACGATCCTTCCGGTGTTGAAGAACGACCCCTCTGCTCTCTTCGGCCTGCATGATGTGAACAACCTGTTCATCGCGAAATTCTGGGATCACGGTCACCTGACGCCGGCCTTCTGGAGCGTGGTGGGCCTCTTCCTCATCGCCGTGCTGGTGGCCAAGCGCGTGAAGGGCGCCATCCTCCTGGGCATCCTGGCTATCACGTTGGCGGGCCTCCTGCCCGTCTCTTTCGGCGGTGGATTCACGCACCCGCCCAAAGGCGCCCTCTTCCAGATGCCCGCCTGGCCCAAGATGTTCCAGTACGACTGGACCTGGATCCACTCCTTAAGCGGCATGATCAACATCTTCATCATCCTGTTCACCCTGCTCTTCGTGGACATGTTCG
>JAYVRY010000193.1:0-18585 GCA_043775845.1 Acidobacteriota bacterium
AGCACCTCGAACCGTTTCTGGATGTCATCGCGGATCGCCATGAACCAGTATCGGTTCACGGCAAGAAAAAGCAATAGTTATTTTGTTACATTTCCTTAGCCTCATCAACGACTTGCTGGATCTGGCCAAGATCGCATCGGGCAAGGTGGAACTGAACCCTGGACAGGTCATTTGCCAGGACCTGCTGGAAGAGGTGACCACCGCACTCCGTCCCGCCGCCACGGCCAAGGGCCTGAAGCTGGAACTGAGCCTGCCTCCGCAGGAACTGGCAGTATTCACCGATCGCCGGGGCCTCAGCCAGATCCTCATCAACCTCACCAACAATGCCATCAAATTCACGGAGGCCGGGTCCATCCGCATCGAGGTCGAGCGCACAGACACTGGAGGGGAGCGCTTCGTGGAGTTCCGCGTCATGGACACCGGCATCGGCATCCGTCCCGAGGACCAGGCCAAGCTCTTCAACGCCTTCAGCCAGCTGGATTCCACCACCATTCACCGGCACGAGGGCACCGGTCTGGGCCTCCACCTGAGCCAGAAACTGGCCACCTTGCTGGGAGGTCGAATCCACTTCCAGAGCGAGTATGGGAAGGGAAGCACCTTCGCCCTGATCCTACCCCTGAGGTAAGCCATGAAAGCCCGCGTCCTCATCATTGAAGACAACCCGGCCAACCTGGAATTGATGGGCTACCTTTTACGGTACTCCGGCCACGAGGTCCTTGTTGCCGTGGATGGAAAGGTTGGCCTGGAGCTGGCGCAAAAGGAATTGCCCGACCTCATAATTTGCGATATCCAGATGCCCCAGATGACTGGCTTCGAGGTGGCCCTCCACCTGAAGGCCGACGATCGGCTGAGGCGAATCCCCCTTGTGGCCATCACCGCGTTTGCCATGGTGGGCGACCGCGAACGGGTACTGGCTGGGGGCTTCGACGGGTACCTCCCGAAACCCATCGATCCCGAGGCCTTCGTGGCCCAGATGGAAGCCTTCCTCCTCAATCCTTCTGGGAGAGGCTAAGCCATGGCCAGAATCCTCATCGTCGATGATCGCCCTATCAATCGTTCCCTCCTGGTCACCCTTCTGGGCTATGGGGGCCATGACCTGGTCGAGGCGGGAGATGGCGCCGAGGCCCTGGAGGTGGTCAAGGCCCACCTGCCCGATCTCATCATCACGGATATCCTGATGCCCACCATGGATGGCATCACCCTGGTGCATCACCTCCGTGCCAATCCACGCTACAAAGACATTCCTGTCATTTTCCACACGGCGAGCTATCGCCTCACCGAAGCCAAGGCCATGGCTGAGGCTTGTGGCGTGCGCTGGGTTCTGGCCAAGCCCTGCGACCCGGAAGAAATCCTTGCCGTGGTGAATGCGGCGCTGGGGCTTTCCGAGGCCCCAGCGCCGCAGCCGGAACCCCTGGACCTGCGCCCACTGGGATTCGTGGGCGAGCACCTGGGCCCCTATCTGCGGGACCTCCATGAGCTGAATGCCCGCATCACTTCTATCGTGAACAGCGGTGCAGGCCTGGTGAGCCAGTCGGGTCGCATCATCAAGACTGCCTTGGAACTGTCGGAGTCCTTGGGCGGGATGGAGCGGGTAAGCCTGCGCCTGTCTGCCCTCATCGAGGCGGGCATGGACCTGACCACCGAGCGGGATCCCGCCACCCTTCTCAAGCAGTTCTGCCGGGTCGCCCAGAATATCCTCTGCGCCCGTTTCGCGGTGCTGGGCATTCCCCATGACACCGACGAGGGCTTCAGCCACCAGATCATCCATGGGTTGCCCCTAGGGAAGATGGAGTCCTTTAAAACACAGCCGGACTTCCTTCGCCAGATCATGCTCAGTCGCAAGATACGTCAAATACAGAGCCCATGCGAAAGCCCGCTTCAATTGGGCCTCCCGATGGGCCACCCTTCTTTCCAATCGATGCTCGCCATCCCCTTCGCCTCTCCTCGCCATGTGTTCGGATGGTTGTACCTGGTGGATCGTCTGGGGGAGCCCTTCTTCAGCGACGAGGACAAGATGATCGCCTCGACCCTCTGCACCCAGGCAGCCATCACCTACGAGAATCTCCTACTCCTGGGAGATCTTCAGAATCAGATCCGCCAGCGCATCCTTGCTGAAGAAGCCGGCCTCCGCCTTTCGGAAATCGTGGAGGCCTCCGGCGATGCCATCGTCAGTGTGGATTTGAACCATCGCATTACCAACTGGAGCCGAGGGGCAGAGCAGACTTTCGGATACGCCGCCTGGGAGGTTCTTGGACAACCCTTGTCGATCCTGGCGCCACCGGAATTGCAGGAAGAACAATCGAATGACATGGGAAGGCTCTACCGGGGAACCCAGCTCCCGGCCATCGAAACCACCCGTCTCCGGAAAGGGGGCATTCCCGTTCAGGTGGCCGTCCAAACGACCCCGGTCCGGGACACGGCCCATGTGGTCATCGGGTTTTCCGCCATCATGCGGGATATCACCGGCCGCCGAGCCATGGAGAAGGCCCTGCTGGCCACCGCCATCCAGCTTCAAAATGTCTTCAACAACATCGACGAAGTCATCTGGTCCTATGACACCGTGGCCAAGCGGATGCTTGAGATCTCACCGTCCTGCGAAAGGATCTATGGGCACCCACCCCAGTCCTTTTTTGAGAATCCGCATCTCTGGCTGGATGGCATCCATCCGGAGGACCGACCTGCGGCCATCGCCACTTTCAATCAACTGCTCACCGGAAACGCCATCGAACGCGAGGAGCGCATTCTCCATCCCGATGGCGGGATTCGCTGGGTGGTCGTGCGGGCAAGGCCCCGCAAGGACCCCACCGGCCTCGTAGTACGCATTGACGGCTCGATCTCTGATATCACTGAATCCCGACGACTCAAGGAACGAATGGCCGTACAGGAGCGACTGGCGGCGTTGGGCACTCTCCTGGGTTCCGTGGCCCACGACCTTCGTAATCCCTTGATGAGCATCACTGCCGCGTCCGAACTCCTGGAACTGAATTCCCCCGTTTCAGATTATTTGACTCACCACCTCGAAAAAACGCGCCAAGCCAGCAAGCGCATCCTGGGGTTGCTGGATGAACTGCTGGATTTCGCCACGCCCAAACCTTTGTGCCTGGAGCTCACTCCAGGATTCGATCTGCTTCAAGAAGCGGTGGTGGCTTGCGATGGACTCGCCAAACACCTGGGAATCGAGGTGGACCTTCCGCTGGAAAACAACACCGGAAGCCTGCTCGTAGACCGTCTCAGGATGCATCATGTGCTGCGCAACATTTTGGAGAACGCCATTCAGCATTCCCCGTCAAAGGGCACCGTCCGGGTCAGCTCCCAAACCCAGTCAGGGGCGTGGATCTGCGCGATCCAAGATGAGGGGGCCGGCATCGCGCAGGAGGATCTTTCCTCCATCTTCGACCCTCTCTACAGCCGCCGTGTGGGTGGCACAGGGCTCGGGCTGGCCATCGCCCACCGCATCGCCCAGTTGCATGGCGGCCAACTGGAAGCCGAGAATGCCCCCACGGGCGGAGCGCGATTCACGATCCGGATTCCCCATTGAATTGACCATGTCCTGAAAGCCTGAACCGCGAGGAATCATTCCTTTTGAAACACGGGGCCCTGAAGATGGCAAGCATCCTGGTGGTTGATGACCGAACGGTCAATCGTGAATACAGGGTGACCTTGCTGGGGTTTCTCGGGCTTACGCTGATGCAGGTCTGTGATGGTGATTGGACCCATCACCCTTTCGCTGGGCGTGGCGGCCTTTCCTGAGCATGGAGAGGACGCGCTGCTGCCTGCACCCGACCCGGCAGTCCATACCGCGAATCCACCGGCCGGGACCGCCGTTGTGTAGCCCCTTGAGAGGCTGACGGGCCTTGTACACAGGGCTCGATGGGGCTTTGTGCCACCGGCCAGGGATTCCCTGGGAGGACACCCTTGCTTCTACCCGGTAGGCTGGAAGAACTGTGAGTCACATCCCCCTCCCCGAACGCCTCCGCCCGGCCACCCTCGATGAGGTGGTGGGCCAGGCGCACCTGCTGGGCCCCAAGGGCGCCCTGACGCGGCTGACCGCCGGCGGACGCCTGCCTTCCATGGTGATGTGGGGCCCGCCGGGTACGGGCAAAACGACCCTGGCGCGCATCCTGGCGGAAGCCACGGGGCACGGCTTCGTGGAATTCTCCGGCGTGAGCGGCAGCGCTGCGGAGTTGAAGAAGTTCCTGGCGGACAGCCGCGAGATGCCCCTGTTCCGGCATGTGCCGCCCGTGGTGTTCCTGGATGAGATCCACCGCTTCAACCGAGCCCAGCAGGACATCCTGCTGCCCTTCCTGGAGCGTGGCGAAGCTGTCCTCATCGGCGCCACCACGGAAAACCCCGCCTTCTATCTGAACCCGGCCTTGCGCAGCCGCTGCCAGCTCATCGCCCTCAAGGCCCTGGAACCCGTCCACATCCTCAAGGTGCTCAAGCGGGCCTGGGCCAAAGAACGCGGCGATGCGCTCGAACCGGCCGAAGTCTTCGAGTGGCTTTCCCACTGGGCGGGCGGCGACTTGCGCTCGGCCTTGTCGGGCCTCGAAACCTGGATGGAGATGCCAGATCCGGACCTGGAATCCCTGCAGGGCGCCCTAGGCGGGCGCATGATGTTCGACCGCGCCGACGGCCACTACGACCTGGCCAGTGCCTTCCAGAAGAGCCTGCGCGGCTCCGATGCCCATGCCGCCCTCTACTACCTGAGCCGCATGATCCGGGGCGGCGAAGATCCCCGCTTCATCGCCCGGCGCCTCATGGTCTGCGCCGCCGAGGACGTGGGCAATGCCGATCCCCAGGCCTTCATCCTGGCGGAGGCCGCCAGCCGCGCCGTGGAGCAGATCGGCTGGCCCGAGGCCCGCATCCCCCTGGCCCAGGCCCTCATCTACGTGGCCAACGCCCCCAAGAGCAACGCCACCATCCTGGCTGTGGACGCGGCCCTGGCGGCGGATGACGCCCCCATTCCCGAATCCATCCGCGATGCCCACACGGCCACCGCCCGCAAGGCCGGTCGGGGCGTGGGCTATCACTACTCTCATGATGATTACGACCGCGCACAGACTTTCCTTCCAGACAAGCTGCGGGGCACGAGCTTCTACGAGCCCAAGCGCCCCCAGGAACGCAGCTGGCGGGACCGCCAGGAGCCAGATACGGCCGCCCTGGGCGATCTCTGGCAAGCGTGGATGAGTGCCAATCCCGAGGGCGGCGAGCTGCCCTTGGAGGCCTGGAGCGATCAGCTCTCCTGCAGCCGGGAAGCCCTGGCGCGAACGCTCGGCAAACTGGCCTTGGGCAAGTTCACACTCGTACGAAAACTCGAAGCCCGGCCGATCTAAGGCGGATCAGTCGTCGCTGGACCAGCCCAGGAGGCTGACGCCGTAGCGTTGTCCGAAGACATGCAACGGCACGGTGATGACCGTGATGATGGCGCCGGTGTCCCGCGCATAGGTCTGGACCAGGAAGTCCTGCTTGCGGGTGGGGTTCTCGCTCAAGTCGGCGACCCGCTGGAAGGCCTTCCGGTCCACCTGATCCGGCAGGTTTTCCGCCTCCTGGCCCAAGCCGAATCGCGCCCCCCGCACCAGCACCCGGTTGTCAGTGAAGAAGCGCTTCACGCGATTGCCCGCCAGGTCCGTGTCGGGTTGTCCTGTCCAGTCCTGGGCGAACTTCCGGTTGTGCGAGGGCGCGTAGCTGTTGAGGTCGATGATCAAGGCGAAGGTCAGGCGGGGTTCCTGTTCCAGGATGCGGTCGAAGGCTTCCTGCAGGGGCCGCTCCACCAAATCGTCGTAGGCCGTGCGGTATTTGGTGGGGGTGAACCCTTCGGGTGGCACCCGGGCCACATTGAAGAACCGCGACAGACTCTGAATGTCTTGGCTGCGGATCTCCCGGTATTCCAGGGCGAGCAGATCCGTCTCCCGGAGCCGCTTCTCGGTGACTGGTTTCTCCAGGATCCCCGCGCTGGTGATGGCCAGCTGCCGGGCCAATGCCAGGGACCGATGGAACATCGAACCGGTATCGTAGGAAGCCAGGTGGCGATGGCCTTCCTCGGAAAGATGCGAAAGGGCAAAGGCATCCTGGGCCACGGCTTCGGCGCCGGTCTTCAGTGTGCCTGTAGACATCAGCAGACTGCTTGAAGCCTCCACCAGCGTCTGCACGGCCTCATATTCCTTCGCCACCGTTTGGGCGATGCTCGACACGTTTCCGGCCGTCGATTCCGCAAAGTCGGCGATGCCCGTGAAGCGCTGCTCGACGGTCTCAACCTGGGTGCGGGTTGCCATGGCAAGCTCCAGGCTCTGGTCCATGGCCTGGCGCGCCGGATCCAGGTCCTTGCGGATGGCCTCCAGGAGGGCACTGATCTCCTGGGTCTGCTGGGAGGTGCGATCCGCGAGCTTTCGCACTTCCTCAGCCACCACCGCAAACCCCCTGCCCGCCTCACCCGCATGGGCGGCCTCGATGGCGGCGTTGAGGCTTAGCAGCCCGGTGCGGTCGGCGATCTCTCCAATCACCTGAGAAACCTCATTGACCTGGAGGATGTGGCCCATGAGGGATTGCAGGCGTTCCGAGGTGATCTGGGTCTGCTGCTGGAGGTGTCGGACGGTGGCCACCGCCTGATCGCTTTCCTCGCGGCCCTGGCGGGTCAGGTCCGCCATGCGACGGGTGGATTCCGCACCCTCATCGGCCGCAGCGGCTGACCGGGAGATGTTGCCCCCCAGGTCTTCGAGGGTTTCCTGGATATCACGGGTGCTGGCAAGGATCTGGTCGATGTCCCGGGCCAGGCTTTGGACCCGCACCGAAGTTCGCGCCGCACCGGCCGCCGAGCGGTTGATGACCTTCTCCAGGACGATAAGATCCTGGGTCAGTTCCGGCGGGTGCCCCTTGTCCAAGCCGTCCGACCGGAGCTCGCTGGGAGAGTGGGACATGTCAGCACCGCCGAGGGGAGATGACCCTTTCATCGGCTGAAAGGGACGTAGCCTGTAATTCAGTCGAGGCGCCCCAGCCGGCCCTGCTGGTAATCCAGGAAGGCCTGCTCGATTTCCGCCCGGGTGTTCATCACGAAGGGGCCGTAGTGGGCGATGGGCTCAGCCAGGGGCAGGCCCGCCAGCAGCATGATGCTCGTCGAGGTTCGGGCGGTCAGGGCAAGGCTATCCCCCGCTCCCAGCAGAGCGACGGCATCGGCTGGAACGGATGTGCCCTGGATGTCGATGGAACCCTGCAGGGGAACGACGGCGGTCGTCCAGCCGGGCGGGATGTCTTGCTCGAACCTGGCACCAGCCTCCAGTTCCAGGTGGGCGTAAGCGATCTTCGCCGGTGTGCGGGCCGGGCCCGTGGTGCCCGCCCAGGTGCCAGCCAGCACGCGGATGCGCCCCCCGGGAAGGGGCTGCCAGGGCATGGTTTCCGGCTGGAGATCCGTGTAGCCGGGCGCAGATCCCTTGTCGGCCTTGGGCAGATTAATCCAAAGCTGAACGCCTTCGATGGCACCACCCGTGTCTAGATGCTCGGGCACCGGCATTTCCTCATGGACGATGCCCGACCCCGCATTCATGAGCTGGGCGCCGCCCGGACGAAGCAGGCCCGAACCGCCGGTGCTGTCCCGGTGGCGGAAGGCCCCCTGGATGAGGTACGTGAGGGTCTGAAAGCCACGGTGGGGATGGGGCGGGAAGCCCGCATCCGTGCCCGGAGGCAGCACCATGGGGCCGAAGTGATCCATGAGCAGAAAGGGATCCATGGCCCGGAAGGCTTCGGAACCGTGCTGCCCCTGGCCGGGCACCAGGCGCGTGAGGGGCACGCGGTTCCCATCCTGCGTGGGCAGGCCCTGAACGAGAGAGACAACGGCTTTGATGGACATGGGACCTCCTCAGGCCAGATCGAAGAAAAGGAATTCAGAAGGAGCGGAGGCCACCGCTGAGATGGCAGCTTCCCCTTCGATGCGTGCGCCATCTCCCATGTGCATGAGGATGCCATTGAGCGTGAGGGTGCCCCTGGTCACCTGCAAAAAGCCAGCACGGCCCGAAGCAATCGTGGCCTGGACCTCTCGACCCGGATCCAGCCTGGCGGCGTAGACCTTGAGATCCTGGAAGACCTTCACAGATCCCTCCGCGCCATCCGGGCTGGCGATGAGACGGAGTCTGTTCTCTAGCTCCGTCTCCTGGAAGGCCACCTGGTCGTAGCGGGGAGGAAGCCCTGCCCGCTCAGGCAGCATCCAGATCTGGAGGAAGTGCACAGGCTCCGTGGCAGAGGCGTTGAATTCACTGTGTTGGATGCCCGTGCCCGCGCTCATGACCTGGGCTTCGCCCGGACGGATAACACCGTGGGTACCCAGGCTATCCCGGTGCTCCAGGGCGCCCGAAAGCACCCAGGTGAGGATCTCCATGTCCCGGTGGCCGTGGGTGCCGAAGCCCTTGTCGGCCTGCACGCGATCCTCGTTCAACACGCGGAGTGAGTGGAACCGCTCGTGTTCCGGTTCGTCATAGTCCCCGAAGGAAAAGGTGTGGCGGGTATCCAGCCATCCAAAATCGAAGTGGCCCCTGGCTTCAAAGGGACGAAGGGTGATCATGGTGCCTCCCGGGTTCATTTTAGGTGTTGCAACTCGCATTTCAAGTCCCGATGTGAACTTTTCATCTACCAATTGATGACCAATGACTTATCTTTGGGGCAGCCAAACGGAGGCCGCCATGTTCACGCGGGTGCTGGTGGGAGTGGATTTCTCAGAAGCCTCGAAGCAGGCCCTGGAACGGGGTGGCGGCTGGGCCACCAAGAGCGGTGTGCCCCTGGTGGCCATGCACGTGCTGCAGCCGCCCGCGCCCATGCTGCCCGAAGCCCAGATCGCCCTGCCCGACCCCGCCTGGCTGCACACCATGGAAGATCATGCCCGCGAGCAACTGGAGGCCTGGGTGAAGCCCTATCCTGGAGCCTCCGTCATCGTGAAGTGGGGTGGCCCGGCCGAAGAGTTGGTTTCGGAAGCCGATCCCAAGACCCTGCTGGTGGTGGCGCAGGTGGGCCACTCCACCCTGGAACGCCTGCTCTTCGGCAGCACGGCGGCGCGCGTGGTGCGGCTGGCGCCCTGCGACGTGCTGGTGGTGCGCACCGAGAAGACGCACTGATTCAGCTGTCAGGCGTCTGCTCCAAAAAAAACGGGCCATTCGGCCCGCTTTTTTTGGAGATAAAAAGAACTGTTAGCGATAAGCGGGAATCCCATGCCGGGGACCCATCACTGACTCTCGTCAGCGATAAGCGGGAATCCCCGTCACCTCCTGGCCGATGACGAGGGTGTGCATGTCGTGAGTGCCCTCGTAGGTGTAGACGCTTTCGAGGTTGGCCATGTGGCGCATGACGGGGTACTCGTCGAGGATGCCATTGGCGCCGAGGATGGTGCGGGCCTTGCGGCAGATCTCGAGGGCCACGTTCACGTTGTTCATCTTGGCCATGGAGACCTGGGCGGGAGTGTAGGTCTTGGCGTCTTTCATGCGGCCCAGCTGGTGAACCAGCAGCTGCCCCTTGGTGATCTCGGTGACCATCCAGGCCAGCTTTTCCTGCTGCAGCTGGAAGCTGGCGATGGGCTTGTCGAACTGAATGCGGGTCTTGGCGTAGTCCAAGGCACACTGGTAGCATGCGTCCGCGGCGCCAAGAGCGCCCCAGGCGATGCCGTAGCGGGCCTGGGTGAGGCAACCCAGGGGGCCCTTCAGGCCTTTGACATTGGGCAGCAGGGACTTCTCTTCATCGACGATGACATCTTCCAGCACCAGCTCTGAAGTGGTGGAGGCCCGCAGGCTCCACTTGCCCTTCATCTCGGGGGCGCTGAAGCCGGGCGTGCCCTTCTCCACGAGGAAGCCGCGGATGCCGTCTTCGGTCTGGGCCCACACGACGGCCACATCGGCCACGGTGCCGTTGGTGATCCACATCTTGGTGCCGTTGATGCGCCACTTGCCACCGGGCTCACGCACGGCCTTGGTGAGCATGCCACCGGGATTGGAGCCGAAGTCGGGCTCAGTCAGGCCAAAGCAGCCGATCTTCTCGCCCGTGGCCAGCTTGGGCAGCATGCTTCTTCTGCGCTTCGCTGCCGTAGGCGTAGATGGGCCACATGACGAGACTGCCCTGCACAGAAGCGAAAGACCGCAAGCCCGAATCGCCGCGCTCCAATTCATACATCAGCAGCCCGTAAGCCACGTTGGACACACCCATGCAGCCGTATTCCTCGGGCAGCGAGGGGCCGTAGAAGCCCAGCTCGCCCATCTTGGGGATGAGCTCCTTGGGGAAGGTCTGCGCCTGGGCGTGCTTCTCGATGATGGGCAGCACTTCGGCATTGACGAACTTGCGCGCCGATTCGCGGATCATCCGCTCTTCGTCGGTCAACAGGCCTTCGAGCCCCATGTAGTCCGTGATGTGGGTGAAGGTGGCGTAGGCGCCAGCCATGGGAACCTCCTGATGTGCCCTGAAGCCTCGGGCGGGTTGAAAAAACAGCGCTGCAGCAGCGCGCCGGTACTAGTCTAGCGTTGCGTCAAAGCCAGGCCAGCAGCGCATGGCCTCTGACCCCCCAGAAGGATGTCATGCCGCCTATCGCCTTGACGAAGTGGAAGATCAAGAGCCCGAGGTGAGGTCTTCCAGCAGCCGGTCTCCGGTGGCGTGGGGCACTTCGTGGCAGTGGCGACAGCGGGCCTCATAAGCCTCGGCGGCCCCCACCAGCACCTGCCCGCCAGTATGCACCATGCGCTGGGTTCGACTCGCCAGGGCCCCGCACACCATGCAGATGGCTTGGAGTTTGGTGACGTAATCCGCCTTCGCCAACAGGATCGGCATGATGCCAAAGGGCTCGCCGTTGGAATCCTGATCGAGGCCACCCGCAATGACGCGAACGCCACGGTTGGCAAGATCCTCGATGATGGGAATCAGGCCTTCGTCCAAGAACTGGGCTTCATCGAGGGCCACCACCTGGGTTTCCGGATCCAGATGCCGCAGGAGTTCGGTGGTGTCCTTCACGGCGATGGCTTCATGCTTGCGCTGACTGTGGCTGGCGACGGCCGAGACATCGTATCGGTCATCCAGGGCAGGCTTGAACACCTGGACCTTCTGCTTGGCGATGATGGCCCGCTTGATGCGCCGAATGAGTTCCTCGGACTTGCCGGAGAACATGGGGCCGCAAATCACCTCCAGGGAACCCTGGCGCTGCTGCACGAACATGGAGATTCCTTACTTCTTCTTGGGGGCCGGAATGGGTTCAGGTGGGGGCGTGACGTGAGGGGCCATGGGGTCGGGGAATTTCGTCAAGTCGGACACAGGATTCTGGCCATTCAGGGGCCGACCGAGGTTCTGAGCCAATTCGACGCCGCCATCCTTCGGCGAGGCCATCCGCAGCGCCCAGGCTTGCCGGAGCCGCGTGGGACCTTCTGGCACCACCCGCACGTCCACTGGCTGCAGGCTGGCCAGTCCCATGTTCATGGACCCCCGATGGTGGGGCACGTACAGGGCCAGCGGTAGCAGGAACCCTACCGCCACCAGGGGCCAGAGCACAGGACTGGTTTCCCACTCCATGGGCGCCAGATCGGGGTGGCCATCCATCACCCAGGGGCGCTGGACTTTCGGGGCTTCTCCGGTGATGGGTTCCAGGAGGCCAGCCTCGATGAGGTCGGCGATGGCCTTGCAGGTATCCAGTTCCTCGTAGCGGCTGACCTGGATGACGTCATGGATGCTCTGCGCGTTCTCGAAGTAGGAAAGAACCATCTCCTGCTCATGGCTAAGCCCCGAGGAGCCCTGATGCACCTTGCCGCCTTTGCCATCCAGGAGGATCGACACGTCACGATCGATGTCGAGGTGCAGAGTCTGGGCTTGAGGAGACTTGCCCAGGGGCACCTCCTGGTTGGGCAACCGGCGTTCCACTTCCGGCCACTCATCCTGGATACGGGCGGCTTCCATCAACACGGTGTCCACGGGTATGGGAACGAAGTGATCGCGATCCAGATCGGGCGGCAGCATGGAATCGAAACGGTAATCGCCCTCCACCCACCGGAAGGTACGGTGCAGGATCGACGTGGCCTGGTTGAAGAGCGCATCCTGCAGATCGGAAGCCGTGACCTTGCCACTCTCCAGCAGCAGGGTTCCCATGCGCTTGAGGGTCTGCCGCTGAACCTGGACCATGGCCAGGAGTTCCTCACCCGTGAGTCGTCCTAGCCGCACCAGCATGGTGCCCAAACGATCTTCCATGCGGACCTGGTTCGAATCGCAGCCCACGATTTCGCCATTCTCGAAGAAGACTTTGACGAATTCCTGGCCCTGGGAGAGCACCAGGGTGCCGTTCTTCCCCTGGATTTTGATCATGTTGAACAGGGAGAAGAGGTCGAAGTCCCGAAGAGATCCTTCCAGCGCCATGTCAGCCCCTCCTCAAGATCAGCTTCAGCCAGGAACGGACATAGAACAGGGCCACCAGGGCTGCTCCCACCGCCAACCAGGTCGAGGTGGGATCCGCCAGGATCTCACCTGGGTAGCGCACGGAACGGCCCGTCGCGAGCACCATGCCCACGGCCAGGCAGAAGGGCAGGAACTCGATCAGCCCTTCCCGCGTATCGCCAAGGAAGGTCAGGTCGCAACCTGGCAGCAGAATGATGAGGGCCTGGTGGATCCAGCGGGTGGATTGCTGGTGCTCCGCGACTTCGTCGAGCTTCTTACGCCGGTTCTCGGTATGGAGGCCATCCCGCAGCACGAACAGGTGGTGGCACTTCTGGCACACCTCCACATCCGGACTGTCCGTGGTGTGGAAGGGCTCGCCGCAGCGGATGCATTGAGTGGGATGGGCCATGCGCACGCTGGCCCGCACGCGTGAAAGGAAGGCGGCGATCCCCAAAATCGGCAGAAGGAGTCCCACCAGGAACACACCATCCGTCAGGCGAATGGATTCCCCTTCCTTGCCACCAGCGGCATCCACCAGCGCCTGCACCCGTTCCGGCGTGTCCGTCAGGGCAATGGGATAGGTCCGGACATCCCCTTGGGCATCGTTCAACGCGATGAGCAGGGTGTAAGCCTCCGGGGCTGCCGCCTGCGCCTCATCGCGCTTCGTGGCGCCAACCACCGTATCGAGACGGTTGAAGGCGAGGATGCTCTGGTTGAGGAGCACTTCCATCTTCGGGCCTGCCAGGAGGGCCATCTCGAATGCCTTGTCGGCTCCCTCGGCATCACCGGACTGCTGCTTGGCCACGCCAAGATTGTTCAAGACAGCAGCCTGATCCGGATGCCGACCCACCAGGCTGTCGAAGGTGGCGACGGCTGCCTTCCAATCCTGGTTTTGCAACTGGCTCCAACCAGTCAGGAAGGTCTGATCGGAGGGCGGCAGGAAGCGGATGGTCGCGGCCGAAACGGGTTGCACTTGAGGCTGGAGTTGAAGGTGATGCAGGCTGGGCAGGGGTTCCCGTGCGGCCCAGGGTTCCAGAATGGCAAGCGCTGGATGGACCAGCTGGAGCAGCAGGATGAACGCCGTCACCCTGACTTCAGCGGCGAGCAGGAAGGGGGCCAGCAGGAAGAGCCACAGCATGGCGGCGACCATGGGGTCCAGGCCCAGGATCACGGGGCCTGCGAGTATGAGGGCACCGATCAACGCACACAGCACCGGAGACAGCCCACGATGCTTGAGCGAATCTTCCCAAAGGTGTCGCAGGACATTGCGGTATCGCAGCCCCATGGACAGGGTCCAGCCCCAGAGCAGCAAGGTGGCCGCCAGGCGGAGCAAACCCAGGTGCTGCACCAGCCACAGCCACCGATGGGCCGGGTGGTTCACACGCTGCTGGGTCAACCTCAGGAGATCAGGAAAACTCCACAACCAGCCCTGAACCCCCTGACGACGCATCAGCGTAATCTTGGTCCCGAGCAGAGTCGGATGATCCGGGGCCCACCTTTCGACGGCCTGAAGGCCCTCCAGGCCCAGGTCCACCCTTCCAGACATGCTCTGCTGCCGGGCCCACAATGCCATGGCTTCAATCAGTGGCGCCATATCGAGGGTGGAATAGGTCCGCCGGAGGCCCTCCACCTCAAGCTGCGCAGCCCTCACGGCCTCTTGATCACCCTTGGCGAGGGCACTCATCAGATGCTGGGCACGATGACTGAGGGCAATGGCGGGAAGGGTCGCGTTCGAATAAGGAAGAGCGTCAGCAGGAGGCTGAACGGGGGCCGCAGGCGGGGCTGCCGCCAGCATCAACGCGGCTCCGGCCACCACCAACCCAGTCCGGAAGGCCTGCAAGAATCCCATGCCGATCCTCCTCACGATGTTCACTTCGGGACTGCGGATGGCTCTGGCGCGGGTTTGAGGTCCAGCACACGCAGGCGGAGCTGATAGAGAATCTCCTCCAACTGGGAGGTCTCAGCGTCGGTTCGGGCCCCTTCAGTCTTTTCTTTCAATACAGTGAGCAACCCCACATAGAAGCGCGCCACCGCCGGATTGGCCGGGGGCGTTTCCTTCATCATGGGATGCGGAACCCCCATCGACATGAGGGCCTGCTCCGTCAGAAGGTGCATCAGGGCCGTCAATGATGCTTCCGGCACCGCTGGATTCATGGGCTACCTCAAACACTTTCAGGACTTGTCTGCCCGGAAGCCTACCACAGCCCATCCTTTCCTGCATCCAGCTTGGATTCGGTCCGTTTTCGACAACGGCGAGGCCGATACGGCCTCTTTTTGACGAAAAGCACTCCGCAGAAGGGTCCCCCTATGAAACGATAGATGAGTTCGGAGGAAGACCCATGCGACGCCTCATTCTCGCCCTTTTGCTCCCCGCAGCCTGCATCACCGTCCATGCGGATACGACCGGCCGGCTTTCCGGCAAGATCGTCAACAAGGAAGGCAAGCCCATTGCCGGTGCCAAGATCCTCATCAAGCGCCTGGATCGCAACTGGGCCAAGGATATAGTCACTGACAAAGCTGGTGCGTTCATCCAGGTGGGCCTGGATCCCAAGGATTATGACTTCACCATCAGTTCAGATGGCTTCGTGGATTACAAAGAGCAGATCAAGATTCCCCTGGGGGATGTGCTGGTCAGGAACATCACCCTGCTCACCCCTTCTGAAACACGCTCCCAGAGCGGATCTACCGGTGCTGCGGCTGTTGATCCTGGGGCGGCCCTGGATGCCGAAGGCCGTGATGCCTTCAACATGGCCATTCCTCTCTACAACGAAGGGAAGTTCGACGAGGCACTCCCTCACATCGAAAAAGCATACAAGGCCTTGTCCGTTGCGCGAGAGAAGCTCACGGACGAAAAAGCCAAGGCCGACCTGGCCCCCGAACTCCTCAAAATTGAGCGAGTGCTGGGCATCACGCTCGCACAGGCTGGCGCCAAGAAGGAAGATGGTGAACCCTACCTCCTTAAAGCCCTCGAACGGAATCCCAAGGACGAGCGTGTAATTTTAGCCTTGATCGAAACCAGCAAGGCCAAGGACGACAAGGCTGCCGAGCAGAAGTACACCACGATGCTGGAAACCATTCAGGGGCCCAATCCTGATGTGATCTACAACAAGGGAGTGGAAGCCTTCAATGCCGGCAAGTCCAAGGAAGCCAAGGCGCAGTGGACGCGGGTCCTGGAGGTCAATGCCACCTACGCGGAAGCCCACTACATGCTGGCCATGGTTGAATTCGGGGACAACAACCTGAAGGGCACCAAGACGCACCTCGAGAAGTATCTTGAGATCGCTCCTGCGGGCAAGAACGCCGCGACCGCCAAGGAAATGCTGAAAGATCCTTCGCTGAAGAAGATCAAGTAGTCGTAGGCGCCAAAAAAGTGAGGGCCCCGCTTGGGGCCCTCACTTTTTTGGCGTGGGGAAAAGCTTAGGCCAGTTCCAGGCTGATGGGGCAGTGGTCGGAACCCAGGACATCGGCATGGATGCGGGCATCCTTCACCTTCTCGAGAAGGGGACGACTGGCCAGGAAGAGGTCGATCCTCCAGCCCACGTTCCGCTCACGCGCCCCGCCGCGGGCGGTCCACCAGGTGTAGAGCCCCGGCACCTCGGGGTTCCGTTCCCGCAGCACATCCGCCAGACCCGCGCCCAGGTAGAGCTTGAAGTCCTGGCGTTCTTCAGGGGTGAATCCAGGGTTCTTGGTGTTGTCTTTGGGCCGGGCGAGGTCGATTTCCTCGGGGGCCACATTCATGTCACCGGTGAGGATGACCTGGTCCCCGGCCTTGTGATGCTTCGCCACGATGGCAGCCAGATCCTTGGCGAACTGGCGCTTGAAGGGCAGTCGCACGAGGCCCTGCGAGGCGTTGGGAAAGTAGCCCGCGATGAAGACGAGCTTGTCCTTCCGGGAGACGATCATGCGACCTTCGGCATCGTAGCCTTCGATGCCCAACCCCTTGCTGTGGCTAAACCCCAGTTCCTTCTTCGTGAGCGTGGCCGATCCCGCGTAGCCCTTCTTGCTGGTGGCGGGGAACCAGCAGATGTCGTAGGCGCTTTCCAGCTGGCGGCGGACCCCCAGATCGATCTCCTCCCATTCGGAGCGGATTTCCTGGAGCGAGAGCACGTCGGGCTCTGTCTCTTCCAACCAGTCCATGAAGCCCTTCTTCAAGACCGAACGGAAGCCGTTCACATTCCAGCTGTAGAAGCGCATGGATCCTCCCTTAGGAGATCAGCTTCGCATAGGCGCTGGCATCGAATCCAATGATCACTCCCTTGGGATGCACCAGGATGGGCCGCTTGAGCAGGTTGTTGTCCATCACCATCAGCACGATCGCTTCGGCCTTGCTGAGCCGCTGGTCCTTCAAACCCAGTTCCTTGTACTTGGGGCTTTTGGTACCGAGCATCGGAGTCGGATCCTTCGGCAATAACCGCTCCAGTTCCGCGGCCTCCAGCGGCTTCTTGAAGTAGTCGCGCACCTCCACCTCGATGCCCAGTTCCTCCAGCTTGGCCTTGGCGTTACGGCAGGTGGTGCAACTCGGCTTCATCCAGAGCACAGCCTTCACAATTCCTCCACGAAACGGTCCAGCAAGCGGTCTGTCCGCCAACGCAGCAGGCCAAACAGCAGGAAGCCCATCCAGCCCTTCATGCGCCCTTCAAGACGCAGGCGCGCACCTTTCGGATCGGGCGTGAGGATCAGTTCCCCTGACTCCTCAGCTCCGGCCACCGTACGCGACCAGCGAAGCACCAGCCGATCGGTCGTTGCCTCCGGAGTCGCCCACACGGCCAGCGTGCGCAGGCTCTTGAAGACCTGGGGAGACTCACAGCGCAGGCGCCCTTCGATGTGCTCGTAAGGGGCATCCGTGAGGAGCTCGGCCTCGAAGCTGAAGAGGGGGCGTTTCACTTCACCAGGAATCCGGGCTGAGCACCGCTGGGAGGCGCCACCAGGTAGGGCTTGCTGGCGTTGTCACTGGCGGCCAGCAGCATGCCGTGGCTTTCGATGCCCATGAGCTTGCGCGGTGCCAGGTTCGCCACCACCACCACCAGTTTCTCCAGCAGATCCGCCGGTTCGTAAGCCTTGCCGATGCCGCCCACGATGGTGCGCTGTTCCAAGCCGATGTCGACCTTCATCTTGATGAGCTTGTCGCTCTTGGGCACGCGCTCGGCTTCGAGGATCTTGCCCACGCGCAGGTCCACCTTGAAGAAGGTGTCGGCATCCACCACTTCGCGGATCTCGGGGACATCCAGGGTGGGCTTGGTTTCGACCGGGGCTTCCGGGGGCAGCAGTTCGCTCAATTCCTTCTCCTTGTCGATGCGCTGGAACAGGGGCTTGGGATCGCCGATGGGGCCGATGGCGGGGCCATCGAGGGCGAAGCCATGGAAGGTGGTCTCGGCCACCTTCGTCGCGTGGCCGAGTGATTCCCAGAGGGTCTGGGCCAGTTCGGGCATCACGGGGGCCACCAGCAGGGCCGTGGCGCGCAGAGCCCGGTAGAGGTTGGCCAGCACGGCATCCAGCTTGGGATCGTTGACGGGATCCTTGGCCAGTTTCCAGGGCTCGGCCTTGACGATGTAGCCGTCGAGGTGGCGGAGGTAGGTCCACAGCACGTTCAGTGCGGCGTGGAAGTCATTGGCACGGGCCTGTTCGAGGTACTCGGGGAAGACCGTCAGCAGCTGTGTGGCCACGTCCTGATCTGATTCGTCGAACACCGCGGGCATGGGCACGACGCCGCCACGGTAGCGCTGGATCATGCTGAGCGTGCGGGAGGCCAGGTTGCCCAGGCCATTGGCCAGATCGGCGTTGAGTCGGTCCATGAAGCCCTCGAAGGAAAAGGCGCGGTCGTGACCGACCTGCATGTCGCGCATGAAGTAGAAGCGCAGGGCATCGTTGCCGAAGCGCAAAAGAGTATCGGGGCGCACCACGTTGCCCTTGCTCTTGGACATCTTGTCCTCGCCCATGAGCCACCAGCCGTGGGCCAGGATGGTCGTGGGCTGGAACATGCCCGCGGCCATGAGGAAGGCGGGCCAGTAGACAGCGTGGAAGCGCAGGATGTCCTTGCCCACCAGTTGCAGATCGGGTGGCCAGCAGTTGGCGGGGCAGCCCGTGAGGTAGTTCAGCAGGGCATCGAACCAGACATAGATGACGTGCTTCTCGTCGCCGGGCACGGGGATGCCCCAGCTGATGCTGGTGCGGCTGATGGAAAGGTCCTGCAGGCCCCCTTCCACAAAGCGTTTC
>JAYVRY010000194.1:0-18563 GCA_043775845.1 Acidobacteriota bacterium
GGAACGGGGATGACCGTCACCGGGTTCAAGCGGAAGCCCAGCTCCCGGCGTGTGCGCAAGGCATGACGCCAGGACCAGCGGCGCAGGGCGCGCCGGGCGACCTTGCGCAGGAGGAACAAGAGCACCAGCCCCGCCGCCGCGAGGAGCCACCACCAAGATCGGGGAATCATGGGGGGAGTATGCCCGACTTCTGCTTTGACCCGTCAAGCGCCACTTCGTCGCCGCGCTACTGCTGGAGGATGGTTTCCAGCTCAGGGCTCTCGAACATGCGCTGGGGAGAAATCACCGGCTCGTCCATGGGCGGCCGGTCCCGGTACCGCTCGCGGAGTTTCGCCCACACAGCTGGATGGGTCAGATCGAACTCCTTGAGCCGTTGCAGGGAACCAACCTCGATGGCAGCCCCTTCCTGGTAGATCTTCCACACCAGTTCGGAACAGTAGATCCGATCATCGGACCACTCGAAGGTCAGGTCGTAGGGCTTGCCGAGAAGCCGCATGCCCACGTGTTTCATGCGGGCCAGGATGGGCGCCGTCAAACGGGCATCCCGATTCTTCAGCCGCTTCAACACCAGGTGGCCCCCGGTGCCCCTGGCAGTCCATCGATCAAACGGTGTCCACTTCACCGGCTGGACCG
Source organism: Acidobacteriota bacterium (assembly GCA_043775845.1). Classification (GTDB taxonomy): domain Bacteria; phylum Acidobacteriota; class Holophagae; order Holophagales; family Holophagaceae; genus Geothrix. The sequence goes on from JAYVRY010000194.1 coordinate 634, forward strand.
CCTCCAGAACCATCCACTGGTGGTCGTTCCAGAAGAGGATCCCCATGTGGCTGTAAGGGGAATGGGTGGCCGCTTGAATGGCTTTGCTTTGGGAAGAGCGGGAAGCCTGGAAGACGATGTCCCCATCCTTCAGTTTGCTCAGGTCCACGCTCCCCGTCTGGCAGGAGATGGAGAGGCTGCTGAAGCACAGGAAGGCCGCAACGAACTTCATTCGTATCTCAGTGCCTCGATGGGACGGGGCCCCATCCGTGAGGCAAAGCCGAACGGGAGGACACGCCGGGGGCGTGTCCGATCTGTTGGGGCCCCATCTGTGAGGCAAAGCCGAACGGGAGGACACGCCGGGGGCGTGTCCGATCTGGGGGTTGTCGGCGGAGCCGCGGGATCCGAGGCGTGCCGCTACTCATAGCGGAGCGCCTCGATGGGATCCAGTTTGCTGGCCTTGGCGGCGGGGTAGAGGCCGAAGATGAGGCCGATGGCAGCGGGCACGGCGAAGGCGCTGACCACGGCCCAAAGGGGCACGGCGCCCATGCTGCCCATGAGGGCCTGGCCCAGCGCGGCGCCCAGCACGAAGCCGAGACCCACGCCCATGGCCCCGCCCAGCACGCACAGGAAGGCGGCCTCGATGAGGAACTGCAGCAGCACGTCGCGGCGCTTGGCGCCCACGGCCTTGCGCACGCCGATCTCGCGGGTGCGCTCGGTGACGCTCACCAGCATGATGTTCATGATGCCGATGCCGCCCACCAGCAGGGCGATCGATACCATGCCCCCGGCCACGGCGGTGATGGTGCCGGTGATGCCGCTGACGATGCCGGTGATCTGCTTGGGGCTGAAGACCTTGAAGCTGTTGGGCTGCTTGCCCCGCAGGCCCTTGATGCGCCGGAGGGCATCCTCCACCAGATCCGCGCCATCATCCGCCGTGATGCGGGGATCCACCCGGGCCTGGAAGAAGAGCTGGCGGCGCTGGGCCTCCGTCAACTGCGAGAAACCCGTGCTGAGGGGAATCATGATGACATCGTCGGGGTCATTGCCGAGAGAGCCGCCCTGGGCCTCCAGGAGTCCCACCACTTCCAGGCTGAGGTTGCTGTTCACCACGAGGGTGCGGCCGATGGGGTTGCCCTGGAGGCCCAGTTTGTCCAGGAGGCTGGGGCCCACGATGGCCACCTTGCTGGCCAGGCGTAGATCCGAAGGCACGAAGTTGCGGCCCTTGTCGAGGTTGATGCCGTTCAGTTCGAGGTAGCTGTCGTCGGTCATGATGACGCGGGTGGAAGCGCTCCTGCCCCCGACCTTGGCTTCGTAACCGGTGTAAAACGAGGGTGTCACCAGCGTGAGCTGGGGCACGTCCTTGGCGAGGGCGCGCATGTGGTCGAGGGTCAGATCGCGATCCTTCAGGCGGGCCCGCTCCTCCGGGGATAGTTCTCCGGGAAAGATCGGACGGACGAAGAGGGTCTGGCTGCCGGCCTTTTCCACCTGCTTGAGCACGCTGGTCTTCATGGCCTCCACGAGGCTCACCACGATGATCACGGCCGCCACGCCGATGACGATGCCCAGCGTGGTGAGCGCGGAGCGCAGCTTGTTGGCCCGGAGGGCGCGGACGGCCGCGGAGAGGGGTTCGCGGAGGTCCATTACTTCTTCGGCTCTTTGGCCTTGGCCAGATCGCTTTCGGAACGGGCCCGCAGTTTGACGGGGGCCTTGTCCTTCATCTCTTTCAGTTTCCGGATGGGGCCCGTGAGCACCTTGTCGCCCTCGGCCAGGCCTTCTTTCAGTTCGAAGAACTGGGTGTTGGCGATGCCGACTTGCACGGGACGCTCGATGGCCTTGCCATCCTTGAAGAGCAGCACGATGTTCCGGTTGCTGGGGGCCAGGAGGCCCTGCTTCTGGGCTTCCTCCAGGCTGCCCTCCCGCTCCAACACCGCCTGTAGCGGCACGCGCAGCAGGGCCTTGCCCTCCTGGGTGAGGATCACGGCGCGGGCGCTCATGCCTGGCCGCAGGTTATCCAGATCGCTGCGCTGACCCGCGAGGACCACCTTCACCTTGTAGAGGTTCGCATCGCTGCCGGTCTTCTCCGTGCCCGTGGCCACCTCGATGACCTTGCCTTGGAACACCCTGCCAGGCAGCGATTCCACGGTGACCTGGGCAGTCTGACCCACCTTGGTGCGCACCACTTCGCTTTCGTTGACCTTGACCTCGGCCTGCATCTCGCTCATGTCCGAAATGATCATGAGCAAGGCGCCGGAGACATTGCTCATACCGGGAATGGCGGTCTCGCCCTTCTCGGCCTTCAGGCTGGTGACTCGGCCCGCGATGGGTGCGCGCAGCGTCGCTTTGGATAGGCCATCCTGCATGACTCTCAGGTTGGCCTCACTCTGCGCCACGTTGGCCTTGGCGCTGTTGTAGGACAGCACGGCGCTTTCCTTGTTCAGCTTCTGCTGGCGGAAATCCTCATCGGACATGAGGCCTTGTTGGCGGAGGGCTTCATAGCGGGGGAAGCTGTCCACGCTGCGGCGCATGGTGCCTTCGAGGCGCGTCGTGTCCTGACGCACCGCATCCAGCGAGGCCTGGGCCTGTACCATGGATTGCTTCAAGCGTTCCTGATCGATGGACACCAGGAGATCCCCGGCCTTCACATCCTGGCCATCCTTCACGTGAATGGCCTTGATCTCACCGGCCACGGAGGTGCCGATATTGATTTGCGTCTTGGCGCGGATCTCGCCGCTGGCTTGAATGGTTTCGCGGATGTCGCCGCGGCCCACGGTGTCCCAGGAATAGGCACTGTCCTCATCCTTGGCGCCGCCGAAGCCGAGGCCGAACACGATCAGCAGGACGAGGGCTCCCCCGCCCCCAAAGAGGAGCTTGGTTTTACGCGTGGCCATCTACTTGGCTCCGAGGAGTCGCATGCCGATGGCGACGGCCATGGGCAGCAGGACACAAATGAGGGCGCCAGCGGTCTTCATGCGGACAAGGTGGCGCAAGGCGACATAGGCCAGCACGGCCTCGGCCAGGTAGAAGAGATCCACGGCATAGAAGATGGCCTGGAGCTTGAGGCTCTCCGGGTGGAGGAAGTAGCCCAGCGATGTAGGGGCGATCTTGTCAGGCGTGAGGCCGCCGATGGGACGCATGAGGCAGATCACGATGAGCAGCAGCATCTGCGGCAGCTTCACCAGGCTCGGCACCACCGCCGCGCTGAGGGCCTGGGGATAGGTGGGAGCCTGGCCTTCGGGCAGCGCCTTGCCGATCAGCCAGTAGAAGAGCCCCAACAGGGCCATGACTGCGGGGAGCCCGAAGAGGGAGAAGAGGATGCCGAAGGGCATGAGGAACTTCTTCTGCATGGAAATGATCATGTCGATCTGGGCGGCCTGCATCTGCGGATTGCGCTCCAGTGCGGGCCGCGCCATTTCATCCACATCCACCTTCAGACCCCAGGTCACGGTGATGATCACGGAGCACACGATGAGCAGGCCCAGGGCCCAACCCCAGCTGGGGGCCTTGTTCAGGCGCTGGAACAGCTCCACCGGGCTGGTGAACACCCCGACGATCTGATCCATCAACCCGGGTGATGTGGGCGTCGGGGCATCGGGCTGGTTGCCGTACAGGGAGGTGGGCTGATCGCTCATGGCAAGGACCTCGTGGGGGACAAGGAAACTCTATCGCAGGCGGGGCTGGGCGGCGAGGCTGGGGGGTGAACGGAGATCCTCCACCGGCGAACGGGGGTTTCTCTTCGCTGCGACGAACTGGTAGTAGATTGGTGCATCGGTGAGGATCGAACCCGGAGTCTTTTGGTCATGTCTGCCCTGGATCGGCTCGTGGAACGGCAGCTGGTGGTGGTGACTGGCAAGGGTGGTGTCGGCAAGACCACGGTGGCCTCGGTTCTGGGCTGGCTGCTGGCCGAACGCGGGAAGCGCGTCCTGCTGTTGGAAGTGGACCCCCGGGAGAGCCTGCATCAGGCCTTGGGCACGGAACCCTCCGGCGGGGAACCGGTACAGGCGGGGCCGCGCCTGTGGCTCCAGAATCTGCAGCCGGAGGCCGTCATCGAGGGGCTGGTGCGGGAGAAGGTTCCCATCGCCTACCTGGCCCGCAAGATTGTGGATAGCGCGGCCTTTCACCACTTCGTGGATGGTGCGCCCGGCTTGAAAGAAACGGCCCTGCTGGGCTACGCCTACCGGGCTCTGGAGGGCCATCATCGACTCAAGGTGGATGTGGTGATCCTGGATGCCCCGGCCACCGGCCATGGCGCCACCCTGCTCGCCGCACCCGGCCTGTTGGCGCGGGCCACGAACGGCGGGCAGCTCGGCGATATGGCCGCTGCCTTGGCCGACTTTCTCGCGGATGCTTCCCGCTGCGGCATCGTGCTCGCCACCCTCGCGGAGGAAATGCCCGTGCAGGAAACCCTAGAACTGCTGCTCCTGCTTCAGGCGCAGCTCGCCACCAAGCCTGATCTCGTGGTGGCGAACGGGCTCTACCCGGCCCTTCCAGCAGGCACCGCAGGGGATGGCGCTGGGTTGTGGCAGACCCGCCGTCGTTTGAACCAAGAGGAACTGGCGAGGCTCAAGGCCGTCTGGGACGGCGCCCTGGTGGAGCTGCCCCTGCTGCCCCTGGACCGGGGAGAACCCTTGATCGAAGCCCTGGCCCAGGCCTTCCAGGCGGGCGACGCATGAGCAGCGACCTGCTCTCGGGGCGCCTCATCGTGGTGGTGGGTGCGGGCGGCGTCGGCAAGACCACCCTGGCTGCGGCCCTGGCGCTGGGTGCGGCAAAGGCCGGACGGCGGACGCTGGTGATGACCTTTGATCCATCGCAGCGCCTCAAGGATTCTCTTGGGGTGGGGGAGGCGGCCAAGGATGAACCCGTTCCCGTGGCCACCGCAGACGCGAGCACCTTGGATGCGGCCCTGCTGGATGCCCGACGCACCTTTGATCGCCTCATCCAGACCTACGCGCCCGATGAAGCGGCGGCCCAGCGGATCTTCTCCAACCGCTTCTACCGCGACATGGCCGGGAGCCTGGCGGGCATCCTGGAATACATGGCCATGGAGCGGCTCTTCGAGATGCAGGCCGCGAACCGGTACGACTGCATCATCCTGGATACGCCGCCCGCCCGGCAGGCCATGGATTTCCTCCAGGCGCCGGAGCGCATGCTGAAGCTGGTGGGCAGCAAGGCCATCCGCTTCGCCTCGGACCCCTGGTGGGATGGCAAGGGCGGACAGAACCTGGCCTTCCGCCTCGCCGCGCGGGGGGTCATGGAGCTGTCGGATCGTCTCATCGGACGCCAGTTCTTGCTGGATGTGGTGGAATTCATCCGCGCCTTCGCCCCCCTATTCGAGGGGTTCGGCCAACGCGCCGAAGAGGTGCGGAAGCTCCTCCAGGCGGAAGACACCCGGTTCCTCCTGGTGGCGGGCCCCGGCCCGGACCGGGTGCCGGATGCCATGTTCTTCCTGCGCAAGCTCGCAGAAACGCGACACCACCTGGGGCCGATCCTGGTGAACCAGATCCACCCGGATCCGGGCCGGAAGGCCGGGCAGGGGGCGGGGCCAACCCTTCTGCGTTTCCTGGCCGAGCGGGACCAGCAGGGTCTCACGCTGCTGCGCAGCCTCTTCCCAGGGGGTCAGGCCATCATTCCTGTGGCTATGGAGCCGGTTCCGCCGGGCAACCTGGGGGCGCTTGAGCAGCTGTTCGAAAAAATGGTTAAAACAAAATCAATCAAATGAGTGATTGAAAAATACCGCAGTGCGGAAAATAAAAACTGGCACCTTTGCCGCAATGCGGTAAATTGGGTGCATGAAAGGGGTCAGGGATGATCCGCCTCATCAAGCGTTATGGTGGCGCCAGCCGGAAACTCTATGACACGGAGGAGAGCCGCTACGTCTCGCTGGAGGAGCTCTCCGCCTGGATCCGCGCCGGACAGGAACTGCAGGTCGTGGATAGTCAGACCGGCGATGATGTGACCGCGCAGACCCTGGCCCAGAGCATCTACGAAGACCACCGACGAGGGCATTCCCTGTTCAGCGGGGACTTCCTCCACGAGGTCATCCGCCGCGGCGGCGAGGCCCTCAGCGAAGGCGTGGGGCAGGTCCAGGCCAAGGTCGAGGACGCCGTGCGCCATTCGGTGGAACGCCTCGCCTTTGTCGGCGGCGCCAAGGAGGACATGGCCCTGCTCCAGCAGCGCATCGGCGAGCTGGAGCAGGCCCTGGCGGAACTGGAAACCAGCAAACGAACCCGGAGTGGCCCGAACCGCCCCCGTGCGGTCCGCAAGAGCACTCCCTAAGCACCACCCATGTCGGCCTGGACCGGCAGAAAGGAGCACGACCATGAGCACCAAGAAGAAAACGGAAACCAACGTCGGTCTCAAGGACACGGCCTATGAGATCTGGCTGGCGGGCCTCGGCGCCTTCAACCTCGCCGGCGAAGAAGGCGGTCGCCTCTTCAAGCAGCTCGTCGACAAAGGCAAGGAGCAGGAGGAAACGAACCAGATCCGGATCGATGGTTTGACGGAGCGGGCGCGCGGCCTGAGAGATGATGCCGCGGACATGCTCGGCAAGGTCACCTCGCCCATCGAAGAGGGCCTGGCCGCCGCCATGCAGCGCCTGGGCGTGCCCACCCGCAGCGAGATCGTCAAGCTCACCCACCGGGTGGAAGAGCTCACCAAGCTCGTGCACCAGGCCAAGGTGACGGGTCAGGCCAAGGCTGCGGGACACGCGAAGCCCAAGGCCAGGACCCGCAGCGCCAGGGCCTGAGGCTCTATGACCGCGCCACGCCGCGGCAACCCACCGCGAATCGGAATTGCCCTGGCTTCCGGAGGCATGCTGGGGGGCGTCTATGAAGTGGGCGCCCTCCGGGCCCTCGAGGAATCCATCGCGGGGCTGGACCTGAACCACCTCCACGTCTACGTGGGGGTGAGCGCCGGGGCCTTCGTGGGGGCCCATCTGGTGAACGGCATTTCCGTGGCCGAGATGATCTACGGCCTTCAAGCCGAGGGGAACCAGGGCCTCCTGTTCGATCCCGCCATCTTTTTTGTTCCGGCCTTCCGGGAACTGAGGCGAAGGGGACTGCAGCTGCCGTGGGTGTTGGCGGATGCCATCACCCAGCTCCTCAAGGGGCCCGAGGCGCGTTCCTTCATCGGCAGCCTGGAGGGGCTGGGTCCTTCGCTGCCTGTCTGCCTGTTCGATAACGACGCCATCCGCGACTACCTTGAGCAGACCTTCGCCCTGCGGGGCAAGACCGATGACTTCCGCAACCTTTCGCGAACCTTCTTCGTGGTGGCCACGGATCTCGAGACCGGCAAGGCCATGGTGTTCGGCAGCAAGGAGTTGGCCCATGTGCCCATTTCCCGGGCGGTGCAGGCGAGCACGGCCGTCCCCGGCATCTACCAGCCCGTGGAGGTGGAGGGGCGGATCTGCGTGGATGGTGTTCTGTTGAAGACGATGCATTCGTCGGTGGCCCTGGAACATGGCGTGGACCTGCTGCTTTGCGTGAACCCCCTGGTGCCCATGGAAACGGGCTCAGAGGATGCCCGCCAGGTCCTCGGGCGCCGGGCGGTTCAGCGGGGCGGGCTTCCGGCCGTCCTCTCTCAGAGCTTCCGGATTCTCATCCACTCCCGGGTGTCCCTGGGCATGGAGCGGTCCGCCCAGGCCTATCCGGATTCAGACCTCGTGCTGTTCCAGCCGGACCCCAAGGAGCACCGTCTCTTCGCGAACCTCTTCCGTTTTCATTCCCGCCGCAAGGTCTGCGAGATCGGCTACGACCAGACCCGGGCGGACCTCTGGAACCGGCGGGAGATCCTGGGCCCGCTCCTGCAAAAGCATGGCCTTTCGCTCCGCCTGAAGGTACTGACAGATCCTTCGAGAACCGTGTGGGATTGCATCAAGGGTTATCCGGAGAGACGGGGCAATGTGGTCGAGCGGTTGGAGACCACGCTGCAGGCCCTGGAGGCCAGCCTCAGGTAGGCCAAGTCGCCGGTGGAGTTCATCGTGAGTTGAGTTGAAAAGGAGGATCCAGCAAGGAGGAACGCCACGCGGCCGGGTGCCGCAACCAAGAATGGATCCGCTGCCAAGACGCCAAGAAAGGCTCGCCATAACGGGCATCCCTGGGGAGGGGTCGCAGCCTTTTGGCGTCTTGGCACTTACCTAACAACAATGCGGACGGTGGGCATCAAAGCGATCGGAGGGCCTCGAACTCCTTTTCGAAGGCCTGGATGAGCAGGGCCAGGTTGGGCACGAGGGCTTCATCGGCGATGATGCCCAGCTGCACCTGGCCGGCGAAACTCAGGATGGAAATGCCCACGCCGATGTTTGCCCGCTGGGGCACCCAGAAGAGGATGGAGCGCACGCGGCGCCCCTCCAGGGTGATGTCCCGGCAGGGGCCGGCGATGTTGGTGACCACGGCGGTGCACTTGTTGGCGAGGAAGTCGATGAGCCCCCGGCTTACGGCCTTGGGGAAGAGGGTCAGGAGCACCCGCTGGATCTCGTAGACCACCAGGGGAACGGCGGATCGCTTCATCTGGTCCATCTTCGACTTGACCTCGAGAATCCGTTTGGAGAGGGAGCAGGTGCCCGCCGGAATGGACATGGGCACGGGGGCGAAATGGTTCTCGCAGCGGGGAATCTCGCCCAGGGGCCGGACATTGACGGGCATGGAAATGAGGAAGCGGGCGGGTGCCGCGCCTCCCTGTTGGGCTAGGTAGGTCGAAAAGGCGCCGGACACCGAAGCCATGAGCACATCATTGACCGTGGCACCGATCTGGTGCCGGGCCTTCTTCACCACGTCCAGGTCCAGGGGCGCCGTCCAGGCCACCTGCTTGTTTCCCGAAAGCGCGGGGCCGTGTAGGTGGCTTCGGTCCGGAATCCAGGTGAGACGGCGGAGAAGGATGCCCGGGGCCTTCAAGGGAATGGCGGCCGCCCGGAGCGCCCGATCCAGCCAGGGGATGTCCGTGGGGGCGGCGGGGGCATGCCGGTCCATGCCCTGCTTTTCCTCCCAGGAGCCGTCCATCAGCGTGAACATGAGGGACACCAGGGCTTCGCCATCCCCGATGCTGTGGTGGATGCGGACCAGGAGGGCGGTGGCGTTCTCCTCGAATTCCTCGATCACCTGGATCTCCCAGCGGGGGCGGTCCTCGTCCAGCTGAAGGCTCGCGGTGCGACCGACATAGGCCTGGATTGCCTCGAGCTTGTGCAGGTTCCGGCCCTTGCAGGCGAAGATGTGGTTGGAGAGGTCGAAGTGCGGATCCTTGTCCCAGTAGCGCCGCAGCCCCTTCCCGGTGATCCGGCACCGCAGACGTTCGAACCGCGCGGCTTCCGGGCCCTCGAAGATGCGGCGCTGGAAGGCCTGCCGCAGGGTCGCGAGGTCCAGCCGGTCGGTGATGATGACCGCGTTGATCACCATCAGGTTCGTGGTGGAATCCTGCAGCCAGATGGCGTCGTGGGAGGCGATGCGCTCACGCATGGGGCTCACTTCTTTCGGATGGCCAGTACGAACGCGACCAGGAAGAACCCGGACCAGACCGGCCACGGGGCGCGGAAGCCCATGGCCACGGCACCGGCCACCAGGCAGGAACCAGCGATGAGGGTGCCCCGCAGGCCGGAGAGCGGCGGGGCCTGCGGTTGCCGGGCGTATTTCTCCAGCACCCTGAGGCCGTCCGTGATCAGCAGGGGCATCTTGGCCATGGCATCTACCAGCTCGGGGATGCCGCGCATGCTTTCGCTGATGAGCCGGAAGGGACTGAACTGCTGAATGAACAGAGACCGGATGTGGCGGCGGCTCACCTCGGCCACGTCGAAGCCCGGCAGCAAGACATTGCCCACCCCCTCGAAGGTGACCAGGGCCTTCACCATCAGCACCAGTTCCACGGGGAAGTACATGCCGTGGGCGGCGCTCCGGCCCAGGGACTGCAAGATGAGCTGGCCCAGGGAGAAGTCGGTAAAATTGGCGGCCCGTTTCCACCGGTTGGCGATGTCGACTGCATCCCGGTGGAAGCCCACGGGATCGGCGTTGGGCCCAGGCATGGCGATGGCGGTGAGGTACCGGGCGGCGTTTTCGCCATCCCCCATCACGAGGGCAAAGTAGTAGTACATGAGGGACCGGCGCAGGTCCTCGTCCAGGCGGCCCACCATGCCCAGGTCGATGAATCCGATCTTGGGGCCGGGCAGGATGATGAGGTTGCCCGGGTGCAGATCCGCGTGGAAGAAACCATCCCGGTACAGCATGCGGATGATGGCCATGGCGCCCAGGTCCGTCAGGTGGCGCCGCTGTTCCTCCGGCAGGTCCCGGGCTTCGGGCGAATCCGGACTCAACCCGTCGAAGAACTCCATGCAGAGGACGTTGCGCCCGCTGTATTCCCGGTGGATGCGCGGGAATACCACGTCGGGCACGTCGACGAAATGGCCCGCGAAGATCTCGGCGTTCTCGGCTTCCAGCCGCAGGTCCACCTCGCGCAGGGTGTAGGCGCAGAACTCGTTCACCACCTGGCGGGGCTGGTACTGGGGGATGAGCAGCTGGGCCACCCAACCCAGCCCTCGCAGCAGCTTCGCGTCCCGTTGCAGCGTTTCGCGGATGCCCGGCTTGACCACCTTCAGGAGGACTTCTTCCCCGTCGATGGTGATGGCCTTGTGAGTCTGGCCGATGGACGCTGAGCCCAGAGGGATCGGATCGATGGAGAGGAACATGAGGCCGATGGGCCGCTTGAGATCCTTTTCGATGATCTCCTGCAGCACGTCCAGGGGCACCACGGGCAGGCGGTTGAGCAGATGCTTCAGTTCATCGGTGATGGCTTTGGGCAGCAGGTCTTCGCGCAGGCTGAGGATTTGGCCCAGCTTGATGTAGGTGGGGCCCAGGCGTTCGAGGCGTCGGCGCAGCTGGACGGGCAGGGGTTCCCCGCGCAGCGACGCGTCCACGAAGAGCCGCCCGGGCAGCGCTGCGGCCCGGAGCAGCAGGCCGCGCAGGCCCCGGGGCCCGCCCTCCTCGGCGCGGGTGGCCGCCTGGAAGGCCAGGGCGCCGAAGAGCAGGCCCAGGAAATGTCGCCAGGTGACCAGCAGGCGGCGGATGAGTCCCTGGGACTTCCACACCCGCGTGATCTCAAAGCCCCTTGCGCGCAGCATGTCCTCCTGCGAGAGCGGCGCCGACAGGGCTTTCTCATCGGACCGGCGCGAGCCACTGGTGGTGGACCTCCGGATTCGGGTCTTCCTTCGTCCCGCCCTGCGTGGTGGGACTGCCGTACTGGCATCCCGCTCAGCGATTGCGTCCGTATTTTTCATGCGAGGACACCCACTCGAGGGAGGAAATGGCGGCACCGAGGGAAATCTCTCCCGCAAGGATCACCCCGGCGATGATCTCTGCGAGTTTGTAGACCTTGCCCTTCCCCACGCAGCCGAGCACCTGCAGGCACTCCCGCTGCGTGGGCAGGCCCGTGCCGCCCCCGTGGGTGGCCACGATAAGCGATGGGATCGTGATGGAGAGGTAGAGGTCCTGCTCGGGCGTGAGCTCGGTGTAGAGAATGCCGGCGGAGCCCTCCGCCAGGTTCGCCACGTCCTGTCCCAGGGCCAGGAACAGGGCGGCGAGGGCGTTGGGGCTGTGCAGCCCGTTGTTGTTGGCGCCGGACAGGAAGGCCCCCACGTTGGCCACGCCCCAGTGGTAGGCGAGGCTTTCGGTGTCGGCGTGCATGACTTCGCGGAGCACGTCGCGCCGGACGGTGCACTCGGCGGTCACCCGCTTGCCCCGGGAATGGAGCGTGTTGATCTGGGAGGCCTTCTTGTCCGTGGCCAGGTTGGATTCCAGGAAGAATCGTCGGATGCCGGGCTGGTACTGCGCGAGGATCCACTGGCAGGCCGCGAAGGTGGCCCGGCCCACCATGTTCTGGCCCGCCGCATCGCCGGTCCTGAAGTTGAAGCGAAGGTAGGCGAACTTGCTGGCCAGGTACGGGTCGATGTAATCCAGCTTGCCGCTGCCCGTGGTGGCCTCGGCTTCCCGGCGGATGTCGTCGAGATGCTGGTCCACCCAGTTCCTGAAGGCCAGGGCCTCCCGGGCATTATCGAAAATGAACACCGGAGCCCGCTGCATGTGGTCGTCCTGCACGGTGCAGGTGACCCCGCCAGACAGGTTGAGGACCTTCATGCCGCGGTTGTAGGAAGCCACCAGCGTGCCTTCGGTGGTGGCCAGGGGGATGAGGAACTCTCCCTGGGCGTGTTCGCCGTTGATGTGCAGGGGCCCCGCGAAACCGAGGGGCACCTGCACGACGCCGGTGAAGTTCTCGATGTTGCCCCTGGTGACCTCAGGATCGAAGGAATACTGACTCACATGCTCCAGCTTCACTCCGGTGCAGTCCTCCACAAAGGCCTGCCGGGCGGCAATGAGGGTTGTCGAGGTGTTGTCCTCTTTGGAACAGGGGATGGCGGACCGCTTGGCCTGAATGAGACTCGTGTGATCCTCCACCTGGAAGGTGAGGGCCCCCAGGCCCTGGACCTCCACGGCGATGTGGATGGCGTGTCGGCCCTCGTCGATACGCCTCCCGGGGGCCCGGAGGTGGGCCACCTGCTTCAGGCGGAAGGGCTCGGGCCTTTCCTGACTGACTTCCGTGGCCTGGCGCCAGTGGCCGTCCCCGAGATTCAGTTCCAGATCCTCGGCGCCCAAGGCCAGGGGGCCAATCTGCACCTGCAGGAGCCGGTTGAGGACCAGGTCGCTCAAGCGGTTCTTGAGGCTGAGACCTACACCGTCTGCGGCGTTGCGCAGCGATCCGTAGGTATAAAGTTTCCGTAAGGTCGCAGGCGCGATCATCGGGCACCGCCTAGGGGAGACCCCTAATGTAGGTACCCATAGAGAACTTTCAAGTCATTTATGAAATTTTATAAATTGTAAATAAAATTACAAAAAATCTTTCATTTTTAAAAATTCATTTCATGAATGCTATGAATTGAGGTCTCCTCATTCCCAGGCAACGTTCCCATTCTGGTTCACCGATCGACGCAAAGGAGCCATCCATGTCCACCGCCGCCAGCCGGGCCACTGACCTGATCGACCAGGAGAATCAGTTCGGCGCCCACAACTACCATCCTCTCGATGTCGTGTGCACCAAGGGCGAGGGCGTGTTCCTCACCGACGTGGACGGCAAGAAGTACATGGACTTCCTGGCGGCCTACTCGGCCGTGAACCAGGGCCACAACCATCCCAAGATCGGCGAGGCCATGATCGCCCAGATCAAGACGCTGGCGCTGACCAGCCGCGCCTTCCGCAATGACCAGTTCCCCCCGCTGCTCGAGAAGCTTTGCAAGATCACCGGCTTCGACAAGGCCCTGCTCATGAACAGCGGGGCTGAAGCTGTCGAAACGGCATTGAAGGCCATGCGCAAGTGGGGCTATGACAAGAAGGGTATCGAGTACGGCAAGGCTGAGATCATCGTGGCCGAGGGCAACTTCCACGGACGGACGATCTCCATCGTGGGCTTCAGCACCGATCCCGATAGCACCAGCAAGTTCGGCCCCTTCACCCCCGGTTTCGTGATCGTGCCCTACGGCGATCTGGAAGCGGTGAAGCAGGCCATCACCCCGAACACCTGCGCCATCTTCATGGAGCCCATCCAGGGTGAGGGCGGCGTGGTCATTCCGCCTGAGGGTTTCCTCAAGGGCCTGCGCGAAACCGCCACGGCCAACAACTGCCTGCTGGTGCTGGACGAGATCCAGTCCGGCCTGGGCCGCACCGGCAAGTGGTTCGCCTTCGAGCACGAGGGCATCCGCCCCGATGGCATCACCATCGGCAAGGCCCTCAGCGGTGGCTACTACCCCGTGAGCGCTTTCCTGGCCAGCGATGACGTGATGGACGTGTTCACCCCCGGCATCCATGGCAGCACCTACGGCGGCAATCCCCTGGCCTGCGCCGTGGCCAGCGCCGCCCTTGATGTGCTGGTCGACGAGAAACTGGTGGAGCGCGCTGCCGAACTTGGCGAGTACTTCGCGAAGCGCTTGAAGGGCATGAAGTCCGACAAGGTGGAACGGGTGCGCGTGCGCGGCCTCTGGGCTGGCGTGCAGCTCAAGGAGAGCGCCGGGAAGGCCCGTCCCTACTGCTACCAGCTCAAGGACCGCGGCATGCTCTGCAAGGACACCCACGAGCAGATCATCCGCCTCGCGCCGCCCCTCGTCATCACCAAGGAACAGATCGACTGGGCTGTGGATCAGCTGGAAGCCGTGCTCGCGTAGGTTTTCTCCGGGGGTCCGGTCTGCGACCTACACCCCCGGACCCCCGCGAAGAAGCCAGGCAGAGCCTGGCTTCTTCTTTGTCCATCGGAATCGGCCCTCCGGTTTTCTGAGGATCATCCCTGTGCCAGCCCCAGCAGCTGCTTCATCTTGGCGAGCAGCCGGGCGAACTCCACGGGCTTGGTTTCGAACTCGTTGCAGCCCATGGCGAGGGCCTTGGCCTGATCGCTTTGAAGGGCGTGAGCCGTGAGCGCGATGATGGGCATCAGCCCGCCCTGGGCGCGGATGGCCTGCGTGGCATCGAAGCCATCCATCAGGGGCAAGCCGATGTCCATGAGGATCAGGTCGGGCTGCTCCAGCAAGGCCACCTGCACGCCTTCGCTCCCGTTGACCGCAAAGACGACATCCATGCCCTGCCGCTTGAGCAGGCGGGATAGGGAATCCCGGTTCAGTTCGTTGTCTTCGACGAGCAGGATTTTGGGCATTTCCTAACTCTCTCCGGTATTCGAGCCGCTGGCAACGCGAGTCTTCAAGGATAGGTTTCGGTCCTGATCCGTCACGTCCTTACGACTGTGCTCGTCAGCCCCGAGTGTGGACCCCTGTGCCGGGCGTCCTGAACCGAGCCAATACCAACCCGGCTCCGCCCGCGAGGAGGGCGCTGCCAAGCCACACGGAACGCGGACCCGTCTTCGCATAGGCCAGCACGCCGAGCCAGGGGCCCAGGGCCAGGGCGGCGGAAAAACTGAGGGAGAGCAGGCCCATGTATTCGCCCCGTCGATCCGGCGGGGCCAGGGTGGCCACGGCGTCGCTCATGGCGGGGAAGAGGATCATCTCGCCGAAGGTCCAGATCACCGTGGTGACAATGAGGGAGGCATAGCCCTTGGCCCAGGTGGTGAGCCCGAAGCCCACCGCCAGACAGAGACAACCCAGCAGCAGCAACCGGCCGTGGCGCCACTTCGCCATGACCAGGTTCATGGGCACTTCGAAGATCACGATGAGGAGCGTGTTCACCGTGAACAGAAAGCCGAAGAAGCGGCTGCCCAGCCCCAAATCGCGCACCACCCAGAGCGGCAGGGTGCCTTCGATCTGGAAAAACACCATGAGGGCCGGGATGAAGGGCAGGAGCAGGAAGGCCAGGTGTCGGTCCCGCCAGGGACTGCCGCCGGGCACATGGTCATGGGGAAGCACGGGAGCGGGTGGCATTTTCAGCAACAACGTCAACACGGTGGCCCCGGCCAGGGTGGTGAGGCCGTCGGTCCAGAACACCCACCGGTAGCTTTGGTGCGCGATGAGACCGCCCATGGCGGGGCCCACGGCCATGCCCAGGTTCACGGCCAGGCGATGCAGGGCGAAGACCGCCTTGCGTTGTTCCGGCAGGGCCAGCCCTGACACCAAGGCCATGGAGCTGGGCCAGAAGGCTTGCGTGAGGCCCGCCCAGAGAAAAATCAAAGCGAAGAGCAGGGGCTTGGTGGTGGCGAAGGGCAGGATCATCAGCAGCGCACCCGAGGTCCAGAGGCTGGCCTTCAGGACGTGCACGTGGCCCAGGCGGTCGGCCAGGCGGCCCGTGAACGGACCAGCGGTCAGGGCGCCCGCGCCATAGATCATCATTCCGTACCCCGCTTCGGCGGGCGTCCAGCGGCGGCCTTCCGTGAGATACAGCACGAGGAAGGGCAGGGCCATGGTGCCCAGGCGGTTGATGAGCGTGCTGGCGCAAACCAGCCACACTTCGCGGGGGAGGCCCCGGAGGCCCTTCCATGGATTCACTGGTGGGATCTCAGATCGGGGCTCTTGTCCCGCCCGCTCCGGCACCACTCACTCCAGCTGCCCACATAAAGCGAGGCGCCCCGCAGCCCCGCCACGTCCAGGGCCAGCAGGGTGTGGCAGGCCGTGACGCCGCTGCCACAGTGGACCGTGAGTCGTTCGGGCTCGGTGCCATCCAGCAGCGCCTCGTATTGGTTCCGCAAGGCCTCCGGCGATTTGAAGCGGCCATCGGCCTCCAGGTTGGCGTTCCAGGCCAGGTTCAGCGATCCGGGGATGTGGCCCGCCACGGGATCAAGGGTCTCGCTCTCCCCGCGCCAGCGTTCAGGAGCGCGGACATCGAGGAGCTTCCGGGCGGGATCCCGGCGGATGGCTTCCACGGCCTCGGCGTCCACCATGGGAAGGCCCCAGCTTTTCGCGGGATAGGGTGCCATCGGCACAACGTCAGGAACTTCGACAGTCACTGTCCACCCGGCTTCAAGCGCAGCTTGGAGCCCGCCATCCAGCAAGAACACACGTTCATGTCCGATCGCCCGCAGCATCCACCAGAGCCGGGCGGCCGCGTTGCCCCCGCCGTTGGCGTCGTAGACCACCACTTCGGTCGTCGGGCCGATGCCCCAGGCGCCCAGCTGGGCCGCAAATCGTTCCAGGGACGGCAGGGGATGACGCCCGCCTTGGGCCGGATCGTGCCCGGCAGCGGTGGCGGTAATCAGGTGGCGGTTCAAGTCCGCGTGCAGGGCACCCGGCAGGTGGCCGACCAGGTACTCCGCTGCATCGGGGCGGGCATCCAGCAGGCGGATCGAGGAAGAACGGGCGCGGAGGTCGGGGGCGGCTAGGAGTGGCATTCCCCCAGTATGAAGGGTTCAATGGTTCAACCAGGAAGTAGGGACAGCAGTCAGTTGTTTTTGCCGTAAATATTTTGCCTAACCGTATTGACGCTACCGCTTGGGGGGGGGGGTATATTGCCTAGAACCCCAATAGGAGGACCCATGAATGCAATTCTAAGGCTTGCAGTTTTCGCATTTGTAGCGACCGCTGCCATTCCCTCAAAGGCAGATTGCGAACAATGCCCCACACCCAATTTGGTGGAATGCAAAACAATCGACGGAAGTGTCTACTGCTTATACGAAGATGGTAACTACAGGCGCCTTAATCGTATCCCTTCGAAAACCTAGTCATTCCGTACTGAGGTAGTAGAGGCGAGAGCTCATTTTGGGAGAATCGGTCATGCGTAACTGGGCAAAGAGTGTGTTTGGTTTCTTTATGCTCGCTGGGGTGGCATGGGCTGCTCCTGTGGGTGATGAAACCTCCTTGCCTATCCATCGAGTGGCCGGTTCCATCCCTGTCATGGGGTGGACCTGTGACGGTATAAAAAGCGCCGGTGAAGCCAGGACAATTTCTCTGTCTGCCATGGACTTTTCGAAGGACCCAGAGGGGAAGGCGTTCCTGGGTTATGACCAGCAATTTCGTACCTGGGTGCCCAATGGGATGGGCCTGATACTCCTGCGTAAGGAAATGACGCCTGGTGCCGTGGCCGCTGGAGCTTCTGTGGCCAAGGTGAAGCTGCGGAATGGCAAGTTCTGGGTTTCTGACCAGTCAACCGCCAGGGTGCTGCAGTGGGACGCCCCGGCGAAAACGTGGCGTGTGGCACTTGATCCCGGCTTCGAATTCCAGGATTTCGAGGTGAGCTTTCACGGCCAGATCGTGCTGTTTGGAACTATTCATAAAAAAAGGTCTGAGAACCGCTTCATCGAGTGCTTTGAACCCTTCGGAAAAATGCCTGTCAGTGTCGAGGCATTCCCCTCCTCGGGCTTGTCGCCTCAGGATGAGCAGCGCTGCGATTTCCATTGGGACCTGCCAACCACCTGCGCTTCAGATGAATTCGTCATCAGCTATTTCGCCATGGCTGGCCGTCTTTTTGTCTACGACACCAGCAAGCACTCCTTGCGGGAAATCACCACCCCATGGAAGCCCCTCAGCTCGGAATGGTTGAGGGCCCAGGACCACG
>JAYVRY010000195.1:0-4963 GCA_043775845.1 Acidobacteriota bacterium
GCTGGATCTGCCTGCAGGAACGCCCAAGGAGGATGCCCTGGCCGTGGGCCAGGACATCGCCCGCCGCCTGCTGAAAGAAGCCACGGTCAAGGATGTGCAGGTCTACGCGGGCGAAGCCGCGCCCTACACCTTTGTGGGCATGGTGCGTCATAGCTTCCTCCGCAAAGAGGCGGAGATGGTGGATCTCCAGGTGAACCTGGTGCCCAAGGATCAGCGCAAGGAGCAAAGCCACGCCATCGTGGTGCGCCTCAGGCCTGAGCTGGAGAAGATCTCCAAGCCTGCTGGCGCCAGGATCAAACTGGTGGAGATTCCGCCCGGACCGCCCGTCATGGACACCATCGTGGCGGAAATTTACGGCCCATCCGAGGCCGAGCGCACGCGGCTGTCCTGCGAAGTCCTCACGGCCTTCAAGAGTGTGGATGGCATCGTGGATGTGGACTCCACCCTCAATGCCACCAACCCGAAAATCAGCCTCGTGCTCGATCGCGAAAAGGCCGCCCTCCACGGCGTGGCCCCGGCCCAGGTCATCCAGACCCTGGCCATGGCGGGCTACGGCCACCAGGCGGGTGCCTTCCATGTGCTGCGAGGCTCCAGCCGGGTGCCCGTGGTGCTCCAGCTTGCTCCCGAGAAACGCCAGCATCTGGCGCAGCTCCTCCAGCTGACGGTGCCCGGCGCCCGCGGCATGATCCCCGTGAGCGAGCTGGTGACCGTGCAGGAGGGCCTGGAAGCGCCCGCCATCCACCACAAGAACCTCATGCCTCTCACCTACGTGTTTTCCGATCTGGCAGGCACCATTGAGAGCCCGGTCTACGCCCTGTCCGCCCTCAATAAAAAAATCGATGCCCTGAAGGGCACGGCAGGTGCGGCGGTGCCGCGGCTGGGCCTGGCCCATCCCGAAAACACGGAATCGCTCGCCCTCAAGTGGGATGGTGAATGGCACATCACCCTCGAAGTCTTCCGGGATCTGGGCCTGGCCTTCGCCGCCGTGCTGGTGCTGATCTTCGTGCTGGTGGTGGGCTGGTTCGAAAGCTTCGAGATCCCCTTCGTCATCCTGGTGCCCATTCCGCTGTCGCTCATCGGCATCATCCCGGCCCACGGCCTGCTGGGCGCCTTCTTCACGGCCACGAGCATGATCGGCTTCATTGCCGGTGCGGGCATCATCGTGCGGAACAGCATCATCCTCGTGGACTTCATCGAGCTGAAGTTGAAGGAAGGGATGTCGCTGGAAGCCGCCGTGGAAGAAGCGGGCGTGGTGCGCTTCCGCCCCATGCTGCTGACTGCCGCTGCCGTGTTGGTGGGTAGCGCCGTCATGCTGGCGGATCCCATCTTCCAGGGCCTGGCCATCAGCCTCATGGCCGGTGAAGTGGCCGCCACGCTGCTTTCCCGCATCGCGGTACCCGTTCTCTACTACCTCGTGGCTCGCAGGGGCCATGCGGCCAACCTGCAACGCCAAGGGGCGCTCGCCCTTGAAAAGGAGTAACGCATGTCCGTCGATCGCATCGTCCACATCGCCGCAGGCACCTTCATCCTGGGGAGCGTGGCTTTGGCCCGCTTCCACAACCCCAATTGGATCTGGTTCACGGTCTTTGTGGGCGCGAACCTGCTGCAGAGCGGCCTCACCAACTGGTGCCTGATGTCTTCCATGCTGCGCAAGCTGGGCGTGCCCGAGGGAAGCGCGGTCGGATGTTCGCGATGAAGGCCACGGTCCTTCGGGTGGGGCTAGGCTTGGTGGTGGGCGGTGCGCTCGGCTACGGCTGGCACCGTCTGGTGGGCTGCAGCACAGGCGCCTGTCCCCTCACCGCCACGCCGCTGCGTGGCATCAGCTACGGGGCCTTCATGGGGCTGCTCTGGGCCTGCATGAGGTAGGTTCGTCGATAGACCTTCAAGGAGAACCCGTGTCGCAGTATTGGATCTACCTCATCCCCGTGGCCGTCATCGCATTCCTTTGGTGGAGTCGACGGTCGGCCTCGCCTGCGGATGTGAAAGCCCTACTGGACCGTGGCGCGCTGATCCTGGATGTTCGCACCAAGGCTGAATTCAAGACCCATGCTCATCCCCGCGCCCTCAACATTCCGCTGGATCAGCTGCAAGCCCGGATGGGGGAATTGGATCGCACCAAGCCACTGCTGGTCTGCTGCGAAAGCGGCGCCCGTAGCGGCTCCGCGGTGGCCCTTCTCAAAGGCGCCGGGTTCGCCGAGGTGGCCAACCTGGGTTCCTGGCGTCGCCTCGCCAGCCTGTTGTCCTGAGCTGGGAGCAACTCATGACTTCGATTTCATCCGCCCGTTGGGATTCCGGGGATGTCCTTTCAGGTGAGCGCCGAAACCCGTGCGGAGCATCCGCGAATCTACACTGGCATCCGCCTGCGCTCGTCTTCCGCGGCAAGGATCTGCCCATGGACAAGCTGGAGCGGGCCGTGAAGCTTTCGGAGGAAACCTCCTGCGGTGTCTCCGCCATGCTGCGTCTCGCTGTGCCCATCACCACGGAGATCGTGGTCGAAGGCTGAGCGGCGCCGCCAAGCTGGTGTTGATGCTGGAATCAGGATTAATTGATACCTAGTCATTGCACAAGTAGAGACAAAACGCCGCAGGCCCTTTCAGGTCCTGCCGTGGGATACTGACCGTTCTGAGCCCGCATGGGGCGCGGGCATCTTTGAGTGGGAGTGAGGCCATGGGTGATCCCCTTTTCTGGCATCGACTGCAATTCGGATTCACCATCACGTACCACTACCTCTTCCCCCAGCTCACCATGGGGCTCGCCTTCATCATCGTGGTGCTGAAGGCCCTGGGCCTGAAGACGGGCGAGGCTCGTTACAACGATGCGGCCCGCTTCTGGATCCGGATTTTCGGCATCAACTTCGCCGTGGGCGTGGTGACGGGCATTCCCATGGAATTCCAGTTCGGCACGAACTGGGCGGCCTTTTCGCGCATGTCCGGCGGCATCATCGGGCAGACGCTGGGCATGGAAGGCATGTTCGCCTTCTTCCTGGAGAGCAGCTTCCTCGGCCTGCTCATCTGGGGCGAAAAGAAGCTTTCACCCAAGGGCCACTTCGGCGCCGCCCTGGCGCTGTGGATAGGAAGCTGGCTGTCAGGCTTCTTCATTGTGGCCACGAACGCCTTCATGCAGCACCCCGTGGGCCATGTGATGCTGCCCGATGGCACCCTGCAGTTGCAGAGCTTCTGGGCCTTTCTCATGAATCCATGGGCCCACGTGCAGTACGCCCACACCATGATCGCCTCGGTGGTCACGGGTTCTTTCGTGGTGGCGGCCATCGGTGCCTTTTGGACGCTCAAGGGCATCCACACCGAGCAGGCGAAGCTGAACCTCCGCGTGGGTACCATCCTGGGCCTCGTCTTCAGCGTCCTGGTGGCCTTCCCCACGGGGGACCTGCAGGGCAAACAGGTGGCCAAGCATCAGCCCATCGCCTTGGCTGCCATGGAAGGCCGTTTCGAAAGCGGACCCCGCGCCAACCTCACCCTCATCGGCCAGCCCAACGTGGCCCAGCGGAAGATCGAGAACCCGGTGCAGCTGCCTGCCGTGCTGAGCTTCATCGCCTACGGCACCTTTTCCAGCAACGTGAAGGGCCTGTCGGAGTTCCCGCAGGACCAGTGGCCGCAGAATATCGAGCTGCTCTACTACAGCTTCCACATCATGGCGGGGTTGGGCACGCTCATGATCGCGGTGATGGGGCTGGCGGTGCTGCAGCTGTGGCGCAAGCGTTTGAATGAAAGCCGCGCCATGCTTTGGGTATTGATGCTGGCCTTCCCCTTCCCCTACATCGCGACCACCGCGGGTTGGGCCGTGGCCGAATTCGGCCGCCAGCCCTGGCTCATCTACGGTCTCTTCCGCACGGCCCAGGGTGGCTCACCCATGGTGCATGCGGGCGATACCGCTTTCACCACCTTGGGTTTCGCCGGCATTTTTGTGGTCCTCAGCATGCTCTTCCTCTACCTGATCGGCCGCGAGATCGCCCACGGCCCCAGCTCTCACCAGGCCTAGGAGGCTGCCATGGAAATGCTTTGGTTCTGGCTTGTCTCTGTGATGTTGGCGATCTATGTCGTGCTGGATGGCTTCGATTTCGGCGCGGGCATCCTGCACCTCTTCGTGGCGAAGACCAATGAGGAACGCCGCGAGGTGCTGGGCGCCATCGGCCCCTTCTGGGATGGCAATGAGGTGTGGCTGCTGGCGGGCGGAGGTTCGCTGTTCCTGGCCTTCCCCAAAGTGCTGGCGGCGGGCTTTTCCGGCTTCTACCTGGCCATGTGGCTGGTGGTCTGGTGCCTGATGCTGCGCGGTATCTCCATCGAATTCCGTTCCCACGTGGAGGACGGCCTTTGGCGCCACTTTTGGGATGGCACCTTCGCCGTCTCGAGCATCCTCCTGCCGGTGCTGCTGGGTGCGGCCCTGGGCAACGTGCTGCGGGGCGTGCCGCTCGATGCCAGCGGCTACTTCAGCATGGCGCTGTGGACTGATTTCCGGATGGGCCCCCAGCCCGGCATCCTCGATTGGTACACGCTGCTGGTGGGTGTGCTGGTGCTGGCCACGGTGGCGGGGCACGGTGCCCTCTTCCTCACCTGGAAGACGGCTGGGCCCGTGCATGAGCGCTCCCGCCGCCTCGCGGCGCCCCTGTGGGGTGCCGTGCTGATCCTGTGGATCCTGGCCACCTTCGCCACGTCCACGGTGAATCCCGGCCTCTTCGTGAACTGGCAGAAGGCGCCGCTGGCTTGGGTGGCCACCGCCATCTTTGCGGGGGGGCTGGCCACCGTCTTTCTGGGCCTGCGCCAGGAGCGCCACCTGCTGGCCTTCCTGGGCTCCGGCGCCTTCATCGTGGGCATCCTGGCGGCCAGCGCGGCCTGCTTCTATCCTGTGATGCTGAAGTCCACCCTGGATCCCGCCTATGACCTCACGGCCCTCAACGCCAGCGTGGGCGGGCACGGACTTCGCGTGGGCCTGGTGTGGTGGTGCATCG
>JAYVRY010000196.1:0-18406 GCA_043775845.1 Acidobacteriota bacterium
GCTCAGATGGCCGCCCTCTCGCTCCACCCCGAGGCGTACCACGGCGAATGGAACTACACCCTGAAACCCCAGACTAGTTAATTTTGTTACAGCTCCTTAAGCGCGCACAGACTGACACGCTGCGGGGCGGCCAGAAGCCGCCCCGTGTCACATAGAACCTCAGCCTAGTGCGCGCCGATCGTCGACAGCAGGTGCGATCCGGTGGCGTAGCAGGTCTTGTGGGTGATGTGATGCTCGAACTCATGGCGGAACTTCGCCAGGGCTGAATCCATGGGGCCGCAGGCGGCATCGCCCAGGGGACAGAGGGTGCGCATGCTGATGCGGGGTGTGAGGCTGGCCAGCAGGTCCAGATCCTCCATGCGTCCCTGCCCGTGTTCGATGCGGTGCAGGATCATCTCCATCCAGTTGCAGCCCTCGCGGCAGGGCGTGCACTGGCCGCAGCTTTCATGGGCGTAGAACTTGATGAGACGCAGGGTGGCCTGCACAATGCAGACGCTCTCGTCCATGACGATGAGGCCGCCGGAACCACCCATGGAGCCACGGGCTTTCAGGTTGTCGAAGTCCATGGGGACATCGAAATCCTTCTCGTCCAGCATGGGGCAACTGGCGCCGCCAGGAATGATGGCCTTGATCTTCTTGCCCGTGCTGGAACCGCCACAGAGCTCTTCCACTAGGAAGTTCATGGGTGTGCCCATGGGCAGCTCGTAGATGCCCGGGCGCTTCACGTGACCGCTCACACCGAAGATGCGGGTGCCTGTGTTTTTCGGCGAGCCGATCTTGGCATACTGTGCGCCGCCCATGCGAATGATCGGTGGCACGGCGGCAAGCGTCTCCACGTTGTTCACAGTGGTGGGCTGGCCAAAGGCGCCCTTGGCCGCCGGGAAGGGCGGCTTCACGCGGGGCTCGCCACGGCGACCTTCCAGCGAATTCAGCAGGGCCGTTTCCTCGCCGCAGATGTAGGCGCCCGCGCCGCGGTAGACCAGGATGTCGTAGTCCCATCCGGTGCCCATGATGTTCTTACCTAAGTAGCCGGCATCGCGGGCCTGCTGGATGGCCGCTTCGAGCTTTTCGATGAGCCACAGGAATTCGCCGCGGATGTAGACGTAGCCCATGGCGCACTGCATGGCCCAGCCGCCGATGATCATGCCTTCGATGAGCTGGTGAGGGTTGTACTCGAGGATGACGCGATCCTTGAAGGTGCCGGGTTCGCCTTCATCCCCGTTGCACACCAGGTAGCGCGTGAGCTTGCGTTCCGGTGTGTCCTTGGGCATGAAGGACCACTTGAGGCCGCAGGGAAAACCGGCGCCGCCACGACCGCGAAGGCCTGAGGTCTTGACCTCATCCGTCACCGCCACGGGCTCCATCTTCAGGGCCTGCTTCATGGCCAAGTAGCCTTCGTGCTGTTGCTCGTAGACCTTCAAGTGCCAGTTATTCAGATCGCCCGCACCGCGGAGCATCAGGTTCGGGAACTTCTCCGAACCGAAGCCAGGGAAAGTATAGGTGTGGTGATCGGGCTTGGTGCGGATGGCGGCCATAAATTTACCTCGATAGGATGCGAAGGAGGCATTGCCGACTGAGCAGCGGGGGGCCGGGGGAACATCGCGAGCGGAGCGAGCAGGCAGTGCCCCCGGACAGCATTATTCAGCCCAGGGCCGGTAGTCGCCCCGCTTGCAGGCTTCCATCACGTCGATCAGCTTCGCTTCATCCACCAGCTCGTCGTAGACATCCTGGTTCACCTGCACGCAGGGTGCCACGCCACAGCCGGCCAGGCATTCCACTTCCTCCACGCTCCACATGCCGTCAGGGCTGGGTCCCGCGCCAGGTTTCACGCCGGTCTTTTCGCAGACCTTCTCCAGCAGCTGAGCGGCCCCGCGCAGGGCACAGCTGATGTTGGTGCAGACCGAGAAGTGGAACTTCCCCACGGGCTTCTTCTGGAACATGGTGTAGAAAGTGGCCACGCCGAAGACATGGCCTTCGGGAATGCCGATGACCTTGGCCACGGCCTTCATGGCCGACAGGCTCACGAAACCGAACTCTCGCTGCGCGATGTAGAGGGCGGGCAGCGTGGCCGCGAGCTTGTCCGGATACTGGGCCATGATGGCCTGGATCTCAGCCACGGCCTCGGGGCTGAAGTCCTTCCGTTCGGATTCCGGCAGACGCTGGCCTGGAGCCAGGGGTTCGTTCGAGATCTCGGGGGGCAGGGGATGGTTCATGGGCGCGCTCGCATGAGGGGCCAGTTTAGCTGGAAAAGGACCGGGGGCGCCGGGTTAAACCCGGTGCCCCCGGTCACGAGCGGATTCACTCAGAGTGCGCAGTGGCTTCCGTCGCAGAAGGGCGCCGTCTTGGTGTGCTTGCACATGCAGAGAGCCTTCTTCCCGGCTTCCTGGATCTCGACCTTCATGGGGCGCATGTCGCAGGCTTTGTGAGCGCCGTCGCAAAAGGGCTGCTTGGCGCTCAGGCCGCAGGCGCACCAGAAGTAGGTGCCTGGTTCCAGATCCAGTACCGCCGGGGCTTTCGCGGCGATCTTGGGGAATTCCTCGTTCATGAAAGCCTCCTTCCCTTACTTGCCGGCTTCGACGTTCAAGCTGATGGTCACCTCGTCGCCCACCATAGGAGCACCGTACTTGACGCCATATTCGCTGCGGTTGAGGGTGAGCGCGCCATCGATGAACCCGGCCACCACGCCACCCCTGCCGTTCGCCTGGGTGCCGGCGTTGGTGATGGGGAAGGTGATGCGCTTGGTGACGCCGTGCATGGTGAGATCGCCCGTGACCTCCAGCTTGCCCTTGGCCACTTCCTTCACCGCCGTGCTCTTGAAGGTGAGGGTGGGGAACTGGGCCACATCGAAGAAATCAGGGGATTTCAGATGCTTGTCGCGGCCTTCGTTATCCGTGGTGATGCTGGTGGCATCGATGCTGACTTCGACGCTGGACTTGCTGATGTCAGCGGTGTCCACCTTGATGCTGCCACTGAACTTCGCGAAGCGCCCGCTGACCTTGGCCAGGGCGTGGCGGACCTTGAAGCTGACCTCGCTATGGACGGGATCGATCTTGTAGGTGTCCTGGGCCGCCAAGGGAAGCATGGTGGGCAGAGTGGCCAGGGCGAGCGCGGCCAGGACGGTGCGGAAGGGGTGACGCATGAAGCCTCCAAAGGAAAGGTGTTATGGCATGTATCGAAGTCTAGGCGGGAATTCAAGCGTTGCAACACCTTTTGTGTGAAATCTGCCATCCTGGCCCTGCAGGAGCCAACCATGCACATCCGCGAGGAACTCCAGATCACCAAGCCTTTGGAACCGGGCCACGAGGTGGCCCTGGCCCTGCTCCTCACACGGGAGTACGTGGCGCGGCTTTTCGACGAGGCCCTCTACGAGCCCGAAGGCATTTCTGACCAGCAGTTCAACGTGCTCCGCATTCTTAAGGGTGGATCCAAGGACGGGTACCTGGTGAAGGACATCCGCTGTCGCATGATCTACCGCTTCGCGGACGTGCCCCGCCTCGTGAACCGCCTGGAAGCCCGTGGTCTGGTGAAGCGCTGCGAAAATCCCGCCGACCGCCGGGGCAGCCGCGTGCAGATCACGCCCAAGGGCCTGGCCCTGGAAGCGAAAATGCACAGCCAGCACAACGCCCTCTGCCAGCAGGTGGACCGCTGCCTCAGCGCCGAGGAAAGCCAAGCCCTGCTGGGCTACCTGGAACGCCTGCGGAATGACCACCGGGGGCAGCTGGAAGCCATCAAGAAGGGGTGAGGGCCAGTCGCTCTTGCCGCCACTCACCCGAAACTGGGAGGGCGTGGAGGCGATTCTTTCCGACTCGTGAAGCAGCGGGGGGCTAGAATCCGGATGGCCGATGAGTCATCTTGAGCGCCCTATGTGCGCAGAACAGATCGGCAGGCTTCTGTTTATGGATTCAGGTGACCACAACCTCCTCAGGCAGCTCCTTGATGACTACCTTCGGATGTATTCCTCCCGCGATGACCGGCTCACGGAACAATTCAGCGCGGACTTCACCGGCGGCCCTGGATGCGCGGAACCTGGAACTCACCGAGCCCCTGGACCAGGTCCGGACGCTGAGAGGGCTGGTGTCCATTTGTGCCGCCTGCAAAAAGATCCGCGATGACGAAGGATACTGGCACCAGGTGGAGATCTACGTCTACGACCATACCGAAGCGGAGTTCTCCCACGGCCTGTGTCCCGACCGCATGCCGGCCTATTTCCCCAATCAGCCCGCCTGACAAGGCTTCTCCAATGACATCAAGGGCTCACATGGCGGGCCCTCATGGGCGGATCTTTCGCGTGAATCGGGAATTCAAAGACCCATCTCGACTCGGGCCTATAATTGAGGACTTGTCGCCATTTCATCGAAGGGTCTTCATGCCTTCAGACAAAGACCTATCCAGACGACTCATCGCGCCAGGCCTGCTCTCCTCTCTGCTGGCCTGTGGTGGAGGTGGAGGCACCGCCCAGCCGGGACCAGGGCCATCGAACACCTCGGTCTATACCGTTCCCGCCTCCATCGACGGGAGCGGGGCCTCAGATGTGGCCCCCGCCTTGAACACCTGGATCAGCACCGTCCCAGATGGCACGGCCACCAACCCGTCGATCATCCGGTTCCCCTCAGGCAGTGTCTACCTCCTCAGCCAGGGCGTGCAGTTTCGCAACCGAACCTATCTGACCTTCGATGGCTATGGCGCGAAACTCAAACTCGACCCGGCGGCCGGATTCAGCCAACTCCAAAGCCTCTTCTTGCTCGGCAAGGCCTACAACGGATTCTTTGGCGGACTGAACACGAACATCGTCATCCGGGGTTTCGAGCTGGAGGCGAGCAACCCGACGCCGGGCCTGTGGAGCGCATCCCGGGAGATGGCGCACGCGGTCGAAATCGATAACAGTGATGGCGTCGAAGTCTACGATGTTTTGGCTCACGGGATCGGCGGCGACGGGTTCAAGACCACGGCTGGCATCCATCTCCACATCCACCACAACCACATCATGGATGCAGGCAGACAGGGCGTCTCCGTCATTTCGGGCAATCACATCCTGATCGAGAACAATCAGTTTGATGACATGGGGTATTTCATCCTCGACATCGAGCCCAACGACAATACCGAGTCAGCCACCGACATCACCTTTAAAAACAACATCGCCGGATCCTGGGGGCCCAATCTAGGGGTGGGCGCGGGGTTCGTGGCCTGTGGGAGCGGAACCGCTTACAACCAGATCGGCAACATCACCATCACGGGGAATACGATCACCGGAACCACCAATGCCTCTCTGCTTTCCTTCTTCAACCAGAACCAGTTCAAGCGCCTCACCAACATCATTTTCTCGAACAACAAGGCGACCCAAACCGCAAGTGGGCCTGTGCTGGTCTTCAAAGCCATTGATGGATTGACGGTGACAGGCAACACCCAGGCACTAAGCCTAGGTTCACTGACCAGCATTACGAATTGCACCAATGTGGTGAGCGATTAGTCTTTGCTCCAAGGACGACGAGGGCCCCGGCGATCGAGCTCGCCCGCAATGATCCTGACTCGGCCCTCCACTTGAAAGGCGCTCCACCAACGCCCCTCCCGCTCGCGAGTTCGCGGAGGCAGAGTCTCCCGGGGCCTCGCCCCTGCGGGGTCATGCGCTTCGCGCGCGGTCGGCCTACCTCCAGCTATCGCACGCGATGCGTGCTCCCACTCGCTTCGCTCGCGGAGCTGGAGCCTCCCTGCTTCGGCCTCATAGCCCCAAGCACGGGCACCCGGGCTTCGCCCGGTTGCCGTCCTCGGCGCGTCATCTATCCAGTTCACCCGCAATAATGTTCATCGCGCCGAGGACTGCGACGGCATCGGCGATCAGCCCGCCCTTCACCTGGTCTTCGAAGCTGCTGAAGATGGGGAGGCAGGGCGGACGGACCCGGATGCGGTAGGGGTTCTTGCCGCCATCGCTCACGAGGTAGAAGCCCAGCTCGCCGTTGGCGGCTTCGGTGGCGCTGTAGACCTCGCCCACGGGCATATCCATGCCGTGCATAATGAGCTTGAAGTGGTGGATGAGGCTTTCCATGCGGGTGTAGACCTTCTCCTTGGGCGGCAGCGCCACCTTGGGATCGTCCACCATCACAGGGCCGGGTTCGAGGCGGTCCAGCACCTGGCGGATGATGCGCAGGCTCTGGCGCATCTCCTCGGTGCGCACCAGGTAGCGGTCGAACACGTCGCCCGTGGTGCCCACGGGAATGTCGAAGTCGTAGGTCTCGTAGCCCAGGTAGGGCTGGGCCTTGCGGAGATCCTGGGGCACGCCGGCAGCGCGGAGGCAGGGGCCGGTGTAGCCCCAGTTCACCGCATCCTCGGCGCTGATGGCGCCGATGCCCTTGGTGCGGTCATGCCAGATGGGATTGCGCGTGAGCAGCTTCTCCATCTCATCAAGGCCCGCCTCGCAGTCCACTAGGAAGCGCTCACAAAGGGGCACAAAGCCTTCGGGAATGTCACGGAAGAGCCCGCCGATGCGGGTGAAGCTGGTGTGCAGGCGCTGGCCCGCAGCCATCTCGAACAGGTCATAGATGGTCTCGCGCTGCTTGAAGAGGTAGAGGAAGGCCGTGAAGGCGCCGATGTCCACGGCGTTCACGCCGATGCATACCAGGTGATCGGCGATGCGGGCCAGCTCCGAGACCATGACGCGGATCTGCTGAGCACGCTTGGGAATCTGGATGTCCAGTAGTTTTTCCACGGCGCAGGCGTAGCCCACATTGTTCATGATGGCGCTGCAGTAGTTCAGGCGGTCCGTGAGGGGAATGAACTGCTGGTAGCTGAGGCTCTCGCCCAGCTTCTCCACGCCGCGGTGCAGGTAGCCCATCTCCGGCGTGGCCTTGGTGATGGTCTCGCCCTGGAGTTCCAGCACGATCCGCAGCGTGCCGTGGGTGGTGGGGTGCGAGGGCCCCATGTTGACGATCATCTTGTCGCCGTCGAGCATCTGCCGGGTCATGGCGATGGATTCCATGGTCATCGCTCCCTAGTTCCGTTCGCCGTTGTTGTAGGGGGCCGTGCAGCCTTCCATGCAGAAGACATCGCCGCCATCGAGGGGGAAGTCCTTGCGCAGGGGATGGCCGGGGAAGTCCTCCCAGGTCAGCAGGCGCCGCATATCGGGATGACCGTCAAAGCGGATACCGAAGAGGTCGAAGACCTCGCGCTCGAACCAGTTGGCCGTCTTGAACTGCAAGGCCAGGGTCGGAACACGCTCGCCATCGGCCACGGGCACCTTCACGCGGAGGCGCTCCTGGCTGGCCATGTTGAGCCAGTGGTAGACCACGTCAAACCGCTGCTCCCGCTCCGGCCAATCCACGGCTGTGATGTCCATGAGCATCTGGAACCCCTCGCGGTGGAGCAGGTCCACCACGGCCAGGAGGTTCTCCTTGGCGATGACGATGGTCTGATCGCCCCGGAAATCGTGGCGATCGGTGATCGTGCCGGGCAGTTGTGTGTCGATGTGCTCGATGATCACGCGGCACCTCCTGTGCCGCGCCCTCCGGGCTTCGGCTTCGCCAAAGTGGCATTCCGCTCCTGCTTCATGCTCATGTTCCCCGCCTAGAAAATGGTGCCGACGCCGCGCTGACCGGCATCCATCAGCATGTCGCGGATGGTCTGCTGGCTGGTGAGGCCCTTCTCCGCCTGGATGGCTTCCTGCCGGGCCAGGCTGTCGTAGAAGCGCTGGATGTGGTCCTTGCGCATGGAGAGGGATTCCTTCTCGATCTTCTCCTGCAGCTTCATCACGCCGTAGATCATGCTTTCGGGCCGGGGGGGACATCCCGGCACGTAGACATCCACGGGGATGATGCGGTCCACGCCCTGCAGGGTGGCGTAGGTGCGGTACATGCCGCCCGACGAGGCGCACACGCCCACGGAGATCACCCACTTGGGCTCGGCCATTTGCGCGTAGATGGTGCGCAGCACCGGGGCCATCTTGTTGGTGATGGTGCCCAGGATCAGCATCATGTCGCTTTGGCGGGGGCTGAAGCGCATGGCCTCGGCGCCGAAGCGGCTGAGATCGTACTTCGACGACATCATGCTCATGAACTCGATGGCGCAGCAGGCCACACCGAAGGGCATGGGCCACAGGCTGTTCTTGCGGCCCCAGTTGACCACCGCGTCCAAGCGGGTGGTCAGCACGGCATCGTTGATATCCAGTTCAGCCATGTCAGCGCTCCCACTCGAAGGCACCCTTGCCCCAGGCGTAGATATAGCCCACCAGCAGGGTGGCCATGAAGCTCAGCATGGCCCCGAAGGTCCATAGGGCCGTCTTGAAGTTCACCGCCCAGGGCAGCAGGAAGGCCGCTTCCACATCGAACAGGATGAACAGCATGGCCGTCAGGTAGAACTTCACGGAGTACTTGTGCCGGGCACCGGTCTGGATGGGCGGCACGCCGCACTCGTAGGGCCGCAGCTTGGCCTCCTGCGGGTTGTTCGGCTTCAGCATGGGGAGCACCCAGCCCGACAGCACGAGGATGGCAACGGCCGTCACGGCGGCCACCAGCATCAGGATCAGGACCGACAGGAAGGGCGATGCGGGATGGGCCATGGCGCTCTCGGGCGGAGGATTCCGCGAAGCAACAGCTTAGCGCCGTTTGACGGCCTCTGGGCGTTCTCAAGATCACAAGGGTCCC
The DNA here is from genome assembly GCA_043775845.1 of Acidobacteriota bacterium. GTDB lineage: Bacteria > Acidobacteriota > Holophagae > Holophagales > Holophagaceae > Geothrix. Next base: position 8,631 of record JAYVRY010000196.1, read on the forward strand.
GGTCGTCCCAGTCCAGGCTAGAATCCTTCTTCACCCCAACCTGCCGGGAACCCCATGAGCGATTTGAAACTGCGTGTGAAAGACATGATCATCGAGCGCCTGAAGCTCGAGGGCATGACCCCGGATCAGATCGACGACCAGGCCCCCCTCTTCGGCGAGGGCCTGGGCCTGGACTCCATCGACGCCCTGGAGCTGGTGCTGGGCATCGAGCAGGTCTTCAACGTGAAGATCGAGGACGAGGCCGCAGGCCTCAAGGCCTTCAAGTCCGTGCAGGCGCTCACGGACTTCATCGCCGAGCACGCCAAGGCCTAGGCCGGAATCATGGACATTCCGGCCCACCTGCCGCACCGCTATCCCTTCCTGCTGGTGGACCGGGTCCTCGAGCGGGAGCCGGGCCTGCGCGTGGTGGCCGAAAAGCTGGTCACCAACGGCGAGCCTTACCTCCAGGGCCACTTCGAAGGTCGCCCCCTGGTGCCCGGTGTGCTCCTTCTGGAAATGCTCGCCCAGACTGGCGGCTTCCTGGAGGCCGAATCCCTGCATGGCGCCGCCATCTTCCTGGCCGGGGTGCAGGATGCCCGCTTCAAGGCCCCCGCCCTGCCCGGCGACCGCCTGCGGCTGGAAGTCCTGGCCGAGGGCGCCTTCGCGGGGCTCATGAAAATCAAAGGCACGGTGAGCTGCGAAGGCCGCGACCTCTGCACCGCCACCCTGCTGGTGAAGCGTCTATGAACCGAGTCGTCGTGACCGGCCTGGGTATCGTGTCCTCTCTGGCCCTGGACCGGGAAGGCACCTGGTCCGCCATGCTCGAAGGCCGCGATGGCCTGGGGCCGCTCACCCGACTCAGCATTCCCCTCGAACCCGCCCAGGTAGCCGGTCAGGTGGCCATGGCGCCCGCGCGGCACCAGACCCTTTGCGAAGTCATGGCCCTGAAGGCGCTGGAGGAAGCGCTGGATGGCTACCGTTTCATCGGCGATCCCAGCCGCATCGGCGTCTTCCAAGGCGCGGGCACCAGCGGCCTGCCCGTGGCTGAAGCCTATCTGGAAGAACGCCTGGCCGGACGCCGGGGCCGGGCCGTGGAGCCCGCCTACCAAAGCCCCAGCACCGTCACCGATGCCCTGGCCCACTACCTGCGCGCCACCGGCCCCCGCAGCACCGTCATGAACGCCTGCTCCTCCAGCTTGCTGGCCGTGGGCCAGGCCTGGGAACGGTTGATGGCGGGTGAACTGGACCTGGCCGTGGCCGGCGGCGCCGAAAGCCTTTGCCGCACCACCTATGCGGGCTTCTCCTGCCTCAAGGCCGTGGATGGGCAGAAGTGCCGTCCCTTTAGCCGCGACCGCGCGGGCCTGAACCTGGGCGAAGGCGCCGTGCAACTGGTGCTGGAGACCCTCGATGGTGCCCGCGCCCGCGGGGCCGTCATCTTCGCCGAAGTCCTGGGCTACGGCGCCAGCATGGATGCCCACCATCCCACCGCGCCCCATCCCGAAGGCGAAGGCGCCGCCCGAGCCCTCACCATGGCCCTGCGCACGGGTCGCTTGGACGCTGCCAAGGTCGACTTGGTATCCGCCCACGGCACAGCCACACCCGCCAATGACGGCGCCGAATGCCTGGCCATCCGCCGGGCCCTGGGCGCGGCCGCCGATGCGGTATCGGTCACCAGCACCAAGAGTCAGTTCGGCCACACCCTGGGCGCCGCTGGCGCCTTCGGAGCCGCCGCCGCCATTCTGGCCCTGCGTGATCAGGTGGTGAGCCCGACTCTGAGGCTGGAGGATCCGGATCCTGCATGCGATCTGGATTGCACGCCGAAGCAGGCCAAAGCGCGGCGCCTGCACGCCGCGCTGGTGAACGCTTTCGCGTTCGGCGGCAACAATGTGAGCCTGCTGCTGGCCCGGTGGGGTGGGGTATGAGCATCACCTCCCCCAAGGTTCGGCTGGTCGCGGAAGACGCGGAATTCCACGGAAGGCGCGAAAGAAGACGGGGCCCCCGTCACCTGGCCGCCACCAACTTTCGGGCTGCGAATACGGAACCATTGCCACTTCCCTTTTCCGTGGTTTCCGCGATTCTTCCGCCCCTTCCGCGACCAGCGCTGTTTCCTTTGATCTACGTCCAGGGCGAAACTCCATGAGCCATCCCACCGATCTCGTCATCACGGGCCTGGGTCTGGTGCTGCCCTGCGGCGATGGCATCGAGGCCGCACGGGCCAGCCTCGCCTCGGGCAAGCCCTGTTTCGCGGAGCTGCCGGAAACGCTGGGGCGGGGGCGGGGCGCGGCCTGCACGTCGTTCAGCCCGACAGGCATCATTCCTCCCATGCAGCTGCGGCGCCTGGACCGGCCCTCGCGCTTCGCCTGGGTGGCGGCCCATCAGGCCTTCCAGGATGCGGGCCTCGATCCCAGAGCCGATGCACCAGGGCGGGGCGAACGCATCGCCGTGGCCGTGGGCACCCTCACCGGCGGCAGCGAGGCCAGCGAAGCCTTCATGCGGCCCTACCTGGTGCGCGGCCCTGAAGGCGCTTCGCCGCTCGTGTTCCCCAACTGCGTGGCCAATGCCGCCAGCGGGCACCTGGCCCTGGCCTTCGGACTGAAAGGCCCCAGCGCCACCTTTGTGGACCGGGAGAACGCGGCCTTCGCCGCCCTGGAACAGGCCACCCGTTGGCTGCGCGGGGGGTTGGCGGATGTGGCCCTGGTGATCGGCACCGATGGTCTCTTTCCCCTTCTGCTGGATCTTTGCCTGGGCGCTCGGATGACGACTCGCCGGGGCGAACCCGAGCTCGGCTCCGGCCGGGGCTTTCTCCCCGGTGAAGGCGCCCAGGCCTTCCTGCTGGAATCCCACGAACACGCTGAAGCCCGTGGTGTCCGGCCCCGCGCTCACCTGCGGGGAATCTCATCCCGTGCCGCCGCAGAGAACCGGTCGAAGGCCCGCGCCCTGGCCCTGGCCCAGGCCGTAACGGATCTGGGACCGGTGGCACCGGATCGGCGCGTCGGGGGGTCCAATGGTCTGACCAGGCTGGATGCCACCGAGGCATCGCTGGCGCAGGCCCACGCGCCCTGGCCCAGGGCCATTCATCCCAAGCTCCAGTGGGGTGAATTCGGCGGCTCCGGCGGTCAGCTGTTGGCCACGGCCCTGCTGGAACCCGCCCATCAGACTCTCGTCACCGCCCCCGCCAGCAGCGGGAGCCAGTTCGCGGCCTTGCTGGAAAGCGTTAGGCTGGAACGATCATGAGCATGAAGCAGGAGCGAAGTGCCACTTTGGCGCAGCCGAAGCCTAAAGGGCGCGGCACAGGGAGGCTCCGCCTCGGCAAGCGGAGCGCGTCGGAGCACGCACAGCGTGCGATAGGCGGAGGTGCCGCGTGAACCAGCGCGATCAGATCAGTATCGGCAGCCAATCCATTCTCTGGGTGGCGGGCGTGGGCGTGGGCCTACTGACGCTGGCCTTCGTCCTGGGTGTGCAGGTGGGCAAGCAGAGCGCCGCCCTGCGCAGGCCCATGCAGAAGGGCATGGAAGAGGAACTCAAGGAGCTGCCGGAACCCCTGGTGGACCAGCTCAAACTCTTCGAAGGCGAAGGCCCTGACAAGCTGGTGCCCACCCAGAAGGTGGATGCCACCGCCCCCAAGGAAGAAGCTAAGCCCGAAGGGAAGACGGCGGAGAAAACCGCCGAGGCCTGGACCCTGCAGCTGGTCTCCACCGCCGACGCGGCCGAGGCCAAGAGGGCCGCCGAAAAGGCCAAGGCCGCGGGCTTTGCCACCACGACCGTGAAGGAAAAGGGCCAGCTGAAGGTGCGCCTCACCAAGTCCGCCGATCGGGCCACCCTGGACAAGGCTGCCGAGAAGCTGAAGAAGGCCGGGTTCAAACCCTTTGCCATGAAGGCGGAGTAGCCGCCTCCAGCCGCAGCCCAATCGCTGCCACGCGAGCATTCATGCGCATCTACGAGGCGATGGAAAGCCCGTAACTTCGACGTGAATAATCACGATGATTCAGTAATCTATGGTGACCTAGGACACAACCAACCCCATCAAAACCCGCTTCGTGATCTATGGTTTTTTGAAGCCAAGCTGCTTGTTTTCAATATCTGTATATGAAAAATAATGCGATTTTGAAGGGTTTTGCCCTCGTCAGTGCCGATAATAGTCGTTGACGCGTTGGCACCCCCGGCTTTTATACTTTGCTCATCGGTAATGTTTTACCGGTTTCCCTTCTCGATCCAACAACTCCGGGTTGAAGAAGCATGGAAGACAAACCGGTGGCTTGTGCCATTCGGTCAGGAGAGCTCTGCCCGTCTTCCATTGACAAATCCGGCCCTTTTCCATGGTGCTGACATGAACAAAGACCAATACATCGCTAGCCTTCGCAAGCTGAACTTGAAGGTCTACCTGTTCGGTGAGCTGGTCGAGAATCCGGTCGACCACCCGATGATCCGCCCTTCCTTGAACTCGCTGGCCATGACCTATGAGCTGGCTGAGCAGGAGGAGCACAAGGATCTGATGACCGCCACGTCGCACCTCACGGGCAAGACCGTGAATCGCTTTACTCACCTGCACCAGAGCACGGCAGACCTGCTGAAGAAGGTGAAAATGCAGCGGCTGCTGGGCCAGAAGACGGGCTCCTGCTTTCAGCGCTGTGTGGGCATGGATGCCTTCAACGCCATCTTCTCCACCACCTTTGAGATGGATGCGAAGTGCGGCACGACCTACCACCAGCGCTTCACGGAATACATGAAGTTCGTCCAGGAGAACGACCTCACGGTGGACGGCGCCATGACCGACCCCAAGGGCGACCGCTCCCTGGCGCCTTCCAAACAGGAAGACCCGGACATGTACCTCCACATCGTGGAAGAGCGTGCGGATGGCATCGTGGTGCGCGGCGCCAAGGCTCACCAGACTGGTGCGGTGAACTCCCACGAGCACCTGATCATGCCCACCATGGCCATGCGGGAAGATGACAAAGCCTACGCCGTGTGCTTTGCCGTGCCTTCGGATGCCGAGGGGATCTTCATGATCTACGGCCGCCAGTCCTGCGACACCCGCAAGATGGAAGAAGGCGCCGACATCGATGTGGGCAACTCCGAGTTCGGCGGCCACGAGGCCCTGGTCATCTTCGAGGATGTGTTCGTGCCCTGGGACCGGGTGTTCATGTGCAAGGAGTACGAGTTCGCCGGCATGATGGTGGAACGCTTCGCGGGTTACCACCGCCAGTCCTACGGCGGCTGCAAATCCGGCGTGGGCGATGTGCTCATCGGCGCCGCCGCCCTGGCAGCCGACTACAACGGCGCGGCGAAGGCCACCCACATCAAGGACAAGCTCATCGAGATGACCCATCTCAACGAGACCCTCTATGCCTGCGGCATCGCCTGCTCGGCGGAAGGCTGCCCCACCCAGGCCGGCAACTTCCAGATCGACAACCTGCTGGCCAATGTCTGCAAGCAGAACGTCACCCGCTTCCCCTACGAGATCGCCCGCCTGGCCGAAGACATCGCCGGTGGCGCCATGGTGACCATGCCCTCCGAGGCGGACTACAAGGACAAGAAGATCGGCCGCTACGTGAAAAAGTACATGCGGGGCGCCGTGGGTGTGGGCACCGAGAACCGCATGCGCGTGCTGCGCCTCATCGAGAACATGACCCTGGGCACCGCCGCCGTGGGTTACCGCACGGAATCCATGCATGGCGCGGGTTCGCCCCAGGCTCAGCGCATCATGATCGCCCGGCAGTCGAACATCGAAGCCAAGAAGGCCCTGGCCAAGAAGATCGCCAAGGTTAACGACAGCGAGACCAACTAGGCCGGTCCCCCGGTCCCCCACCACCGGCCGCGCGGCAGGAGCCCCGGCTGAATGCAGGCTGTCCCACTGGGGACAGGAGGAGAAGTCATGGATTGGCAAAGCATCTACAACGCGAAGCTGACCACCGCAGGTGAGGCTGTCCAGTTCATCAAGAGCGGCAATCGGGTGGTCGTGGGCCATGCGGCCGGCGCCCCCCAGGAACTCCTGAAGGCCATGGTGGCCCAGAAGGATCGCCTCTTCGGCGTGGAGATGGTCCACATGCTCTGCCTGGCCGATGGAGGCTACCTCGGCGAGGGCATGGAAGAGCACTTCCGCTTCAACGGCATCTTCCTGGGCGCCAACAACCGCAAGGCCGTGGAAGAAGGCCGGGGCGACTACACGCCCTGCTACTTCCATGAGTTCCCCGGCCTCTTCAAGAAGCAGCTGCCCGTGGATGTGGCCGTCATCCAGGTGACCCGTCCCGATGCGGATGGCTTCTGCAGCTTCGGTGTGTCCTGCGACTACACCAAGCCCGCGGCCAACCGGGCCAAGATGGTCATCGCCGAGGCCAACGACCGCATGCCCTTCATCGGCGGCGACAACCTCATCCACGTCACCAAGCTCACCCACATCGTGGAAACCTCGAACCCCATCCCCGAACTGCCCCTGCCCAAGATCGGCGAGACGGAAAAGCGGCTGGGCGAATACTGCGCCACCCTCATTGAAGACGGCTCCACCCTGCAGCTGGGCATCGGCGCCATTCCCGACGCCGTCCTGATGTTCCTCAAGGGCAAGAAGGATCTGGGTATCCACTCCGAAATGTTCTCGGACGGCCTCATCGACCTGGTGGAACTGGGCGTGGTGAACGGCAGCCGGAAGTCCATCCACAAGGGCGAGCTGGTCTCCACCTTCCTCATGGGCAGTCAGCGACTCTACGACTTCGTGAACCACAACCCCCAGGTGAAGCTCTACCCCGTGGACTACGTGAACCACCCCACGGTGATCATGCAGAACAGCAAGATGGTCTCGCTGAATTCCTGCATCGAAGTGGACCTCATGGGCCAGGTGGGTTCGGAATCCATCGGGCTCCGTCAGTTCAGCGGCGTGGGCGGCCAGGTGGATTTCGTCCGCGGCGCCAGCATGGCCATGGGCGGCAAGTCCATCATCGCCCTGCCCTCCACCGCCGCCGGCGGCAAGGTATCACGCATCGTGCCTTTCCTGGCCCAGGGTGCGGCGGTATCGACCGGCCGCAACGATGTGGACTACATCGTCACCGAATACGGCATCGCCCACCTCAAGGGCCGCACCCTTCGGCAGCGCGCCCAGAGTCTCATCGCCATCGCCCACCCCGACTTCCGGGCCGGCCTGAACGAGGAGTTCGACCGCCGCTTCGCCACCACCCCATGCACGGCCGGAGTCTGACATGCAGCTCTTCTCTCTCAAAACCCGGCTCAGCCGCTTCGATTCCTTCGCGGCCTTCGCTCAGGCATTCAAGCTGACCGAGCGGGACCTGGTCATCACCCACGCGTTCCTGCATGAGCCCTTCATGAAGGATCTGGACCTGCGCTGCCACTTCGTCATGCAGGAGCACTACGGCGCGGGCGAGCCCTCGGACGTGATGATGAACAGCATCCTGGGCGACGTGAAGGGCCTGCACTTCGATCGCGTGGTGGCCATCGGCGGCGGCACAGTGATCGACATCGCCAAGCTCTTCGTCCTGGAAGGCCTCGAGGATGTGGTGCAGGCCTTCGACCGCGCCATCCCCATCGTGAAGGCCAAGCAGCTGGTCATCGTGCCCACCACCTGCGGCACGGGCAGCGAAGTCACCAACCTTTCCATCGCCGAGATCACCTCCAAGCACACCAAGATGGGCCTGGCCGACGACGCCATCCTGGCCGATGACGCCGTGCTCATTCCGGAACTACTCAAGGGCCTCCCCTTCAAGTTCTACGTCTACAGCGCCATCGACGCCTTCATCCATGCCGTCGAATCCTACGTGTCCCCGAAATCCAACGCCTACACCCGGCTCTATGCCAAGGCGGCCATCGAGTTGATTCTGGACGTCTTCGCGCGCATCATCGAAGAAGGCCCTGATTACCGCTTCGAGCGCCTGGAAGACATGCTCATGGCCAGCAACTTTGCGGGCATCGCCTTCGGCAACACTGGCGTGGGCGCCGTGCACGCCCTCTCCTACCCCCTGGGTGGCACCTACCACGTGGCTCACGGCGAGGCCAACTACCAGTTCTTCACCGCAGTATTCAAACGCTACCAGGCCAAACAGCCCGAAGGCTGCATCGCAGGTCTGAACGCGCTCCTGGCAGGAATTCTCCACACCGACACCGACAGCGTGTATGACCGGTTGGACCTGCTCTTCGGCAAGCTGCTTTCCAAAAACAGGCTGAGCACATACGGCATGAAGCCCGGGGAGGTTGAAACCTTCGCGGACACCGTCATGCAAAAGCAGGGGCGGCTCCTGGCAAACAACTACGTCGAGCTCACGCGCGACGAAATCCGCGACATCTATCAATCCTTGTTCTAAACCACGCCATCAATCGGAGGATACGTCCATGGAAATCAAAGCTGTTGTAGCCAAGGCGCGCAAGGCCCAAGCCATTTTTGAAAAGAACTTCACCCAGGAGCAGGTGGACCAGATCGTGCAGACCGTCGCCCAGGTGGTCTATGACAACGCGGAAATGCTGTCCAAGCTGGCCGTCGAAGAAACGGGCATGGGCACGGTCGAAGACAAGATCGCCAAGTGCCTCGGCAAGTCCACGGGCGTCTGGCACGACCTGAAGGACAAGAAGTCCATGGGCATCCTGCGCGTGGATGAAAAGACCAACCTGGTCGAGATCGGCAAAGCCATCGGCGTGGTGGCGGGCATTACCCCCTCGACCAATCCCGTGGTCACCCCCATGTCCAAGATCATGTTCGCCCTCAAGACCAAGAACGCCATCATCATCGCGCCCCACCCAAGCGCCAAGAAGTGCTCCGGCCTCACGGTGGAGCTCATCAACAAGGCCCTGGAGAAGTTCAACGTGCCCGAAGGCCTCGTCCAGGTCATCGAGGAGCCCTCCGTCGCGAAGACCCAGGAACTCATGAAGTCCTGCGACGTGGTGGTGGCCACGGGCGGCATGGCCATGGTCAAGTCGGCCTACTCCTCCGGCAAGCCCTCCTTCGGGGTGGGCGCGGGCAACGTGCAGGTCATCCTGGACCGCGAAATCGACTACCTGGAAGCCGCCCTCAAGGTCATCTCAGGCCGCAAGTTCGACAACGGCATCATCTGCTCGGGCGAGCAGTCCTTCATCTACCACGAGGATGACCGCGCCGAAATCATGGCCGCCTTCGTGGCCCAGGGCGCCTACATCGTGCCCGACCAGGAGCGCGAGTTGGTGGTGAACGCCATCTTCGAAAACGGCAACCTGGCGCGCGATACCGTGGGCCAGTCCGTGAACTTCATCGCCGCCAAGGCGGGCATCAGCATCCCCGAGGGCATCAAGGTGCTCGTGCTCGAAGCCAAGGGCATTGGCGCGGCGGACATCATCTGCAAGGAAAAGATGTGCCCCGTGCTGGCGGCCTTCAGCTACAAGACCATCGACGAAGCCATCCAGATCGCCACGGAGAACCTGCTGCTGGAAGGCAGTGGCCACACCGCCGGCATCCACTCCAACAACCAGGAACACATCGCCAAGGCTGGCAGTCGGCTCCCCGTGTCGCGCGTCATCGTGAACGCCCCCTGCGCCACCACGGCCGGCGGCTCCGTCGAGGGCGGTCTGGCCTTCACCAACACCCTGGGCTGCGGCAGCTGGGGCGGCAATTCCATCTCCGAGAACTTCACCTACAAGCACCTGCTGAACGTCACCCGCATCGCTTCCATTTCCAAGAAGAAGACGACGACGCCCAAGGTCAAGCCCACCTTCGTCTAGACCCCAGCTTTCCCATTCCTTCAGATTCCACTCCGACCCAGGACCCTTAGGCAGCGGCCCACGCCCGCCCTGGTCCCAGGCCACCCACGGAGGCCCGTCATGGCCCAGAT
>JAYVRY010000197.1:0-4947 GCA_043775845.1 Acidobacteriota bacterium
CTGGCGCCCGGCGAAGGCCGCGTGGCACCCGGCGGGAGCCTGCAAACGCCCGAGATCGTCGCGAGTTGTTCGACCGCCGGCTACAACGGTCTGGCCGGCCTCATCCAGTTTCTTCAACTGGTCCTTGTAGCTCTTCATGGCCACGAAGCCCAAGGGATCGGCGCTGCGGAGGTTCCCGAAGAGCACCGTCCAGCCCTCATCCATAAGGTTTTCCAGCCGCTCACCCACCCCGATGCGGAAGTGGTAGCCGCACTTGGGACAGACATTGTGCGTGTTGACGAGTTCCTTGCGGTAGATCAACTCCTTGCAGGCCTCGCACTTGATCCAAAGGCCTTCGGGCACACGAACGGTCTTTTCCTCGACGGCGGTCTTCTGCTGGCGCTTCTTCACGAACCATGACGACATGGGAGACTCCTATCCTTGAGACACGTTCCTAGCGGCGCTTCGCCGGACCGTGCTTGAGGGCTTCGAACAGGCGGTCCAGTTCCCCTTCGCTGCCGTAGTGCATGACCAGCGTGCCCGTCTTGCCCTTGGCCTTGATTTCGATACGGGTGCCCCAGGACTGCGTCAGCTCCTCGGCAGCGGCCTTGATGAAGAGCTCCTGGGGATGCTTCCTCTTGCCCTTGGCCTTCACCTGCTTCTGGAGCTTCTGGATCCGGGCTTCTAGGGCCCGCACACTGAGCTGCTGGTCGACCACTTCAAAAGCCAACTGTTCCTGCAAGCGGGGATCGGGCACGCCCAGCAGCACCTTGGCGTGGCCCGTGCTGAGGCGTCCATGGGCCACGTCGGCCTTCAGTTCGGCAGGCAAACGGAGCAGGCGCAAGGTGTTGGCGACCTGGGGTCGAGACTTCCCGACGCGGTCAGCGACCTGCTCCTGCGTCAAACGCAGATGCTCACCCAGCTGCCAGTAGGCCGTAGCCTCCTCGATGGGATTCAGTTCCTGGCGCTGGATGTTCTCGACAAGGGCGATCTCCAGCAGACGGTCATCAGGAACCTCCTTGATGACCACCGGCACCATGGCCAGGCCAGCCTTACGAGCGGCCCGCCAGCGGCGCTCGCCGGCGATGATCTCAAACTGGTCGCCCACCTTGCGGACCACGATGGGCTGGACCATGCCGTGCTGCTTGAGGCTTTCCGCTAGTTCCGCCAGCGCGGCTTCATCGAAGTGGGTGCGGGGCTGGGCCCGGTTGGGCACCATGCTGCCCAACGGCAGCTCCCGCTGGTTGGCATCCTCGGGCGCCATCTGGCTCATGAGCGACGTGAGACTGCGGCCCAGGGCCGGACGCTTCAACTGGGTCATCAGGCTTCCCTCCTCGCGAGGATCTCCAATCCAAGCCACTCCTTCGCAAGGCTAAGGTAGGCCTGGGCGCCCTTGGAGCGCAGGTCGTAGAAGGCCACCGGCTTCCCATGACTGGGGGCCTCGGCCAAGCGGATGTTGCGCGGAATCATGGTCTGAAAAACTTTGCCCGGGAAAGCGTGCCGCACTTCGTTGGCCACGGCGGCACCGAGGTTGGTGCGCTCCTCGGCCATGGTGAGCAGGATGCCGCCCAGCTGCAGGTGCGGGTTCGGACCCGACTGGATGCGACGGAGCGTCTCGGTCAACTCTGCCAGTCCGTCCAGCGCGAAAAACTCGCAGGGCATAGGCACGATGACTTCATCCGCCGCCGTGAGCGCGTTGAGGGTGATCATGCCGAGGCTCGGGGGCGGATCGATGAGGATGTAATCGAACTTGTCCATCAGCGGGGCAAGGCCTTGTTTGAGCACCTGGAGCTGGGGCATTTCGAAGAGCTCGAATTCCAACTGGGCGAGATCCTTGCCGGCGGGGATGACCTGCATCATCGGCACTTCTGTGCTGAGCAGCAGCGCCTCGGCAGGCGCGCCCTTCATCAGCGCGTAGGAACCGGCGCGATGGTCGGGCTTGGGAAAACCCAGACCCGTGGTGCTGTGTCCCTGGGGATCGAAATCCACCAGAAGCACCATCTTCTCCATCATCGCGAGGGACGCGGCGAGGTTGATGGCCGTGGTGGTCTTCCCCACGCCACCCTTTTGATTCGCCAATGCCACCACCCGGGCTCGCATCAGACGGCCCTCTTCATCGCGCAGGTGCTGGTGGAAGCGACCATCTCGGCATCCCCTAGAGTGTGGAACACACCAGTCTAGCAGGTTGGGTTCCACGGCGAAGAGCCGGTCTCATCACTGCTGCAAGCGAAGCAACAGAGAAGGATCGGGCCGCACCACACCCAGTCGGCGGACCGGGCCGGAGAGCCAGAGGTTCTGCCATGCCCCGCTTTCTTCCAGCGTGAGTTCCACGCGCACCGTCTCTCCGCTGGCGGTGTGGAAGCGCCACTCCGAGATGCCTTCCGTCTTCGCCAACCAGGCCGCCGCGACCGCGCAGCCCGTTCCGCAGCAGAGTGTCTCTCCTTCGACGCCCCGCTCCCAGGATCGGATACTCGCCTCGCCAGGTTGATGCACTTCGACCACGTTCATGTTGGTGCCGCCCTTCAGCGCGACATGGTGACGCAGCGGCGGCGCGAAAGTCGGCAGGTCCACCGCGGCCACGGACGGCACGCGCACCACGAGCTGCGGATTGCCGATCCAACCGAAGCCTGCGGGCAGCTCCGTCGGCATGGGAACACCACGCAAACCGAAACCGTCGCCTTGCGGCATGCGTATGCCGATCTCTGTCACGGTGCGACGAAGCAAAATCTCCTCGCCACTCGAGATCACCGTGATGAGGGACTCCGAAGGGGCACCAGAGATGGCCAGGGCGGCCCTGCTACCATTGGAACAAAAGGATTTGGACCCATCCGTATCCCAGTGCTCCAACACCCAGGGGCCGGTTCCGGGCCTTTGCATCAAAAAAAGGCCATCTAAACCGAAGCCGTGACCCCTTGGGCAAAGGATTTTTGCATAATCCTCCCCAGAGCAATCTTTAGCCTCTTCCGCCCAGAGGTAGCCGAAGACGTTGCCGGAGGCCGCGGCCAGATGCAGTTCCAAGCTACCGCTCCCGGCCGTTACGGAAGGTGTAGACCGTTTCACCCTTGCGGGCATAGCCCTGGCGGCGGGCCAGCGCCTCCATCAGCTCAGGGTCCTTGGCCGCGAGCCGATGGACTTCCTCCATCAACTCGCGGTTGCGACGGTTCAGCTCGACCAGGCGGGCCCGGGCCGTCTGCAGCTCGGCCTCCCGCTTGCGCAGCTCAGGCAATCCCCCTTGGGAAAAGAGGATGGCCAGCAGGGACAGGAACCCCGAGGCTCCCAGGACACTCCACAGCGTGGAGGACTTCAGGAGCCAGTTGGCGTTCACAGGTAGGTCTCCCTAGGCTAGGCAGGATCCAAAGGCCTCACGGCCCGCATAGCGGGCTGCGGCGCCCAGCTCCCATTCAATCTGGAGCAGGCGGTTGTACTTGGCGACCCGGTCGGTGCGGCAGGGGGCACCGGTCTTGATCTGGCCGGCCCCGGTGGCCACGGCCAGGTCAGCGATGAAGCTGTCCTCGGTCTCGCCGCTGCGGTGGCTGATGATGGCCCGGTAACCAGCCTTGTGGGCCATGTCCACGGCCCGAAGGGTCTCCGTAACCGTTCCGATCTGGTTCAGCTTGATGAGAATGGCGTTGGCCACGCCCTCCTGAATGCCCTTGGCCAGGATGGCGGGGTTGGTCACGAAGAGGTCGTCACCCACCAGCTGGGTCTTGGCCGCCATGGCCACCGTCTGCGCCTTCCAGCCCTTCCAGTCGCCCTCGGCGAAGCCATCCTCGATGGAGATAACCGGGTGCCTGGACACCAGGCCCTGGTAGTACTCCACCAGCTGGGTAGGGGTCTTCTTCCCGCCATCCAGCGTGTAGCCCTTGCCATCGTGGAATTCGCTGGCAGCACAATCCAGGCCCAGGAACATGTCCTTGCCAAGCTTGAAGCCGGCTTTCTTGGTGGCTTCGCCGATCAGCTCGAGCGCTTCCTCATTGGAGGCCAGGTTCGGGGCGAAACCGCCTTCGTCGCCCACGCCAGTAGCCAGCTTGCGGGCCTTCAGGACGCCCTTCAGGCAGTGGTAGACCTCGGCACCCCAGCGGAGGGCCTCCCGGAAGGACGGCGCTCCCACGGGCAGTACCATGAATTCCTGGATGTCCACGTTGTTGTCGGCATGGGCCCCGCCATTGAGGATGTTCATCATGGGCACGGGGAGCAGGCGGGCCGTGGCCCCGCCAAGATAGCGATAGAGCGGCATCTTGGATGCCTTGGCTCCGGCATCCGCCATGGCCATGGACACGCCGAGGATGGCATTGGCACCCAAACGGCCCTTGTTCTCGGTCCCGTCCAGGTCGCACATCAGCTCATCAAGCTCAGCCTGCTGGAAGGGATCCATGCCCTGCAGCGCGGCCGACAGTTCCACGTTGATGGCGTCCACGGCGCCCAGCACGCCCTTGCCGAGGTAGCGCTTCTTGTCGCCGTCACGACGCTCGAGCGCCTCACGGCTTCCCGTCGAGGCGCCTGAAGGAACGATGGCCTGGCCGATCGTCCCATCGGAAAGTTGCACCCGTGCCAGCACAGTGGGGTTCCCACGGCTGTCCAGCACTTCAAGGGCGGAAACGCGGTCGATGATGTTCATGGAGTCACCCGGCTCAGAGAGGCGCGCCAGCGCGCCTCTCTGATATTAGCCAGGTTGTAGGACGCGGACGGGCCTACTTCTTGGTGGCCTTCTTCACGACCTTCTTGGCAGCCGGCTTCTTGGCGGCGGCCTTCTTCGGCGCGGCCTTCTTCACAGCCTTCTTCACAACCTTCTTGGCGGCCGGCTTCTTGGCGGCAACCTTCTTCTTCGGCGCGGCCTTCTTCACGGCCTTCTTGGGAGCGGCCTTCTTCACGGCCTTCTTCACGGCCTTCTTGGGGGCGGCCTTCTTGGCGGCGGCCTTCTTCGGCGCGGCCTTCTTCACAGCCTTCTTGGGAGCGGCCTTCTTGGCG
>JAYVRY010000198.1:0-18334 GCA_043775845.1 Acidobacteriota bacterium
ACCCGAGAGTTGGTTCGTTTCGAAGGGAAGCTGACAGAGCCCGTGAAACTGGGCCTGGGCCTGCTGGGCACCATCGATGCGGGAACCCGCTTCACCTTCGAGACCGTTCGGGTGCAAGGAGAGGTGTCCATGCCTTCCCGGATTTCCATCATGGGTTCGGGCCGCTTCCTCATCATGAGAGGGGCCATGGATGTCGAGATCCGCTTCAGCGACTTCAAGAAATTCGATATGGGCAGCAGCACCTTGGCCGATACGCAGATCCTCGCGAAGCAGACCCTGGCCCGCCCGGACAAGGGTGATAACTGAGACTCCAAGAGTGCCTTGCGCCCAGCCGTCTACCCAGGCCATGACACGCGTTTTGCGGGGCACATTAGAATGAGGCATGGCCAAACCCATCATCCCTCCCGCACTCCTTAAGGCCATCGCGGCAGTCGGCGTCACCAAGAAGGGACCCATCCAAGGGGCCAAGTCCACGGAAGCCAGCCCCCAGGAGCGCCTCACAGAACGACAAGGCATCCGCCCCGCCCGCACCGCCATCGCCCACCAGCGGGGTGGGAACAAGGGGAAGTAGACACCCCCGCGAGCCCCCAGGGAGTCGGCGTGGGCACTTGGACAGGAATGACCTGAGCATGGCGCTTGGCTTCGGCGGCAGAATCGTCCCGAACCTCAGCGAGGCCGTATGGCCCCTGGTCCCATGGGAGGCGTGGGGCTCGGTGCCACGCCAGGCTGGTGCTGCAGTCGCGCCTGCAGTTTCCGGGCGACCTTGCCCCGCAACCGGATCCTGCGTCCCTCAGGCCCAAGCCGGAATTCCGCCGCGCTGAGGAAGGCCCACCATGCGCTGCTGGCCTCCTTTTCCAGGCGCACCTCGGCCCATGGTACGGAGGCCGGTCCTTGCCACCAGGGCAGCTGGAAGGGAAACGGCTGCTTGAGGTGCAGGCAGCGTTTCCCGAACGTGATGGACATGGGGGAGTGGCCTCGCAGTGCACCGAATTCCACCTGGTTCCAACCCAGGTTCTCCTCAATGGGATCATCCTTGTCAGCGGGAAAGGCCCGGTAGAGGGCTGGGATGCCCATGAGCCGATTGGTGAGCCAGGAGACCCCCAGAAAGATCAGGGGCACCAGCAGGAAGACGGCTGGCGGGGGCGGCGGCCCATTCCGCAGGACGAACCAAAGGCCCATCATGGTTGCACCTTCTTCTTCGCCGCCTGCCAGGCAGCTTCCATCTGCTCCAGGTTGCGATGCTCCCAGCCACCCGCAGCACGAGCATCATCTTCCACATGCTCGAAGCGCGCGCGGAAGCGCGCCATCTGACGGCGCAGCGCGACGTCAGGATCCACGCCCTTCTTGCGGGCCCATTGCATGAGACTGAACAGCACATCGCCGAACTCCTCTTCCACGCGCACGGGATCGGATTCCGCCTGCAGCTCAGCCACCTCCTCCTTCACCTTATCGAGGACGCCTTCGAGATCCGGCCATTCGAAGCCCACCTTGGCACAGCGGTGGCCGATTTCCAGGGCTTCATCCATGGGCGAAAGCGTGGCCGGAATGCCCTCCAGCAGGCGAGGCTGATGATTATCGTGCAGGCCCTTCTCCTCGCGTTTGATGGCGGCCCAATTGGTGAGCACGCCCTCGGCGCCCTCCACGGCCACCTCTGCGAACACATGGGGATGCCGCCGCACCAGCTTGTCCACCACGCTCTGGTCCACATCGTGGATATCCCAGGAGCCGCGCTCCTCCGCCAACTGCGCGTGAAAGGCGATCTGCAGCCAAAGATCCCCCAGCTCTTCGCAGAGGTGTGCCTCACGGGCCTCGTCGAAAGGCCGGTGGGCCGCCAGGGCTTCCAACACCTCGGCAGCCTCCTCGCGCAGGTACTTGGCCAAGGTCTGGTGGTCCTGCTTCAGATCCCAGGGGCAGCCGCGCTCCGGGTGACGGAGGGCGGCCATGACGGCGCGGAGAGTCGTGGGTTCCATGCCCAAAAGGCTACCGCGAGCGCCATGGTTGAAACCACAGGTGCCTCAGGTTGTTTTTCCTTTGTGTCCTTTGCGTTCTCTGTGGCCAATTTATTCCGTTTGAGGCCGAAGTTGCCACCCGGGTCACACCAACAGCGCTTCCAGAATGGCCTTGGCCAACTCTGTGAGCGAGGGATCCCGTGCCCCCATGAGGAGGATGAGGTCCCCTGCCTTCGCCTCAGCGGCGAGTCGTTCCACCAGCCACTCCCGCGAAGGCGCCACCTCGGCCGCGGTGCCCCGAGCGGCGATGTCGGCGATGACATCGGCCGAACAGATGTCTTTGGCCGCGGTGCCGCCCGTGTAAAAGACATCCAGGAACCACAGCCGATCCTGTGGCCCCAGCTCGGTGACGAAGGCCTCCACGAAATCGGCCCGGAGGAATTTCAGGGGGCCGAAGCCATGGGGCTGGAACACCGCCAACACGCGGCCACCCGCGTCTCGCACCCGGAGGTGGGCGGCCCGGATGGAGGCGGCCACCTTGGCGGGGTTGTGGCCGAAGTCATCGACCACCGTGATGCCCCGCCTGCTGCCCAGCACCTGGAAGCGGCGGGCCACGCCATGAAAGGCCGCCAGGGGCTCGACCATGTCCGCCAGCGCCACACCCAGGGCCGAGCAAGCGGCGATGGCCGCCAGGGCATTCTCCACGTTGTGCCGGCCAGGCACTGGAATTCGATATTCTGTGCCCCCTACGCGGAAAGCGGAGCCTTCCGCGCCAAGGGAAAGCGCTTCTGCCTGCAGCCCTACCCCCTCCCCAAAACCGAACACGGTGGCGCCTTCAGCGAATTCTCTCAGGTTCTCAGCCTCTCCCACCACCAGGGTTTCCCGCACCTGGGCTTTGAAGACGCGGAACATCTCTGCCACCGCTTCCATCTCCTTGTGATCCCGCTGGAGGTTGAGCAGCACGCCCAGGGCCGGGTGGTAGCGCACTACGGTGCCATCGCTTTCATCGGCCTCGATGACCAGCAGGTCGGAGGAACCCGCCCAGGCATTGCCCCAGCAACCCTCTCGCTGCAGGGCCACCAATTCGCCGCCCGTGATGACTGAAGGGTCGCGGCCCGCGCCCCGCAGGATCTCAAACACCATGGCCACGGTGGTGGATTTGCCGCTGGTGCCCGTCACCGCCACGGTCCGATACTTGGCCACGAGGTAAGCCAGCAACTCGGAGCGATGCAGAACAGGCACGCCCAGGCGCCGGGCCGCCGCCATATCGGGCACCTCGTCTTCCACCGCCGTGGACACCACCAGGGCCGCGCAGTCGCCTTCGAGCCCCGAGCCGTCCTGCGGATGGAGAGCGACACCCAGGGCCTCCAACTGAGCCCGGGCCTCGGGCCGCTGACCCCGGTCGAAGCTGCGGTCGCTGCCGCTGGCCCGGCCGCCCTTCATGGCCACGAACTGGGCCAGGGCGCTCATGCCACTGCCCGCGACACCGGCGAAATGCAGACGACCCAATCCACTCAAGGGGGACCGCCCGGCTGCGCATGAGTTTTCGTACTCATGCCTTAGGGGTTCGTTGCGCAGCCTCTGCGTCCCCTCTGGCCCCCACGTGGGAGGCAGGCCAAGCCCGCCTCCCACGTCTGCATCCGATGGGCAGTCGATTTCCTCTGCAATCAGCACGGGATCGCCTTCCGCCACCTGGTCGAACAGCTCCATCACCTCTGCATTGCCCAGGCGCACACAACCGTGGGAGACCGGTGTGCCCAGCAACGATTCCTGGTTGGTGCCATGCAGGTAAATGAAACGCGCCAGGGAATCCCGCCCTGCCCCGCGATTCCAGCCCTCCTCAAGGCCATCCAGGGTGAGCACCCGGGTGAGGATCAGGTCCTCCTCGCGGGTCTCACCGCGCCACACATCCCCCGTGGCCACGCGGCTACGGAACACGGAGCCGGGTTCGGCTCCCGCGCCGATGCGGGCGTGGATGCGGAGCCAACCCGTGGGCGTCTTGTAAGAGTTTTCCTCGCAGCCGAGGCCGTTCAGGGCCGTGGATACCACCGCCTCGAAGACCAGCCGGCCATCCTCCAGGATTCCAAGCCGCTGCCGGGTCGTATCCACCACCACCACTCTGGCTCTTCGATCCAGAGTTGGCGCGCTTTCGCGCGCGAGGCCCGCCAAGAGAAGGGCGCGATAGCGGGCGGCGAGGACAGGATCGGGCATGGCGGCGTTCCATGAAAAGCGGGGGTCCACAGATTTCACAGATTCACACAGATTCCCAATGAAGGTGAACACCAAGCCTGGATGGGTCCGATGGCACAATGAAGCTTCCCCCAAGGTCCGCATGAAGAACCAGCCCTTCCACCAGCGCCTTTCCTACAGCCTGCAAGGCATTCGCTCCGCCTGGCGGCAGGAGGCCAGCTTCCGCACCCAGTGCGTGATGGCTTCCGGGGTGGTGGCCATCCTGCTGGTGCTCCGGCCCGCGGCCATCTGGTGGGCGCTGCTCCTCATGAACTGCGGGCTGGTCCTGGGGGCCGAGCTCATGAACACGGCCCTGGAGCAGACCATCGACCACCTGCACCCCGAGATCCATCCCGCCATCAAGGTGGCCAAGGACTGCGCGGCGGGTGCGGTGCTCGTGTTCAGCCTCGGCGCGACGGGCACCTTCCTGGCCTTTCTGTGGGCGACCGTCAGAATTGCATGGCCACGCTGACGCCGTAGCCGCCGGGCTGCAGGCTGGGTGCGAAGGACAGGGAGACCTTGGTGTTCGACTGGTTCCGCAGTGACTGGTTGTAGCGGACCACGGTCTTTCCCACGAAGGTGCCGATGAGGCCAGCGGCCACCACGTCGGACAGGAAGTGTTGGCGCTGCTCCATGCGGGAGGCGCCCACGAGGCCCGCCAGCCCATAGGAGAGACAGGAGACCCAAGGCCGGTCCGCGTGTTCCGCGATGACGGAGGCCAGGGCGAAGGCCTGGGTGGTGTGGCCGGACGGGAAGGATGGCCCGCCGCCGAAGGCATGAAAATCGTGGGTGCCCAGATCCGCGGAGGGCCTGGAGCGGCCCACGGCCGCCTTCAGGGGAAGGGTCAGCAGCAACTGGGCCACGCCCATGGTCACCAAGGCATCGACGCCCGTGGCGCGCACCTCGGGCTCCTTGAAGGCCACACCCACCAGGTAGGTGCCGCCCGCGAGGAGGATGCTGGGTCCGCCGCCCAGGTTCTGAATCCCCTTGGCGGTCCGGTCCCAGGAGGGCGTGGCATGGTTCGCCATGAACCTCTCAGCGGAGTGGTCCAACAGGAAGCCAGCCCCCAAGACCGCTGTCACGCTGACACCAGCCGTCAACCAGTCAGACCCGTCCCACCGACCTGGAGCGGTAATGACATGGACGGCATCGTCCAGCACCAGCTTGGGCAGGTGTCCGAAGCGATCGGGGTCGGATGGGGAACCCATCGGCACTTGAGTCGTGGCCGAAGCTGCCGATTCCAATACCGGTTCAGGGCTCCCGGCGAAGATCCATCCCGACGAAAGAAGCAGGGTGCAGAGGCTGAGGGATCGCATGAAGGGTGTGTGCTCCGAAAGATGTGGCCTGGTCCGCAGGCCCGTTCACAGAGCCCCATCCCATTCACCTTAGCCGCTGACTGGCGGATCGGGCTTGCGACCATCCGCCCTCAAGCCCCCACGATGCGCCCTGCCAGGGCGCTGGCGGCCACGGTGGCAGGACTGGCCAGCCACATCTGGCCCGGCCCGCTGCGGCCCGGGAAGTTGCGGTTGATGGCGCTGATGGTCACCTGGTCGGGTCGGGTGGAGACGCCGGGTCCGGCGTTGATGCACGCGCCACAGGAACTGCCCAGCACGGTGGCTCCCACGGCCTCGAAGGCCGCCAGCCAGCCCTGCTGAGCGGCGTATTGGCGCACATCTTCGCTGCCGCACTGCACGAAGAACTGCAGACCCTCCGGCACCCGGCGACCTGCTGCGGCGGCCACTCGGATCACCTCGTAGGCCCGGCGCAAATCCTCCCGCTTGCCCCCGGTACAGCTGCCCAGGTAGGCGATGTGGATGGGCACGGCCTCGGCCAGATCGGCCAGGGCCACGCCGTTCCCGGGATCCCCGGGGCGGGCCAGCATGGGGCCGAGGGCCGAGCAGTCCACTTCCACCGAATGGGCGTATTCGGCACCGTCGTCGCCGCGCATCCAAGGTTCCAAGGTCAGTTCCACGCCCCGGCGTTCCTGGATGAAGCGCACCGTTTCGCCGTCGGGCGCGATGAGCCCCGTGAAGCCGCCGATTTCAGCCGCCATGTTGGTGAGGGTGGCCCGCTCGTCCGTATCGAGATCCAGCAACCCTTCCCCTGTGTACTCGATCACATGGCCGATGGCACCCCCATCCTTGATGAGGGGCTGGGCCAGCAGACGCAGCACGATGTCCTTGGCCGAGACGCCCGTCCGCAGCCGCCCCTGCAGGCACACGCGCAGGGTGGGTGGCACGGTCACGCGCACATCCCCCGTCACCCAGGCGCAGGCGATGTCCGTGGTGCCCACGCCAAAGGCGAGGCAACCCAGGGCGCCCGCATGAGGCGTGTGCGAATCCGTGCCCACCACCACCTGGCCGGGGCAGGCATAGCGCTCGGTCATGATCGAATGGCAGATGCCTTCGCTGCCGGAACCATCCGGGAGCTCGCCGTGCAGACGGATGCCGTGCTTGGCGCAAAAGGCTTCCTGGGCGGGCTTCAGCCGCTCGGCCACGGTCAGCAGGCCCATCTCGCGGTGCTCGGCCTTCATGCTGTGGTGGAGGAAGGTGAGGTGGTCCCGGAAGGCGAGGATACGGGCGGGCTCACGCAGGATGGCCTCCGGCCCCAGTGCCTGCTCCAGGAAGCGCGCGGCCATGGGCGTCACGTACTCATGGCTGAAGCGCCAGTCCGCTTGCACGAAAAGGCCATCGCCGGGTTTCACCACCGCCAGCCCCACCTGCCCGTTCGCGGCATCCACGACCGTGTGGCGGGCCAGCAGCTTTTCCGCATAGGTCATGGGGCGCGGCGCATGCGCCGGGAGTGCCGGCACCACCTCGCCGGTCAGACGCGCGGCATTGTACGCGAAGAGTCCGCCACGGCGCACGATCTCAGCCGTGACCGTATCCAGCCCCACCGTGAACTCGGCCAAGGGAATGGCCTCGCCGCTCCGGATGCGGGGGATGAGTCCGAAATCGATGCTGGTGAGCAGGCCCAGATTCTGGGCGTTCTGGCGGTAGATGCGCTCGAAACTCTCGGCGATCACCAGACGGAGGCCCGCGCATTGTTCGGCGTAGGGGCTGGCCTCGCGGCTGCTGCCCTTGCCCCGGCGCTTCCCCGCCACGCTGACGCTGAAACCCCCGGCACGGACCAAGCCCTCTTTGAAGGGAAAAGACTCTCCACACTTCAGACCCAAATAGGGGAAGTCGCCCAGCTTCTCGTCGAAGTGGTAGCAGATGAAGGCGGGCGTGATCTCGTCCGTGCTGATCTGATCCCGCAGGGGGCCCGCGTCTTCCAGGTTGAGATCCTCGCCCGCAAGCTGACGGCGGATCCGCTCTGGATCCTCGGTCAGGAAGAGGATTCGGCCTTCGAGATGGACAGGGTCGGCATGCATGCCTCCAGGTTAAGGCAAAGGACCTCGACCCCAGCCTCCATGAAGGGCGACAACTTACCTTCGGTCAGACAGAGAAAAGAGGCTTCTCTGGGACCGCACTGCAGTTAGGATCGGCAGGAATCCACCCCGAAGCCATCGTCAAATCCTGAACCGCAAAGGAGCCAGCCATGAATGCCTTCAAAAACGACCTCCAGGCCACCCAGGAATACTTCGACAGCCCACGGTTCGCCGGGATCCGCCGGGCCTACACCGCGCGACAGGTGGTCGAACAGCAGGGCCTCATCGCCCAGGACTACACCGTCGCCAGGGAAGCGGCGGAGGCCTTCCACACCCGGCTGCGGGAACTGTTCTCGGCACGAAAATCCATCACCACCTTCGGACCCTATTCACCAGGCCAGGCCGTGACCATGAAACGGAAGGGGATCGAAGGGATCTACCTGGGGGGCTGGGCCACGTCGGCGAAGGGCTCTGTGAGCGAGGACCCGGGGCCGGATCTGGCCAGCTATCCCCTCTCCCAGGTGCCCGACGAGGCTTCGGGACTGGTGCGTGCCCTCCTCACGGCGGACCGCAATCAGCGTTTCCTTCGCGCCCGCATGTCCCCTGCGCAGCTGGCCGCCACTCCCGAGGTCGACTTCCGTCCCTTCATCATCGCCGATGCAGACACGGGCCACGGCGGGGATCCCCATGTCCGCAACCTCGTGCGGCGCTTCGTGGAGGCCGGCATCCCCGGCTACCACATCGAGGATCAGCGCCCGGGCACCAAAAAATGTGGCCATCAGGGCGGCAAGGTTCTCGTGCCCTCCGACGAACAAATCAAGCGGCTGAATGCGGCCCGCTTCCAGCTTGATGTCATGCGGGTCCCAGGCCTCATCGTCGCTCGCACGGACGCCGAGGCGGCGAATCTCCTGGAAAGCCGGAACGATGAGCGGGACCAGCCCTTCATCCTCGGGGCGACCAACCTCGCCATCCCGTCCTACAAGTCCTGTGTCCTCGCCCTCCATCGCCGGTTCCACGCCCTGGGGGTGTCTGACCTGAACGGGCACCTGCTCTACGCGATCCCCGCCTCCCAGTACGCCGCGGCGGACGCCTGGCTGGACCGGACGTCCCTTAGCAGCCTGGTCGCCACCGAGGCCGCCGCCTGGCTGGCAGGTTCGTACGTTCACCTCGACGCCATGTTCGACAAGGTCGAAGCCCAGTTCATGGATATCTGGGAGACAGAGGCCGGCCTGGAAACCTACGGGGATGCCGTGGCCGAGTTGCTCGAATTCCGGATCTCGGAGGGCGAATCGTTCTCCCTTTCCCTGGAGGCCTGGAAGACGTTCGCCCAGACCGCCTCCTTCTGGGCGGCCCACGAGCGGGCCACGGAGCTCGGTCTCCATGTGCCCTGGGATTGCGAGCTGGCGAGGACCGCCGAGGGCTACTACCAGGTCCGCGGTGGCATCCCCTACGCCATCGCCAAATCCCTGGCGGCCGCACCCTTCGCGGACATCCTCTGGATGGAAACGAAGACGGCGGACCTCGCGGACGCCAAGATTTTCGCAGACGCCATCCACGCAGCCTTCCCGGACAAAATGCTCGCCTACAACCTGTCGCCCTCCTTCAGCTGGGACTCGACGGGCATGAGCGAGGACGACATGCGCCGCTTCCCGGAGGAGCTGGGGAAGATGGGCTTTGTGTTCAACTTCATCACCTACGGCGGCCATCAGATCGACGGCCTGGCGGCCGAGGATTTCGCCACGGCCTTGCAGCAGGACGGCATGCTGGCCCTGGCCAACCTCCAGCGGAAGTTCCGCCTGCTGGAATCCCCCTACCGGACCCCCCAGACCCTGGTGGGCGGCCCCCGGCTGGATGCGGCCCTGGCCGCCTCCTCGGGCCGGACCTCCACGACCAAGGCCATGGGCAAGGGTTCGACCCAGCATCAGCACCTGATCCAGACCGAAGTCCCGAAGAAGGTCCTGGAAGACTGGCTGGCCACCTGGCGAGAGCACAACGGCATCCAGGAGAGCCTGGGCGTCACCCTGCTGCCCCACCGGGCCGGTTCGGAATTGCTGGAGCTCAGCGTGGTCGGCAAGGGTGGCGAGAAACACGCCAACCTGATCTTCGCCCCCATCCGGGACCGCCGGGGCCGGAGCATCCTCTCGATCCGGGATCAGAACACCTTCTCGGAACTGCTCCGGAAGAAACGATTGATGACCCTGGTCCATCTCTACCTGGTCCATCGGTACAAGGTGGATTCCGTCCACTACGTCACGCCCACCGAAGACAACCAATATCAGGCGGGGAAGATGCGAGACCAGGGGCTCTACTCAGAAGTGGCCCAGGAGGTCGGCCAGATCATCGTGGCTGACATCAACCACGCGAGGGTCCAGGAGCTGTTGGACTCTGGCAAGCAGGCCCTGGGCAAGCTGATCCGCAAGGAGGGCTGAGCCTTCGAGAGTCCCGGCCTTAGGCGTCACATGCCTCGGGGATGAAACGCCCGTTGGCCTGCTGGATGAGGCCTTCGCCGGGTGTCACTTCTGCGGTACGGCCAAAAAGCACACGCACACGGGGGAGGCCACGTTGAAGCCCTCCCCCGTGGGAGTGAGCTTTCCTGTCGTGGCATCCACGCGGAAAAGGGTCACCTGATTGGAACCCTGGTTGGCGGCAAACAGGAAAGTGCCACTGGGATCCAGGGCGAAATGTCGCGGGGTCTTGCCACCGGAAGGCACGGCCTCGATGAATGTCAGCGTGCCCTTGGGGCCGATGGCAAAGGTGGCGATGCTGTCGTGCCCACGGTTGGAACCGTAGAGGAACTTCCGCCACGAAGGCGAAGCGCTCGTCAGGCGACAGGGTGATGGCATGGGCGTGGGGGCCCTCCTGGCGCTTAGAGTCCACCACGGCTCTGGCGTGTTGAACAAAGCCGGTGGCTTGCCGCAGTCACCCGTCATTCCCGATGGCCAGAACGGCCACGCTGCCGCCGGTGTAGTTGGCCACCAGGAGGTTGCTTCCCTTTTTGTCGAGGGACAGGTGACAGGGATCGGCGCCCTGGGTGGCCACCTGATTCAGAAACGTCAAGCGCCCGGTGGCATGGTTGATGGCGAAGGCGCTCACGGCGCCGCTCTTCCTGCCCTGAAAATCACCGACCTCGTTCACGGCCTACAGGAACGCCCCGCTGGGATGCAGGGCCAGGAAGGATGGGTTGGTCGTTTCGGCGGCCAGGCCCAATGCCGTGACCATTCCCGTGTCCGGCGAGAAGCGCCAGGCGTAGATGCCCTTGCTGTCCTTCTGGGTGTAGGTACCCACAAAGATCAAGTATTCCTGGGGTAGCGGGGCCGCCAGCAGCAGCCCGGGCAGGGCCAACAGTCCGAGCAGGGTTCGGGAAAATGGTCGGGGATTTTGCATGGATTCCATAGAAACAGAAAGCCGTGCCATCGCGGCGATGCATTCGTGATGCATGCGTCGCTATCAATACACCAACTTGAGATGCCTTGTTGTTTTCCGGCTCCACCTGTCAAACTCGGCCGAAGAAAAAACCATCCCATCCAGCCGAGGGTCCCATGGCCTCCATGTCCCAATCCAATGCCCTGCGTCGCGGCGTTGCCGCCCTTGCCCTGCTGGGTGCCGGCGCGCTTCATGCCCAGGTGCCCCTGCCCTTGCCTCCGGCGGCCCAGATTTTGAAGCCCATCGCGGGCAAGATCGTGGACGCGATCCTCAAGCCCAAGATGAAGGTGGACCACTTCACGGTGGGCGGTTTTACGGTGAAGGAGGTCGATCCCACGGGGGACGCCACGGCGGAAAAATTCGAGGGCACGGGCCTGCTGGAGATGCCTGCGCCGGGACACCCCACCAAGATCACGTTCAAGAACCTCGTGCTGAAGGGCACGGCGGCGGAAGGCACGGTGGAGGCCGACTTCCCCGCCGGGCACCACGCCATGGTGCAGGGCTGGCTCTACGAGCTGAAGAAGGCCGTGATCTCTGACAAGGGTTCCCACCTGGAAGGCCACGCGACCCTGGCGGGCATCCGTCTGGATGTGGCACCCCTGGCCTTCACGCCTGCAGGCCTGCAAGGCTCCCTGAGTCCCGGTGACCTGCCCCTGGCCGAAGGCCACTTCATTGCCACCCTGAAGAATGCCGAAGTGGTGTTCGGCCCCAACCCGCCCCAACTGAAGGGCACGGTAAAGGTGGAGATCGAGGCTCCGGTGCGCCATGCCCTGACTGGCGACTTGATCACCCTGGAATCCGTCCCAGTCTCCTTCAGCAGCCAGGTGCTCACGCCTCTGGCCACCGGGCCTGTGGTCGATGGATTGGCCATGAATCTGCCTCTGCTCCACAAGGGCACCACCTGGGTCATGGACAAGGTCTCCGTTGGCTTCGAGCGCGGCACGCCCCTGCTGGTGGGGCCCACGCGCCTGCAGTTCCACCTGAATGTCTTTTGCAAGGTAGGCGCCACGGACCAGCCCTACCTCACGGGCCCCGCGAACTGCCGCATCGACGGGAAGGCGGCCAAGCTGGAGGCTCCCGTCCGCGGCCGACAACGCACGGCCATTCTCAAGGCCACGGATTTCCTGCTGGGGTTCGAGGGGTTCACAGCAGACTTCCCACTGGTGGGCGGAACCCTCCATCCTTCGGGCCTCACGGCCTACAAGCTCCAGGTGGATGGGGGCACGGCCGCAGTCGAAAAAGGCTATGTGGATCCCGAACGTTCCCGCCTCAGCGGCAAGCTGAACTGGGGCCCCAACTACGCCTACGAGCTCAGCATCGCCAATGCGCCAGCGGCCCTGTCCGACGGGCTCTATATGGCTGCGGGCACCATGTCGACACCGGCCCAGGTGGGCGCCTATCACGTGTATTCCTGGATCGGCGCCGTGGTCTGCGATTTCTCCCTGTCCAAGTCCCCCTCCGACCTGCCTGCGGAGTGGAAGGGCGTGTACTTGCCGGGCTACTCCGTGGTGCTGCCCGCAGACCTCTACCGCCTCAACAGCAGCGGCGCCCGCGTGGCCGCCGCCATGCTGGGTGCTGGCGGCCGTTTCGAAGGCAATGGCGGCTTCTCAGCGAGCGTGATGGGTTCCTTCGCGGATCCCCTCATGCTCTACATCGCGCCCGTCAAGCTGCAGCCCTTCCAGCTCAACTTCGTGGATGGCATCTTGCTGAACGGCCCCACGGTGAGTGGGCAGCTGGAGGTGATCGCCCCGCCCCTGCTGGATGACTACAAGGCCCCCATCACCTTCAGCCTCACCCAGGAAGGGGTGCAGAAGGTCGAAGTCCAGGGCGGGCAGGTGCTGAAGACCAACCTCATCGGCGTGGATACGGTGCTGGACCATGCCGTGCTCAACCCCACCAACCTCGACTTCACGGGCCGCTTCGATTTCCATGTCTCGGGCGCGGCCCTGCCCTCCATCGCCTTCGACCACCTGGTCTTCCAGGCCACGGGCGGCGGCGTCAACGGCGAGACCGGCCCCCTGAAGTTCGGCGTCACCGGCGCCCGCTGGGACAACCTGGCAGACCACCAGAAGGTGGACCTCTGGGGCTTCGGCTTCGACCTCACGGAAAGCGGCTTTGGCGTGATGCCGGATGGCCGCTACTACGTGGGCTTCGGCGGCCAGATGGATGTGAATCCCATGGTGCCCAGCATCTACAACCGCGTGGTGTTCGCCACGGACGCCAAGGCACCTTCCAAGGGCACCGTGGAAATCGAGAAGAGCTTCCACCTGGACCAGGACATGGCGGGGCTGGGCTCCCTCAAAACGGACCTGGGCTTCACCGTGGAGGCCCAGGGCGACCAGGTCTCCCAGGCCTACTTCCTGGGCACGGGCAGCCTCGCCATGAACATGGGCGATTCGCCCTTCAACATGGATGCGGGCGTGCGCTTCGGCCGCAAGATGGAAGCCACGGGTTCCTTCCCCTACTTCTACGCCCTGGGCCACGTGCAATCCGGCTCCGCTGGCGTGCAGGTGGCACCGGATGTAGAAATCTACGGTCTGGTGGGCGGGCTGGCCCAGAACTTCAAGCCTGCCGAAATTCGCGACACCACGGATATCAAGGGCGTGCCAGATAAGGCGTTGGGTTTTGCCCTGGCGGCGGGTGTGGATATTGGCACCACGGACCAGTACACCTTCCACGGTGGCCTCGACCTCTACATCGCCCAGAATCTCACCACGTTATTGCAAGGCAAGGGCTGGCTCTTCTGCGGACGCGACGCCACCGACAACGAAGTGACCGCCAACATCGCCTTCACCCGCAATCCCAATGTCTTCGATGCCACCTTTGGCGCTGACATCCAGCAGGCGGGCGGGATGATGCGCTACATCGGAAACGTGGCCCTGCACTTCGGGCCTGACAAGCGCTTCCTCCACCTGGGCACGCCCGACGCGCCTATTCAGGCATCCTATGCCGGCCTGGCGAACGGCAACGGCTACTTCATGGCCGATTTCGAGAACGGCATGTCCCGCCTCTCTGCTGGCGCGGGCTTCAGCGTGGATTCCGGCGACCGGGACTTCGGGCCGCTCTACGGCCGGGCCTGGCTCAACGCTCGGGGCGATCTCGTGATCGAACTGGATGCCGCGCGGAACCCGCACTTCAGGGGCTCGGTGAACGCCAATGGCGGCGCCGCCTTCGGCATGAAGTTCGAGACCTTCTGGCACACCTACCACATCACCATCTTCAGCGGCGACCTCACCACCGCCATGGCCTTCCAGGCCCCGGGCAGTCCCAGGCTTTCGGGAAAGGTCACTCTCCACTACAGCGTGCTCGGCGGTGCCTTCTCGGGCAACGTCTCGGCCCACCTCGACTTCTGATAGGGAGACCGACATGTCTCACGCCTCCCACCCCACCCGCCTCTTCTTCCTCCTGGTGCTCCCAGGCGTCGCGCTGGTTCCTCAGACGCCGCAGGCGCGCACCGCGGCCCCAGCCACGGCCTTCCGGCCCGCCGGCGTGGTCTTCCCCAACCTGTTGAAAGCGGACCTGCTGCCCATCGGCAAAACCCAGGGCACCTTCCACCTCAATGCTTTCGTGCGCAAAGACAAACAAATCGTCCTGCGCTGGGCCAACTCCCAGGGCGAAATGCCCACGGAAGGCGTCACCGTGTGGCGCCTGAAAGTGGGCGACCGGGAGACCGCCTGGAAGGAACTCAACGGCCGCAACCCCGTGGGCTTCTTCAAGGGCCCGCAGGTGAAGGAGCGCTTGAAATCCATGAACGACGACGCCAAGGAATCCCTGGTGTCCCTCTTCCACAGCGACCTTCAGCACGACCCCGCCACCAAGACTCGGCTGACAGGCACCCCCGCAGGCACCGTCAAGCGCTTCAAGGACCTCACACCGGACAAGGTCGCAGAGCAATACAAGCTCCTCCGTAACGGCGGGCGGCTTTCGCGGGCCGACCTGCAGATGCTGCATGCCCACGCGGACGCGGACCCGGCGGCGGCGGATCTCTTCGGCCTGGGCTACACGGACAAGCCGGGCAGCGGCAAATGGCGCTACAAGATCGTGGTGCGACTGCCCGAAGGGGGCAGCGTCGAAGCGGTCTACCCCGGCGAGTTGGATTCAGCCATTCCCACGCCGGTGCCCACCGCCCTGAACCTGGCCGCCAAGAGCGGCAATGGCAAGGTGCTGCTCAATTGGGAGGCGCCCGCCTCCACCGTCATCGCAGGGTTCAACGTCTACCGCGCCGAGACCGTGGCGGGCCCCTGGAAGCGCCTCAACGATTCGCCCGTGAAGATCGTGAAGCTGGAGGTGGAGGATCCGGAAACTGCCATGCGGCGGGTCGTCTCCAATGAAGCCGCCCTCGAAAAGGAGATGCGGAAAAGCAGCGGACAGCCCATCAGCGCGGGCAAGGTGGCCCAGATGCGGACCCAGGCCGGAGATGCCGTCTCCGCTACCGGCGCTGCCTCCCTCAGTCCGGCTCTAGCCGCCTCCATCAATGAAGGCGTGGCCAGCGGGCGACTGCCCAAGGCCGGACTCATCAGCCCCGCCTCTGTCTATTCCGATGACAAGCGCAGCGCCGGCAACAGCGACCTGGTCGATGAGCACAGCTACGTCTACCGTGTCTCCACCGTGGACATCACGGGCGGCGAGACGGCCAAGGAAACGGCCCCCCTCGTCACGGGCACGCCCAAGGATCTGGAACCGCCCCGCGTGCCTGGCAGGCCCCGCCTCCAGACCCAGAGCGAGGCCTTTGGCCGCCTGCGCGGCGCCCAGGCCCTGCGAGCCAAGGACGCGCACCTGCGTGACCTCGATACCACCATCGCGTCCAAACTGCCCCTGCGGGAACGGGCCCTCACGCCCTTCCTCCTGAGCGATGCGGCCACCATCCCCTCGCCCACGCAGAGCGCGCCCGCCGCTCCCTCGCCGGACTACGCCGCGCTCTCCCTGGGCGACGCCAAACGCATGCGTCTCTCCCGGCTGGTGGCCACCATGCCCAGCAAGGAACTGGCCGAGGCTGCGGAAGCCTCCCTGCTCCACTCCAAGCCCGATGGCAGCGCACCGCCCGCCAAGCTGGCCTGGGAGCCTTCCACGGATGCGGACCTGAAGGGCTACGAGGTCTACCGCGCCACGGACAAGGGCCCTCTCCAGAAAATGGCCAGCACGACGGAACCCACCTGGACTGACACGGGCCTGGAGGTGGGCCAGGCCTACCGCTATGCCATCTCCGCCGTGGACAAGCTGGGCAACGAATCCGCCCGGTCGGATGAGGGCCTCGTGGAAGTGAGCGACAGCCGCCTCAAGGAAAAACTCGCCATCAAGAAGCTCGACGGCAAGGCCACCACGGCCCTCCCCGTGGGCATCCCCATGCGGGAGCTCACCCGGCCCAAGAGCCGCGTCATGAAGGCCGCTGGCGCCGATTTCCTGAAGGCCCAGTCCTCGGCCCTGAAGGTGCCTAGCGCCGTATCCTCTGTCGCTGTGATGAGCACCTTCCAGGCCCCCAAGGATTCTGTGGCACCCAAGGTCAGCTCGCCCAAGGGCCTGGCCATGACCGCGCCCGCATCCCACGCCAAGGTGCTGGATGCGGCCAAGGTGGAACCCAGCGCCATGAAGTTCACCCTGAACCTGAAGGCCATCACCCGGGTGCGCCCCCTGGGCATCAACTTCATGCTGGTGGAGCCCCTGCACCCCAAGGACATCTATGTGCAGTTGGAGTGGGACCGACCCATGGAGGGCCGGCCTCTGGAATACCTGATCTACCAGGCCCCCCAGAAGTTCGAACTGAAGTATTCGCCCCGCGCCATCGTCACGCCCACGCAGGGCATGCGCATGGTCGATCAGACCACCTTGAGCCTGAGCACCGCAGGCTTGAGCACCGCCGGTTCCAGCACCGCCAAGGCTGGTTCCCTCACCGGTGCCATGTCCGCCCCCATGTCTGCCAGCAGCGCCTCGGGTGTGGGGCAGGCTCCCAGATCGGGCGTCGCCGCCAACCCCGGCGTGAGTTCCCACAGCGGCCAGATGGATGCGACCCAGAGCGGGTCTGTTTCTGCTGCCGCCCCCATGCCCACGGGCTTCCTGGTGGCCAGTACCAAGGAAACCCACTTCACAGCCTCCAGAGGTCTGGTCGCTTCTGCGGGTGGAGGGCTACGGATCGCCCCGGAGCACAAGGACCACATGGTGCAATCCCTCGTCAGCATAGGCCCCGGCGAGTTCACCCGCACCAGTGAAAAGGCGGTGACCGGGGAGCACTTCGCCGTCGCCTTCCCGGCGGAAGTGGGTCAGTACGGCGGTGCCACGTTCTACTTCCGGATCCAGGCCCGCACCAAGGAATTCGGCCGCACCATCGACGGACCCATGAGCGACATCATCGAGGTGAAGCTGCCCGACGTGGTGCCGCCGCCCATGCCCGCCCCAGGTGCCATCAACATCACGGAGATCAATGAGGAGTCCTTCAAGGTGGGCCTGGATTGGACCGACGTGACTGCGAGGGATCTGGCGGGGTACTTCGTGGAGCGGCAGACCATGAACTACACCATCGTGGATGGCGAGGCCATGGCCACGACACCCATGGGCGATCCCCAACGCCTCCAGAAGGCCCCGCAGGCTGCCCACGCTTTCAGCGAGGCCAACGCCCCTGGCGGGTACCAGCGCTACTTCGTGCGCTCCGCCGACAAGACCGGCAACGTCTCAGACGCCAACGGCTACCTCGACATCTTCGTGCCGGGAGAGCCCGTGCCCGCAGCCCCCACAGGCCTCTCCCTGGCGGGCAACCGCCTCAACTGGAAGCCCTCGCCCCTGGCTTCCGGCTACTCGGTGTGGCGTTCCTTCAGTGGCCTCGACGAGGACTTCGAGCAGATCAGCGGCTTCCTCGGCGCCAACGAAACCGGCTTCAACCTGCCGCCCCAGGGCACGCTGCATCTCAAGGTCGTGGCCCGCAGCACCACCGGCATGCACCAGACCGCATCCGCTGCGGTCGTTCGCACGGCGGCCCTGCCTCCCTCCCCGTAATTCCGCCCCTCGAAAAGCAAAGGGCCCCGACGTGGGGCCCTTTGCTTTTCGAGCGAAAGAAACTTAATCCTTCTCTTCCTCGGCCTTCAACTTGGCTTCCTGCTCGTCGAGGTGCTTCATGAGGCGCTCGGCCAGCTCATCGTCTTCGAGGGGCGTGAACATCTCGTCCTTGACCTCGAAGATCTCCAGGCTCAGGCCCTCTTCGGGATCCGCAGTGCCTTCTTCCTGGGCCTGCAGTTCGGCCAGGGGCGCCAGGATGGCGAAGTTGCGGCCTTCGAACTCGAGCTCTTCCAGGATCGCGAACTCTTCCTTTTCGCCGTTCTCGTCTTCGAGTTCAACGACTTCGATTTCGAAGGAATCGTCGTGTTCGTGGTTGCAG
>JAYVRY010000199.1:0-18131 GCA_043775845.1 Acidobacteriota bacterium
GCTCAGATGGCCGCCCTCTCGCTCCACCCCGAGGCGTACCACGGCGAATGGAACTACACCCTGAAACCCCAGACTAGTTAATTTTGTTACAGCTCCTAAACGGGGGGCACGCCGGCTATCGAGGGCCCGGGAGGGCCGAGCGGGTGCGGGCGGGGCTCAACCTCACGCCCACCCAGGAGGCCCAGCTTGAGCAAGCCGTCGGCTTGGCTTTCGGGAATGCCAACTGCCTCCTGAGCGCGGCCATCGACTGCCTGCAGAGCCCCGTTCCGATGCCTTGAACCGGCTCAGCTCTGCAACTGCTCTCGCAGCCACCGCGCGGTGTCGAAGTAGCTCGGGCCGTCATGGATGATGTTCTGGCCTTTGGTGATGTCGGAGGAGATGACGCGCGGCCCCCAGTTCCAGCCGCGCTGGGCCAGCAGGGCGGTGGCGTCCACCGGGAATTCCGGCTCCTGGAAGAACAGCACCACGTCGGGGCGAAGGGCTGCGACCAGCTCCAGGTCCGGCACGGGGTACGCCTCTGAGCGGACGGTGGGGATGGCCACGCCACCGGCCAGTTCCACCAGGTCATGGATGAAGGAAAGGCCGCCGATGCCCCGCAGGTGACGGCCGCACCACATTTCGATGAAAACACTCGGGCGGCGCGCCGGTGCCGTGGCAATGAGGTTTGCGAAACCGGCCTCCATGTGCGTGCAGAGGGCCCGGGCCTCGGCCACCTTGTGCATGAGACCACCCAGGGCGATCTGGTTTTCCAGGATGCCGAAGCGGCTGGCGGGCAGGGGCAGGGCGTGAACGGGCAGGCCCGCCTCGGCCAGGCGCTTGGCCAGGGCCGACTGGATGCCCGAAGTCACCAACACCAGATCGGGTTCGAGTTCGCGGAGCTGGGTGAGGTCGGCTTTCAGGTAGTCACCGGCGATGGGCGCCTGCAGACCCTCCACGTAGCGGGAGCAGTAGGGCGTGACACCCACCACGGATTCTCCGCAGCCCAGGTCGAAGAGAGTCTCGGTGGCGCTGGACACAAAGCTGATGATGCGTTGGGGCACCGTGGCGAGACTCAGGGGCGTCACAGGAAGGGAAGTGGTGGTGGTCATGGCAACTCCGGCACAAGGCTTTCCACGAAGGTGGCCTTCACGCGGAAGACCTCCTGGATGAGATCAGCGGTGAGGACATCGTGGGGTCGGCCATTGCCCACCAAACGTCCGTGATCCAGCACCAACACCCGGTCGAAACGGTAGGCGGTGCGCAGATCGTGGAGGCTCACCAGGATGGTGCCACCGGCATCGGCCAGCCGACGCGCCAGGCGCATGACCTCCAGCGCATGACGCACGTCCAGCTGGGCCACGGGTTCATCCCACAGCTGGATCGGGGCGCCTGTGGCCAGGGCCCGGGCTAGGCCCACGCGATGCCGCTCACCGCCCGACAGCCGCGTGACCGGGCGCGCCGCCAGGAAGGTGAGATCCAGTTCCGCCAGGGCTTCGTCCACCCCAGCCGGATCATCACCCCAGGCGTAGCGGCCCTGGGCCACCACTTCCCGCACGGGGAAGGCGAACTCGAAGTGGGCTTCCTGGCCCACCCAGGCCAGACGCCGGCCCCGTTCAGTCATGGCAATGCGCGACAGAGATTGTCCATTCCACTGCACCTGGCCATCGGCGGAAAGAAGGCCCGCCAGGGCTTGGACCAGGGTGGACTTGCCCGCGCCATTGGGCCCCACCAGGGCCACCAGTTCACCGGACCCCAGCTCCAGCGAGACGGCCTTCAGACGGCCGGGCACCGCCAGGTTCAAGGCCCGCAGGGCGGCTGTCACCGAGTCGCTCATCGCGGCCTCCGCAGCAGCCACAGGAAGAAGGGACCCCCGATGAGGGCCGTGACCACGCCCAGGCGAAGCCCCAGCGGGAAGGTGCGAGTGATGAGGTCGCAGGCCAGCAAGAAGATGGCGCCGCCCAGCATGGAATAGGGCAGCAGCCGGCGATGGTCGGGGCCGAAGGCCAGGCGCAGCACATGGGGCACCACCAGGCCCACGAAGCCCACGATGCCCGCCACGGCCGTGGCCAACGCCGTGAGGATGGTGGAGAGGGCAATGAGCTGCCAGCGCAGGCGACGCACATCCACACCCAGGCTCTGGGCGCTCTGCTCCCCCAGGCTCAGCAGGTCCATGGCGCGGCCCAGGGGCAGCAGTAGCAGGCAGGCCGCGAGGATGGCCGGAACGCCCATCCAGACATGCTCCCAGCTGCGGCTCTCCAGTCCGCCCATGAGCCAGAAGAGGATCTGCGCATTCACCTCGAAGTGCCCCGTGGTGGTGGTGAGGAGAAAGCTGGTGCCGGCCCCCAGTAGGGCGTTGAGGGCCACGCCGGACAGGAGCAGCCGCTCGGCTCCCGCGCCGCGTTGGGCGAGCAGGAGCACCATGCCGGTGGCGGCGAAGGCGCCGAGCACCGAAGCCAAGGGCAGGGCCCACAGGGTGGCTGCGGCAAATCCCAAAGCAGGCCCCAGGGCCAGCACGGCCACGGCGCCCAGGGCCCCGCCACTGCTGACACCCAGGAGACCGGGGCTGGCCAGGGGGTTGCGGAAGAAGGCCTGCATCACCACACCGCTGGCGCCCAGGGCCGCGCCCACGGCTAGGCCCACCAGGGCGCGCGGTAGCCGGAAGTCGCGCACCACCGTGCGGGCCAGTTCGTCGCCATGCCCCGTCAACGCCCCGACCACCTGCCCGAAGCTGAGCCGCAATTCCCCGAAGGCCAGCGAGGCCAGGAAGGCCAGGACCAGGAGGGCCAGCAGCAGGGGAATGGCAAGGCGGGGTCTCACCGGAAGCGCTCGGGGTGCAGGGCCCGTGCGAGCGTTTCGTAGGCGGCGATGCGGTGGTGCGACACGCTGGACATCATGGGCCCGGGGATGATCACCAGATGGCCGGCCTTGAAGGCGGGCAGGGCCCGGTAGTGGGGGATGCCCGCCAGCAGGGTGCGGGTACCGTCATCCCCGGAACCCACCAGCACCTCAATGTTCCAGACCAGCAGCTTTTCCGAAGGGGTGGGCGCATGGCCCTGGAGACCCGCCTCGGTGGCCACGTTGAGGGCACCCGCGTGTTCGCAGAGATCCTGGAAGGTCGTGCCTGCTCCGGACGTGAAGGGATAGGCCCCCGCACTGACCACCCGCACGGGCCGGGTGCCCTTCAGCTTTTGAGCCAGGGCTGCGACGCGGTTCTGGCTCTGGGTGATGAGGGCCTCAGCGCGAGCCTCTTGACCCAACTCCCGGCCCAGAATCCGGATGCTGGCGTAGACATCCTCGATGGTTTCGTAGCGGTCCATCACCACCAGCCGGACCCCGGCCCGCTTGAGCAGGGCCAGGGTCTCGGGGCGGGTGAAGCCCGCCGCCAGCACAAGATCGGGGCGGTAACGCAGCACGCTTTCGGCGTCGCTGTCCTTGATGGCGGGAAAGCGCCGGGCTTCTTCCGCCACGGGGCTGTAGCGCCCATCGTGGCTGATGTGGCTCAGCGCCGCGATCTGGCCCGGATCCGCCAGGGCCAACAGCAGCTCATCCGTGCCCACAGCCTGGGAGACCACCCGCTGCGGTCGCGCCGCCAGCATCGGCAGCGCAAATAGCAGGAGGAAGCTGATCAGCCGGATGATGCGGGTTCCACTCGGGCCCTCCGGGACGCAGGCCCGTCCAGCCTCGGCCTCTGGCCGGTCTGGTCTGGCCTGCTCGACGCTGCCTCGTTCCTCGGCTGCTTCCCGGAGCTGCACCTTCATGTCACCACCTCCAGGTCGCTGCCAGGGACCAGCGGGGCCCAGACGCGGGGAAGCCGTAGACCAGCGCGGCATCGCCGTTCTGATCGTAGCGGCCGCTGAGCCAATCCTGGACGTTCTGTTTGGGCTGCAGCAGGTGCTCGCCGCGCAGGGCCAAGGTGAGGTTTTTCAACGGTTCATGGGAGAGGCCCAGGCTGAGATCGCGGTAGGGCTTGCCGGTGGAGACGATCTTGTAGGTGGTGTCGTTCACGTCGTAGCGGGAACCCACGCGGTCAACCCGGAGATCGGCGCGCCAGGTCTTGGACTGGGCGAAAGTAGAGACGGCACCCGTAAAGAAGGGATGGCGCACAATGGCGGAATTCTTCTGGCCGAATTCCTGGCCGTCGATGTCGTGGTCCAGGTCGCGGGTCTCCTGGCTGCGCAGAATCAGATCCCAGCCGAACACCACGTCGGAGCCTCCGCGCCAGCCCAGGGCGCCTTCCAGGCTCTGCGCGCGAATGCGGCCCTGGTTCTCGTAGTGGGACGTGAACAAGGGGGGGAAGGAAAAGCTCGTGTCGTAGACATAGGCCAGCAGGTCGCTGATGCGGGTGCGCTGAGCTTCCACGCGGTATTCCCAGTGTCCGGCGAGCAGACCCGTGGCACCGACCTGGAAGGTGCGGCTGCGCTCGGGCACCATGCCGTAGGTTTTTCGATCCTGGGTTTCGGCCTGGGCGTTGAGGGCGAACTCAGTCGTGTTGGCCATGCGGAAACCTTGGCCCGCGCTGGCGTAGAGGCGCAGTTCCGACGCCAGCACCCAGTTGAGACCTGAGCGCCAGGTGGTGGCTTCGGCGCTGCCGGCACGACTGCGCTGGCCCGTTCCCAGGCGGGTCAGGTCGCGGTGGCCCGCATCGCGGCGCACGCCCGCCACCCAATCCAGACCTTCCAGCAGCGTCCAGCGGGATTCCAGGGCCCCCGCCAGATCGCGGCCCTCACCGCGGTAGAGCACGGCCGCAAAGGTGTTCGGATCGTAGTAGTTCTTGGCGTGGCTGGTGTCCTCACGACCTTCGAGGCGGCCCGAGAGGCGGAAGGTGTTTGAGGGCGTCCAGTGCAGGGTGAGCTGATCTTCCACACGGCGGAAGTCGCGATCCGTCTGTTGGCGCAGGGGGCCGTTGGGATCGCCGGTGTTGCCCGACAAGGCCTGCAGCGTGTCTTCCAGCACCAGTCCCGGCGTCAGATTCCAACGTAGGCTGGCGCCCCAGCTTTCCTGGCGGGCGCGGGTTTCACGGCCCGGCTGGTAGGCTCGGACGGTGGCGTAGGTGGGAGGCAGGGAGAGGGTTGTGAAGGGCACGGAAGCGGTCTGGCCGCTGTTGCGGTAGAAACCCGTGAGATCCGCGCTACCGAGCGTAGTGCCCACACGCAGGAAACCGCCCGCCTGCCGGAATGCATCGTTGGGGAACCCGTTGTCCTGCTTGGTGGCTTCGGCGCCCGCAGCGATCCAGGATTTGGCAGCGGAGAGCTGCACCCGCGCGGTGCCACCCAGGAGCCCGTCGGTGCCCACCTTCAGGCCGGTCTGGCCATGGAAGCCTTCGGCGCCACGACCCACGCTGGTGAGGGCGATGACGCCGCCGATGGCATCGCTGCCGTAGAGCACGGAGGCGGGCCCCAGCACCAGTTCCACGCGGGCGATGCCCACCAGGCTGAGGGCGCCTAGATCGGGGCTGGGGGCGGTGGGATCGTTCAGGCGCAGGCCATCCAGCAGCACCACCACGTTCTTGCTGAGGGTGCCGTTGAGGAAGGCCGAGGCGGTGGCGCCGGGGCCGCCACTGGTCATGACAGCGCCTGGCTGGAGTGCTTCCAGCAGCTCAGCCACGGTGCGACTGCCGAGCCGGGCCAGTTCGTCAGACTCGACGATGCGCACGGGGGCCGGCGTCCGGGTGACCTCCACCGGCTGTGCCTCGGCACTGACGGTGACGATGGCTTCTCCGGGCTTGCGGTCGGGTTCAGCGGCCTTCGTCCGGGCGGCGAGAATCGCCGGGGAAAGGGCGGACACAGCCGCCAATAGGAAGAGAATGCGGGAATGACCCATCATGCCTCCGCGCATGAAGTCGCGGCGGCGGGGCGGATCCCCAAAGGTTGGGAGACCATAGCCCGGCCCGTGCCCGCGACGGGGGGTGAAGTGTGGGACCGGTCTCCGGACTCGCACGCGACAGGGGCTTTGCAGCTCCCCCCGATCCTTCCCGGGACGATCCCAGTGGCTCGGGCTTGAGGTCTCACGCCGATCTGGCTGGCGTGGTGCATACCGTTGCGGGGCAGTGCAGGAATCTCACCTGCTTCCCGAACATCCAACACGTGAATTGTCAGGACTCCTAGAGAACCACGATCACGACCCAAGAGGCAAGTAGAATGGGATCTATGAACACACCCATCGGCATCATCGGCGGCAGTGGTCTGTACCGGATGGAGGGCCTGGCCCTCGATCGGACGGTAGAGATGGAGACGCCCTTCGGCGAACCCTCGAGCCCTGTGCATCTCGGCACCTTGGATGGCGCTCCCGTGGCCTTCCTGGCCCGCCACGGCGAAGGCCACCGCTTCACGCCCACGGAAGTGAACTACCGCGCCAACCTCTGGGCGCTCAAATCCCTCGGCGTCGAGCGGCTCATTTGCGTCTCGGCCGTGGGCAGCCTGCAGGCTCGCCACAGGCCCGGCGAGCTGCGGCTGGTGAGCCAGTTCATCGATAAGACGAAGCACCGGAAGGACACGTTCTTTGGCGAGGGCCTGGTGGCTCACGTGAGCTTCGCCGAACCCACCTGTTCGCACATCTCCAACACGCTGATGGCTGCGGGCCGCAGCATGGCCCTGCCCATTGAAGGCGACGCGCTTTACGTGTGCATGGAGGGCCCGGCCTTTTCCACCCGCGCCGAAAGCCGCCTGCACCAGGGCTGGGGGGCGGATCTCATCGGCATGACCCAGGTGACCGAGGCCCGCCTCGCCCGCGAGGCGGAGCTCTGCTACGCCTGCATCGCCCTGGTGACGGACTACGATGCCTGGCGCGAAGAGGAGGAAGGCGTAGATGCCCACTCGGTGCTGGAAGTGATGCACGCCAATGTGGACAAGGCCCAGGCCCTGCTCCGCATGGTGGTGCCGCAGATGTCGGGTACGCCCCGCTCCTGCGCCTGCGGCGAGGCGTTGAAGACGGCACTCTTTTCGTCGCCCGATGTGGTGCCGCCCGAAGCCCGGCAGCGGCTGGACCTGCTGGTGGCCAAGTACGGCTTCGGCGTGGCGCGCTGATGGCCAAGCCACAGGGACCCGCCCAGCCCAGCCCCAAACTGCAGGCGCTGCTGAAGGACTTCCAGCAGATCGCCAGCATGTCGGGCTACCTGAACCACTCCTTCGATCCGCCCCAGCTGCGGCTCTTCTTCACGCTTTACGGCCGCGTGATGGTGGCTTCGCCCGCCGAAGGGCTCGCGCTCATGCCGCAGCTACAGGCCTGGTGCGATGCGCTCGCCATCCGCCTGCGCGAAGGCAGTTCGGCCACCATCATGGCGCCCCAGATCCAGGTGAGTTCGCCCCAGACCATGCCCGATGGCCGCGACTACCTGGTGGCCACGGTCACCTTCAACACCAAGGTGACGGAGACCTCGTACTTGCGCATCCGCACCGCCATCCTCGCCGCCTACCAGGATGCCGTGAAGATGCGCGAGGTGGGCTTCAGCGCGCTGGTGGAGCCCTCTTCCGAAGCGATTGAAGAACCAAAGGAAACCGGCCTCGATACACCCACTGAGGCCTGATTCCAAACCTCAAAAACAATGAAACCGCGAATGCCGCGAATCGCCCTTCGGGCGCGCGAATGGCGGACGGAGATTCCACCGCCTCCACTCACGGGGCGGTTCTGCCGTCCTTCGAGAGCCGGCGAATCCGCCCCAGGCGGCCCTTGCCTGCTCGATTCGCGCCCATTCGCGCCATTCGCGGTTTCAAGCTCTTCATCCCCATTCGGCGCGGACCCTTCGGTATGGGATCTCCGTGGTGAATCCTGACCATGGCCCGCGGCAGGGCTTGAGCCTCACATTACGCTGTATCAGCGAATCCGATTGCGTCACACTGCTTCATCGATTCCGATGAAAGGATTTCTTATGCGCCGATTCGCCCTCGCCGCCCTGCCGGCCCTCCTCGTGGCTGCGCCCGCCCCCCACGCAACGCCCGCCAAGGCCGCCCTCCCCTTCAAGATCCACCAGAAGACCCTGCCCAATGGGCTGAAGCTGGTGGTCATTCCCACGGGCATGCCCAACCTGGTGAGCCTGCAGATCCCCGTCAGCACGGGATCACGCAACGAAGTGGAACCCGGGAAATCGGGCTTTGCGCACTTCTTCGAGCACATGATGTTCCGGGGCACCGACACGGTGAAGCCCGAGCAGTGGAACGCCCAGCTGCAGAAGACCGGCGCCAGCCAGAACGCCTTCACCAGCGACGACCTCACGAACTACCACACGCTCTTCGCCAAGGATGATCTGGAGACCTGGATCAAGCTCGAGGCGGACCGCTTCCAGCACCTCAACTACACGGAGGCAGCCTTCAAGACCGAGTCTCGCGCCGTGCTGGGCGAGTACAACAAGAACGCCGCGAACCCCATCGGCAAGCTCTTCGAAGTGCAGCGCGACGCCGCCTTCACCACCCACACCTACAAGCACACCACCATGGGCTTCCTCAAGGACATCGAGGACATGCCCAATCAGTACGCCTACTCCAAGCAGTTCTTCCAGCGCTGGTACAAACCCGAAAATGTGACAGTCATTGTCGCTGGCGATGTCGAGGCCGAGAATACTTTCGCCCTGCTGGAGAAATACTTCGGGGGCTGGAAGCGCGGCACGGCCAAGCCCCCGGTGATTCCCGCTGAGCCCGAAACCAAGGCTCCCGTGACGGCCCATGTGGCCTGGGAAACGCCCACCCTGCCGTGGATGACGGTGGCCTTCCACACGCCCGCCCACTACAGCACCAAGGACAAGGCTGCCAGTGCCCTGGAGTTCGCGGCTTCGGAGCTCTTCGGCGAACGCTCCGAGCTTTACCAGCGCTTGGTGGTGAAAGAGCAGAAGGTCGACCAGCTCTTCAGCAACGGCGGCGATGCCAAGGATCCCGATCTCTTCACCATCGGGGCCCGTCTCAAGAACGGCGCGGACATGGCCTATGTGCGCGATCTCATCCTCGATACCTGCGCCAAGGGCGTGGTGCTGCCCTTCAGCGCCACCAAGCTCGAAGAGGCCAAGACGGAGGTGCGGCTGGGCTTCCAGCGCGGCCTCGATTCCACCAATGCCATCGCGTCCATGGTGGCCCGCATGGCCAGCTACGAGCGCGATCCTGAGGCCGTGAACAAGGCCGTGGCCCTGCAGGAAACCGTCACAGTGGAGGACCTCGCAGCCATCGCCAAGGCCACCTTCAAGGATCAGGCCCGGGTCATCACCACCCTTTGCCACGGGGCGCTGCCTGAGAATCTGAAGGCCGAGTTCCAGGGCGTGGGCGCGCGGGCTGCCAAGCTCGCCGAACTGCCCAACCTGCCCCTGCTGGAAGAACCCAATCCCGGCTCGCCGCTGATCAATGTGCGGGTTTCCTTCCGCGTGGGTTCGCTCCACGATCCCAAGGGCAAGGAGGGTCTGGCTCGCCTGACTGCGGCCATGATCACGGATGCCGCCACTCAGGCGCACAGCCTGCCGGAGTTGACGAAGGCCTACGGTGCCACGGGCGGTCGCCTGGGCGGCCTGGTGGACAAGGAG
Organism: Acidobacteriota bacterium; assembly: GCA_043775845.1. GTDB lineage: Bacteria > Acidobacteriota > Holophagae > Holophagales > Holophagaceae > Geothrix. The sequence goes on from JAYVRY010000199.1 coordinate 9,476, forward strand.
CAGACCAGCTTCGCCCTCAACGTGCCCAAGCTGAAGTCGGCCGAGGCCCTGGAGCTGATGGTCGAACAGCTCACCCTGGCCGGCTTCAAGGCCGAGGATTTCAATCGCCTGCAGACTTCGCAAATCAACGCCCTCAAGGTGGGGCTCAAGGCCAACAACGACGAGGAGCTCGGCAAGCTGGCCCTCGAAGCGCGGATGTACGTGGGGGCCCTGGCCACGCCCGTGCTGGGCACCGAGTCGGGCCTGGCGGCCATCACACTGGACGATGTGCGTGACTTTGCCAAGACCTACTACACCCGCCAGCGCCTGAAATTGGGCCTGGGCGGAGGTTTCGCGGCCACGCACAAGGCCGCCCTGCTGCGCGGCCTGGGCCGCCTGCCGGATACCGATGCCCCCAAGGTCATGGTGAGCGAAGCCGAGCATCTGGATCGCAGCCACCTGCAAATCATCACCAAGGATGCCCGAGCCACGGCCATCTCCTTCGGCATTCCCCTGCGGGAGCGCAACGACAAGGGCGAGCCCATCGACGCCCGCGTGAATCGTGCCCACCCCGATTTCCCCGCCCTTTGGATCGCCACCAGCCACCTGGGCCAGCACCGCGACAGCACGGGCGTGCTCTACCAGCGCCTGCGCGAAGTGCGCGGCCTCAACTACGGCAACTACGCTTACCTGGAGGCCTTCCCCAACGGCATGTTCCAATTCCAGCCCAACCCCGGCGTGGCCCGTACCTTCAACCACTGGCAGGTGTGGATCCGACCCGTGCCGCCCATGAGCGCCGCCTTCGCCATCAAGGGCGCCCTCTTCGAGATGGATAAGATGATCCAGAAGGGGCTCACCAAGGAAGCGTTCGTGGCCGCCCAAACCTTCCTGGTGAAGTTCACGGATCACCTCACGGATACCGGCGCCAAGCGGCTGGGCCATGACATGGATAACGCCGCCTTCGGCCTCGGCGCCTACGCCCCCACCATGAAGGAGCGGCTGCAGAAGGTCACGCACGAGGATGTCAACCGCGTCATCCGCAAGTACCTCCGCACCAAGGCCCTCGACCTGGTGGTCATCACCAAGGACGCCGAAGCCTTCCAGCGCGATCTGCTCAGTGAAGCCACCCCCGTGCCCGTCTACACCTCGCCCAAGCCCGAACTGAAGGCCGAAGACGAAGCCATCCGCCGCTTCAAGCTAGACCTCGATCCCAAGGACATCACCCTGACGGCGGTGGAGGAGCTGTTCAAGTAGGTATCCCAATCTCCAAATCGCATCCCAGCGCCCATGGGCGCTGGGATGCGATTTGGAGCAAGATAAGCGATTCGGTCGTGACCACATCCGTGGAACCCTTGGGCGTTTTGAACCCCTGGCTTATGCGGCTGAGTGGATCGCCATCGGCGTGGCGGGGCGGAAGGCCCACTTCGATCCAGCCACGGTGTCTCCCGCCTTGTCGGCGAGCCGGGTGCGCTGCCGCATCGCCTTGATCACGGGCGATGCCGACTTGGAAACGCCCTTGGATGGCGTGCGCCGCATCGCCCGGACCCACCCCGATCTCACCATCATTCCTGGCGCGGGGCACTGCGAAGCCAGCAACCGTTTCCCGGGTGGATGGGAAGCCTGGGCCAGGCTGCGCCTGAAGGCGTGGGGGATGGATGGCCGAATCGCTTCGGGCGGGTCACTCGAATCGCGGGACGCCTCCGCTATTCTGGAAGTCTCGCCCATGCGAGATCTTTGGATCCACCATGACCCGATGCTTCATCGCCGACCGTTCTTTGCTTCTGTGGATTGCGATGGCGGTGGGTTCGATGGCGGGTGCTGCGGAAGCCGTCCGGCTTCCCTTCAAGGCTTCGCCCGTTCCTGGCGGTGTGGCCGTGGTTCCCATCCAAGGCAAGGAGCAGCCACCCAAAGCGACCTGCCACGGCGAGCCCGTGCTGGTGCGGCATGGCACGGCGGGTTGGGTGGCGGTGGTGGGCATTCCACTCAGCACCAAGCCCGGTCAGGAGACGCTTGAGGTGGATGGGAAGGCCGTGGCCTTCGCCATCAAGCCCAAGCAATACCCGGAGCAGCGGGTGCAGCTGAAGAACCCCCGGCTGGTGAATCCCAATGCGGAGGATGAAGCGCGCATCGCGAAAGAACAGCTGCTCATCGCGCCCGCCTGGAAGGTATGGCCCGAGGGGATAACACCATCGCTGGCCTTCCGCCAGCCCACGCCGGGGGCCCTGACCGCGTCCTTCGGCATGCGCCGCATCTTCAACGGCGAGCCCAAGTCGCCCCACGCGGGTCTCGATATCCGGGCACCGCAGGGCCAGGCCGTGCGGGCGCCTGCAGCCGGCGTGGTGGTGCTCACGGGTGATTTTTTCTACAGCGGCAATGCCGTCTTCGTGGCCCATGGTGAGGGGGTCGTCAGCCTCCTTTGCCACTTGTCCAAGATCACCGTGAAGCAGGGCCAGACTCTCAAGGCGGGCGACCTGCTGGGAGAGGTGGGCATGACGGGGCGGGCCACGGGGCCGCACCTGCACTGGTCCCTCAGCCTCAACAATGCGCGGGTGGATCCGAAGCTCTTCCTGAAGTAGGCATTCTCAGGCGGCGGCTCGATAGCCCCGCTTCTGCACGAGCACCACACCCAGGATGGCGATGCTGCCGCCCACCACGGTGAGCAGTCCCGGTGTCTCTCCCAGCCACACCCAGGCGATGAAACTGGCGAGCACCGGCGAGAGGTACAGGCAGCTCGACAGCAGCGACGCGGGCATCTGCGACAGGGCGTAGTTCCAGAGCACGTAGGTGATGGCGGCGGGAAAGAGGCCCAGGTAGATGACGGCGAAGGTAGCGGGTGGCGCAGCGGTGTGGCATTGGCGGAGCAGGCCCGGCAGGAAGACTAGCAACGGCAAGGTGCCCGCCCAGATGGAGTAGCAGGTGAATTCGAGGGCGGAGTATTTCCGGAGGCTCGGCTTGGACAGGATGGTGTAGACGGCCGCCACGGCGGCGGCCAGCAGGATGAGCAGAGAGCCCGGCGTGAAGCGCAGGCCCTTGCCGCCGCTCAGAGCGATGAGCGACACGCCCCCGAAGGCCAGCAGGATGCCGCCCCAGCCGAGGCGTGTGAGGCGCTCATCAAGGAAGAGGACCGAAAGCAGTGCGGTGAAAACGGGACCGGCGGCGATGAGCATGGAAGCGGCTCCGGCGTGGACCGTTACTTCCCCGAAGTTGAGGGCCACGTGATAGGCGCTGATGCCCAGCAGGCCCGCGAGGCCGATGCGGGGCAGGTCCACGTGCTCCGGAAGCCGCATCCGTTTCGTCAGGGCGAACAGGGCCAGGGCCAAGGAGGCCGTGCCAAAGCGCAGCAGGGCCAGTTCGCCGGGGCCGTAGCCATCTGCCCCGAGAGCCCCTGCGGCCGCCATCCGCATGCCCGCCCGAATGCCCGCGAAAGCCGAGGACCACAGCAGCAGCACGCCTGCGATAGCCAGCCAGGTCTTCGGTTCGCGTCGCCATGCCATGTCGCCGTCCAGTCACGTCAAAAAAAGCTGAAACCACAGATTACACAGATGGCACAGACCCCATGCCTCTGGGGCGGGGCACCATATGGGCTGAAAGCTTGGATTGGCTGAAATCTGTGCGAATCGGTGGAATCTGTGGACCGGGTTTTCTTCTTTCCGAGTCATCTGAGGTTGGGTTCTGTTTAGGTCGAGGTCAGCCGATAATCGAGAACGGGTGTACCCGACTGCAGGAGCGCGCATGATTCGAAGGCTGTCCGATCTGGTGGAAGAACCCAAGGTCAACATCCGCGGCGGCGTGGGGATAGGGCAGGGCGTGGACTTCCTGAAGCAAGGCGATATGTCCGGCGTGATCAGCATGGGCCGCACCACGTTGGAGCCCGGCGCCACCATCGGCGAGCACGCGCATCCCAACACCGAGGATCTCTACCTGATCCTGGAAGGCCACGGTACGGGCGTGCTGAACGGTGAACATTTTCCCGTGGGTCCGGGCGATCTCTTCATCGTGAAGGCCGGGGGCAACCACGGCTTGATCAATGACTCGGAGGGGCCGCTCACCTTCCTGGGGCTGCTCACGCGCTCGGAGGTCTAAGCAGGTTCACCACGGCATCCAGCAGCCGTGAAAGGGTGAAGGGCTTCGCCAAGTGGGCCACCAGCGGGTCCTTGGCCAGGTCATCTTCCATGCCCTCCAGGCCCCGGCCACTGAGGATGAGGACTGGCACCTGGGATCCGGAGGCACGCAGCCGCTCCAGCAGCTCGGCGCCCGTGCAGCGGGGCATCAGCTGGTCAGTCACGATGAGGTCAACCAAGTCTCTCCGCAGGAGTTCCCAGGCCTCCTCGCCATCCGCTGCCATCTGCACGTGGGCGGAACAGGATTCGAGGACTTCGGCAATGGAGGTGCGCAGGGCCTCTTCATCATCCACCACCAGGAGCTTCACACCGGCCAGATCCGGGTAGGGCTGGTTGGGGACGGCGACGGGCGTGGCCACGGGGATCGTGGCTTGGGATAGGGCCAGGGTGAAGCAGGAACCCTTGCCCCAGGTGCTCTCCACCAGGAGTTGGCCGCCGTGAGCCCGCGCGACGCCCAGAGCCGAGGCCAAACCCAGGCCCGTGCCCTTGCCCACCTCCTTGGTGGTGAAGAAGGGATCGAAGATCTGATCCATGATCTCGGGGGTCATGCCCGTGCCGTTGTCCACCACCTGCAGGCGGACCTCGCCGCGCTCGCAGGAGGTCCACACCTGAATGGTGCCGCCCGCAGGCAGGGCATCCCGGGCATTGAGCAGGAGGTTCACCAGAACCTGTTCCAGCTGGGTCCAGTCGCCCATCACGGTGGCGGATTCCGGGTGCAGGTCCTTTTCCACCTTGATCTCGGGTCCCAGCAGTTGGGTCATCAGGTTCAGGGTGTCTTCGACCAGCTGATTGAGATCCAGGGCCTGGAGCTCGGGTTTGCTGGGGCGGCTGAAGGACAGCAGGGCCTTGGTGGTGTCTGCACAACGGCGGGTGGCCTCCAGCGCCTTCGTGAGGTTACGGTGGGGGGGCTCTCCGGGGTCGATTCTCATGAGGCCCAGTTCCAGTTGGGTGAGGATGGCCGCGAGCTGGTTGTTGAGGTCGTGGGCGATGCCCCCAGCAAGAGTGCCCACGGCCTGCATGCGATGACTGTGGCGGAGCTGGGCCTGGAGGGCCTCCCGTTCGACGAGACCCCGGTGGGCCGCCTCAAGCGTGGCGCCAAGAATACCGATTTCGCGGATAGAGGTGGTCGGCACCGGAGGGCGTTCACCCCGGCCCAAGGCCTCGGCGCTGGCCGCCAGCTGAGTCAGCGGGCGGGCCACCCGCCGGGTGAGGTGGAAAGCCAGAGTCGCGAAGAGGCCCACCAGGGCGAGGCCGATGCCACCCACCAGGAGGGCACGGCGCCGGGGTGCCGCGTTGATGTCGTCTTCCGGCAGGGCCAGCACCAGGTGCCAGTTGGGTCCGCCGACGCGGGCCAGGGGCCGTATCCGGCCATGCAGGCGATCCCGAACCGCCCGAATCCCGCTGGCAGCGCCGCCCTGCTTCTCCATGGCCGTGAAAAGGTCGTGGGCGAGGGGAAAGAGGCTGGGGGCCACGGGCCGCAGGAACACGCTTTCGCGGCCCTGAGCCTCACCCATGGCATGGGTTTGGGGCGGGACGATGATCCGGCCCTGGTCATCGATGGCCATGAGCCAGGCGCCCGGGGTGGGTCGGACTTCCCAGACCACCTTGGTGAGGCTCTCGAGGAGGAGGTCGAGGGAGATGACCCCCAGCAGCTGGCCCTCGCGGTTGCGCACGGGGCGCACCAGGAAGATGCCGGGCTGTCCCGCCCGGCGCCCGGTGAACAGCACCACCTCCGTCCAGAGGGCCTGTTTCGCCTGGAGGCCCAGTTGGAACCAGGGCCTTGGGCGGAGGTCGATGGCATTCCGGCCGGGCGTGCGCAGGCTCGGATCCGCCCCTGCGGCATCGCCTAGGACAGGCCCATAGCGCCAGCCAGAGCCTTCCGGGAACAGGCCTCGCGCCGCCCACAGCGGTCCCACTCGACCCAGCCCGAAACCCACCCCATCGGCCTGGATCAGGTTCACTCCGGTGAGGTGCTCGTGGGCTTTCACAAAGGGTGCCAGCTGCTCCCAGCAGGCCTGGTCGTTGCGCGGATCCAGGCGGCCGCTTTCCCAGAGCAGGCCGATGGAGTTCGCCAGCCGTTCCATTTCGGCAAAGCGGAAATCCAGTTGCTGGGTCACGTGGTTGAGATCGGCCTCCACCCGCGTCTCGGCCTCTTGCCAGGCTGACCGGGTGAAACCGATGCCGGCAAACACCACCACCACGGTCAGCACCAGGGACATGAGGATCAACGGATCCCTGACCAGGAGGCGATGGAGCGTGGTGCTCACCGGAGCCGTTCCTGAAGCGCCTTGGCGGCCCGGCCGCGGTGGCTGAGGCCGTGTTTCACGGTGGCGGATAGCTCGCCGAAGGTCTGGTGGTGACCCTCGGGAATGAAGATGGGATCGTAGCCGAAGCCACCCCCACCTTGGGGGGCGGTGGCGAGGCTGCCCTCCACGGCCGCGCCCACCGTGATGGCCTCGCCCTCCATGGGCAGGAAAGCCAGGACGCAGACGAACCGGGCGCTGCGGGCGGCGGCTTGCGGCAGCATGGACAGCAGTCGCAGGTTCTTGTCGTGGTAACCAACCAGATCCGGGGCGAAGCGGGCACTCAGCACGCCGGGACCACCCCAGAGCGCATCCACGCAGAGCCCCGAATCATCGGCCAGCACACCGTCCACCGGCTCCGTGCCATGCTGCTGCCACCAGGTGCGGGCGCCTTCGGCCTTTTGCAAGGCGTTGTCTTGAAAAAAGGCGCCCGTCTCTGGCAGCTCAGGCGCGTCCGCTGGCCACAGCACGAAGGTCAGCTCCGGCAGCAGCTCAGCGAACTCGCGAAGCTTGCCTGCATTGCGGGAGGCCAGGAGGAGCTTGAGGGGAGCCTGAGCGTTCAAGACATCACCCAGTCGAAGGAGGCGAAACGGAGCGTCGATGAGGTCTTGCGCATCGCCATAGGCGATGCCAAGAGGAGGAGCTTGCGGGGGGCGGGAGCAATCAAGAATCACCCGGAGCAGAGGGGAAGCGACTGTGGCGGTTGACAGCAAGCGTATCGGCGTCTGCGGTTCCAGGGACAAATCTTCAACAGCCGACCACTTCGGTATACCAGCTGCGGGCCCGCTCGGGGGTCATGGGCCCATGGACCAAGGCCCGGCCATCGGCGAAGAGGGTGATCTCGTCGGGCCCTTCGTGACCCTTGAGCATGAGCCCCGCCTGTTTCCAGGGGCTGTGGGTGCGGTTCTCCAGGCGTTCCTTGAGGACGGCCAGATCCAGCTTTCCGGGCGGGTTCACGCGGATCTGCACGCCCTCCAGGCCACAGAGGGCGCTGGCCTTCAGGCTCCAGCGGGCGTCCAGGAATTCGGTGACCCGCTCGGTGCAGAAGCGGCAGCGGGATTTCGGAGCCTTCAGGAACTGGCGCTCGTTGTTCCAGAAATCGAAGCGGGCCAGTTCGGCATGGGGTGCCTTGCCCGTGAGCACCTTGAGGGCCTCCATGGCCGCCCAGCTGCCCACAATGCCCACGGTGGGGCCCAGCACCCCGGCGCTGTCGCAGGTGTCCACGTCGCCGCCCGCCGGGGGTTCCTCGATGAGGCAGCGCAGGCAGGGTGTGTGCGGGGGATTCAAGGGCCAGATGACACCTTCGCCGCCGATGGCGCCCGCGTAGATCCAGGGCGTGCCGGTGAGGATGGCCACATCATTGATGAGGAAGCGGGCCTCGAAGTTGTCCGTGCCATCGCAGATGAGATCGAAGCCCGTGAGCAGCTCCCGGGCGTTGCCGCTGGTGAGGTCGGCCACCACGGGGGCCAATTCGATGCTCGAATTGGCCTCGTGTAGCCGCGTTGCAGTCGCCTCGGCCTTGAGTCTGCCGAGATCGGCTTCGGTGTAGAGGATCTGGCGCTGCAGGTTGCTCAGCTCCACGAAGTCGCGGTCGATGAGCGTGAGATGCCCCACGCCCGCCCGGGCCAACCAGGTCGCCTGCACCGAGCCCGTGGCGCCCAGCCCCACGATGGCCACGCGTTTGGTGCGCAGCGCGTCGTCGGCCTCGCGGCCGAGAAAGATGCGCTGTTTGGCGGTACGGTCGTTGGACATGGGCCCCTCGCCTCCAGTCTAAAAGCAACGCGGCGCCCAGGTGGGCGCCGCGTTAAGGAATCGAAGACTGATGGTTTAGTTGCCAGCCTGGCTGCTCTCAGCCATGGCCTTCTCATACTCAGCCTGGAGGCGGCTGGCGTCGGAGATGGCGAACTTGTAGACGTACTCGAAGCGGTCGGCACCCTTGGTGAGGGAGATGATCACTTCGTAGACGCCCTCGCCGCTCACTTCGAAGGGGCTGGCGATGACGTTGAAGGTGCCTTCCTTGGCGCCATCGGGGATCTGCACATCGCTGTCGCGGATGACGTCCTTGCGCTCGCCGGTGGGGCTCACGATGGAGAAGCCGAACTTGAACTGGCCGTCCATGCGGGAGAAGCGGGTGTAGAAGCACACCTTGGGCAGGGTGAAGGGAACCTGGGGCACCACGATGTGGTGGTCGTACAGGCCCATCAGCGAGGTCTTGCCGCCCATTTCCTGGCGGATGTCGTCGCACAGCAGCGT
>JAYVRY010000200.1:0-64584 GCA_043775845.1 Acidobacteriota bacterium
GGTGGTCCTGGAAGCGCATCAGGTAGCCGTCCGAAGGCATGATGCCGCCCGTGAAGAAATGCTTGGCCATCCAGTCGGATGCGTCGCGCACTTCGAACGGGTAGGTGACATCGCGGTGCGTGAAGATATGGACGAACAAAGCTCCGCCGGGCCGCAGCCACCGCGCGATTCGGGCCATGAGCTCCCGGTGGTTGCGCATGTGCTCGAACATCTCGACGCTCACCACCCGGTCGTAGGTTCCCGGCGCCTCGAAGGTGTTCATGTCGGCGGTGAGGATCTCCACATTGCCAAGCCCCCGTTCCTGAGCACGGGCCAGGATGAAGGCGCGCTGATCCTTCGAGTTGGACACGCCGGTGATGCGGCTGTGGGGAAAGCGCTCCGCCATCCACAGGGTGAGGCTGCCCCAGCCACAGCCCAGTTCCAGAATGTCCTGGCCATCGATCAGCTGGGCCCGTTCGCAGGTGAGGGTCAGCATGGCTTCTTCGGCCCGGCCCAGATCGGTGGTTCCCGCTTCAAACAGCGCGGAGCTGTACTTCAGCCGGGGCCCGAGCGCCAGTTCGAAGAAGCGCGGCGGAACTTCGTAGTGCTGGTCGTTGGCCGCCTGGGTGTTCACGGCAACCGGACCCGCCGACCAGGTTTCCAGGTGGCGGCGAAAGCGCTCGTGGGCGGCCTCAAGCCCGCCTTCCGCTTCGTCCCGCAGGCGCTGGTGCAGCAACTGACGGATGCGGAAGCGGATGAGCGCATCGGGCAGGAGCCCGGCGGCGAGAAGCGCATCGATCATATGCCTGCCTTGGGAAACCAGGGGATGAAGGCGGAGGTCTCCCGCTGATAGCGGGCGTAGTCCTCGGGACGACTCCGCAGGCTCTGCGCCTCGGTGTAGGGGATGCCGGTGACCCGCAGCAGGAAGTAGAGCATCAGCGCCGGGCAGGCCACCGCAGTCCAACCCCAGGGAGCGCTGAGGGCCAGCAGGAGATAGGCCACCCACACCAGCCACTCGAAGAAGTAGTTGGGATGGCGGGAAACGCGCCACAGGCCCTCGCGGCAGGTGCGGCCCTGGTGGCCCCCCCTGGATTTGAAGCGCCGCAGCTGGTGATCGGCCAGGGCCTCACCGAGCCAGGCCAGTCCCCAGAGCGCAGCCGCGGCCCATTCCGTGGGGTGCAGCGTGGAGCGCGGATTCCAGGCCGCCAGCAGGAAAGGCAGGCCCAGCAGCACGTCGAGCAGCGCCTGGCCCTGAAAGAAGGCGAAGAATTTCGCATTCAGCCCAGTCTGCCAGGCCGCGCGGATGGCCTGGTAGCGGCCATCTTCGTGCGGCTCGGTGGCCACACGGCGCCAGAGGTGCAGGCCCAGACGCAGGCCGTGCAAGCCGCCCATGAGGCCCACCAGCAGGCGCCGCTCCATCGGCGCAGGCCCGAGAAGCGCCGCCAGCAGGGCCATGATCGCCAGCCCGAGCGCCCATCCCACATCGACCCACCCGGCGTTCCGGGTGCGGCACTGCCACGCCCAGAGTCCCAGCTGCAGCAGCGAAAGGAGCCCCGCGCCCAGGAGCGCCGTGGCCATCATGCCCGGGTGCCGGGCAGGCGGCGGGTCGTGGTCCGGAAGATGGGCGTAAGCACACTTGCAAGCAGGACCGCGCCCAAAGGGGCCGTAATGAGCCAGGCCACACTCGCATGCCAGAGGCTGGTCCAGAAGATATGCAGGGCCCCCCAGGCATCGGCCTTGATGGCACCGGACAGGATCTCGATGGACAACGGCAGCCGGGGCGCGTGAAAGAGGGTCTCGCCCAGTCGGATGAAGGGAATGAGGAGGGCCAGCTGCAGCGGGTAGGCCAGGTAGTTCGACACCTGCATGACCACCTGATTCAAACGGAAGGCCAGGGCCAACAGGATGCAGAGTGGCGTGGAGGATCCGATCAGTGGCGAGACGCCCGCGCCCAGCCCCAGCGACAGGCTCCAGGCCATGCCCTCGGGCGTGAGCCCCTGGCGCAACTGCGCCATCAACGGCTCGTAGACGCGGCGACGCAGCAGGTTCATGGCGCCTTCCGCAGCAGCAGATCCTCGGCGCTACTGCCTGCCTTCAAGCGGAACAACTGGATCATCCCGTAGGCGGCCATGGCGGCAAACACCAGAATCGCGAAGACCCACAGGGGCCGCATCACCAGGGCTCATTCAACAGCGAACCCTGCGCGCCGGATTTCACCAGCAGCAGCTGGGCATCGCCGATGTAGCGCTCGGCAAAGGCGCCCTCGCAATAGGCCAGGTAGTAGTCCCACATACGGATGAAGGTCTCATCAAAACCCAGGGCGCGCACCTCCTCCAATCGAGCATGAAAGGCCTCCCGCCAGGCCTGCAGGGTGTGGGCGTAATGCTGGCCGATATCCTCCAGATGATGAAGCGTCAGGGCGGTGCAGCGCCCGAGGGAGGCCACGATGCGGGACACGGAGGCCAGCTCCGCCCCGGGGAAGATGTGCTTTTGGATCCAGTCGCTCTGGCGGATGTAGGCGGCGAAGCGCTGCTCGTTCATGGTGATGGTCTGCAAAAGGAACTGACCCCCAGGCTTCAGTAGCCGATCCACGGCACTGAAATAGGTGTCGTAGTATTCGAGCCCCACGGCTTCAAACATCTCGATGCTCACGGCCTTGTCGAACTGGCCCGCCAGATGACGGTAGTCCTCCAGGCGCAGGTCGATGCGGTCGGTCAGGCCTTCCCGTGCGAAGAGGTCAGAGGCGTAGTCGAACTGCTGACGGCTGATGGTGGTGGTGGTGACGTGGCACCCGTAGTTCAGCACCGCATGGCGGGCGAAGCCGCCCCAGCCTGTGCCAATTTCCAGCAGATGGTCACCGGGCTGGAGCTGCAGCTTGTGGCAAATGAGATCGAACTTGGCCCGCTGAGCCTCTTCCAGGGATTGATCCGCCCGTTCGAACACGGCACAGGAATAGGCCAGGCTGGGATCCAGCCAGAGCTGGTAGAAGTCGTTGCCCAGGTCGTAGTGGTGGCCGATATTGCGCTGCGAGCCCTCCACATGATTTCGCCGACGCCGGTGCAGGAGCCGGTTGGCGGCCTTCCCGAGGGCTGCCAGGAAACCCCCGCCCTGATCGAAGGCGGCCATGTTCCGCACCGCGATGCGCACCACCGACACCAGGTCATCCGTATCCCACCAGCCCGCCATGAAGGCCTCGCCCAGGCCGGTCTCGCCATGGAGCAGCCCCGCCCGGAAGGCCCGGGCATCCCGGATGTGTACCCGGGCTCGAAGCGCCGAATCCGCATCGCCCAGCACGGTGACATGACCATCGATCTCCAGATCCAAGCGACCCACCTGGATACCCGCCAAGGCCCTCAGGAGGAGGCGCTGGGCGATGGGGGAGGTGGCTTCGGAGGTTTCAAAAGATTGGGATGGGTGAACACCGGCACGCGCTTGATCCATAACCAGAAAGCCTCCCAATGAATGGCAACGAGCACCTTGAGGGTCATCCAGGGGAACCGGATGAGCGTCTTCCTTACGATGCCGGGCGTCCAAGGTTGTTTCTGGAGATTCAAAGATACGTCAAAAAATAAATCTAGACATTCAATCTCCGAGATATGGACCTTCAAGGTCTCCCCGGGGGGCGTGAAGGCCCATCGATAGCGGCAATCCATGGACATGAATGGGCTTACGTGGAAGGCCTTGGGCACGTCGAAGCTGACCCCCCCTTCCCGGGCATGTCCTTCGGCCACGGGCATCCAGTAGGTGTGCCGCTCCCGCCAGGGCGTGTTGGTGACCTGAGCCATGATGAGGGCCAGATGCCCTTCCCAGTCATGGCAGTAGAAGTAGCTGACGGGGTTGAAGCAGATGCCCAGGTAGCGGAGGTGGGTCAGCAGGTAGATGGGCCCGTCCGGCAGGGTGTGGCCCTTGGCTTCGGCATCGCGGCGCAGGCGTTCCCGCAGGGGCAGGGAGGGGTCGCCGAACTGGTCTTCCTCATGAAAGGCGGCCCAGTTCCAGCGGCCGTAGCTGAGGAAGGGAGACACCCGGCAGAGCTCCGGGATCCGATCCACATCCAGAAAGGCCATGAACAGGGGGTAGGTGAAGGCATGGGCCTTCGGCCGGAACCGGCGATGCCGGACCTGGCCGATGTAGAGGGCGGGTTCGGGGTGGGTCAGCATGCGGCGCCGCCCGCGGGAGGCGTTGTGGGCTCAAGGCAGGGGCCGTCTTCTTGGTATCCGCTGCGCGGATACGCAAGACCTCCCGCGATGAAAGGCCGTTTCATGTTGTTTCACCCTGGACACGTTTAAGTTTGATGCCAGCACGATCGTCGTTATCTCGGCATCCGCTGCGCGGATACGCAAGACCTCCCGCGATGAGGGAGTCGTTCACCATGCAACACCGAGGTCACGCGCGACTCTTATTCCGGAACGAACGCCGTCAACTCGGTATCCGCTGCGCGGATACGCGAGACCTCTCACTATGAGGGAGTCGTTCACCATGCAACACCGAGGTCACGTGCGACATTTATTCCAGATCGAACGCCGTCAACTCGGTATCCGCTGCGCGGATACGCGAGACCTCTCGCGATGGGGCAGTCGCTCACCATGCAACACCGAGATCACGCGCGACTATTATTCCGGAACGAACGCCGTCCTCATGAAACCCGTAGCCCCAGTAGGCGCCGGCGTAGTGGGTGCGGGCGTGGACGGAGGCGGGACCACTCACCTCGGCCCAGCGGCCTTGAGCTTGGATGGCCGCCTGGGTATATCGGGGGTGCTCGTAGTCGTAGCGGCCGGCGATGGCTGCAGGATCCAGCAGGTCCTCCGCGTGCAGGCTCACGAACCAATCCTGGCGCGTCGGTAGGGGTTGCAGGCGGTTCATGTGGTAGGTGAGCACCAGACGGTTCGCATCGCCATGGCTGCGGAAGTTCCAGGAGGCCCAGGCCCGGCGCTTGGCGGGCAGCAGGCCCGCGTCGTGATGCAGCACCGTGGGGCTGCGGTTGCTGGTGAAGGCGCTGAACACCCCGCGCTCCTGTGGGCTCGCATCCATCAGCAGGGGCAACACCTGATCGCCATGGCAGGCCAGCACCACCTGGTCGAAGGCCAACGGCTCCTGGCCTTCCAGGTGCAGGATGACCCCAGTGGCGGACCTCTGGATGCGAAGGCCGCGCACACCGGTGACCATGCGTTTCTTGAACGGCCGGGTGAGCGGCTCTAGGTAGCACGAGGTACCACCGGCGATGGTGCGCCAGGGATGGTGGGTGGTCACGCCCAGGAAGCCGTGGTTGTGGAAAAAACGAACCAGGGTGGTGGCGGGGAAGGCCTCCATATCCGCAAGGCTCGTGGACCACACGGCACCCGCCATGGGGTACAGGTACTCCGATTTGAACCGCGTCGAAAAGCCTTGCTGAGCCAGATACGCCCCAAGGGTTTGATCCTCACGCTCGGCCCCTTCCAGCAGGGCCCGGGCCCCACGATTGAAGCGCAGCACCTCCCGCCACAGGCTGTAGAAGGCAGGGTCGACCAGATGCCGTCGTTCCGTGAAGAGGCCGTTCAGCCCTCGGCTGCACCAAGGGTAGGCGTTTCCACTGGCGGCGAAGCTCATGTCGCTGGCGCAGGTCGGCACGTCCAACGTTTCCATGAGTCGGATGAAGGTCGGGTAGTTCACGCGGTTGTGGACGATGAAGCCCGTATCCACTGACACCGGGCCGTCTGCTGTAGCGACTGTGACGGTGTGCGTGTGCCCGCCGATGCGGTCATCCTTCTCGAAGACCCACACCTCATGCTCCCGGCTTAACAACCAGGCTGCAGATAGCCCGGCGATGCCAGAGCCGATGACCGCGATGCGGCTCATGACCTCACGGCGCCGGAAGCGGGGAAGGGCCGCATGTCCCGCACGATGCCCACCCAGCTCAGCGCCTTCAACGTGTAGTAGGTCGGGTCGAACTCCCACCAGCGGATGCCCTGGCGGCAACTGGCCTGGCAGTGGTGGTGATTGTTGTGCCAACCTTCGCCCAGGGTGATGAGTGCCAGCACAAAATTATTGCGGCTCTGGTCGCGGGTTTCGAAGCGACGCGTGCCCCAGACATGGGTGAGCGAATTGATGCAGAAGGTCCCGTGCCAGAGCAGGACCGTGGAGATGACGAAGCCCCAGACCAGGGCCTGCCAGGCGCCGATGCCGGTCCAGGCGCCAAAGGCGAAGGTGGCCGTGCCCAGCAGCCAGGGGCAGAGCCAGTGGTAGGCATCCAGGAAACGCAGCTCTGGGAACCGACCGAAATCCTCGATGGATTTGGTGTCGTAGTGGTCGTGGGCGTCAGAAAGAATCCAGCCCAAGTGAGACCACCAGAAGCCATCCACCACGGGGGAATGCAGATCCTGCGGTGTGTCGGAGAAGCGGTGGTGATGCCGGTGGTGCGCCGCCCACCAGAGCACGCCCTTCTGGGCCGAGGTCTGCGCCACCAAGGCCAGCAGGAACTGCGGAACCCGACCCATCTTGTAGCTGCGGTGGCTGAAGTAGCGGTGGTAGCCCGCAGTCACCGCAAACATGCGGATGAGGTACATCACCACACACAGCAGCACCAGTTTCCACGAGAAGGCCATCCAGATCGCAGTCAGACAGGCCAGGTGCAGCAGCACGAAGGAGACCGAGGTGACCGTGATGGAGAAGGGTTTGCGCATGGTGGACCCGTTCAGCGAGGTTTTCAGGTTAGCTCGGCTTCCCAGGCAGATCCGGCCTTGTTCAGAATTTACGGAAAGGTTTCAAGCGAAACGCCTCTCAACCGCCGTGCCTCCTGTGCCCCATGGAACCATTGGCCTCCGAGCCTATGAGCCCCATCCGCGCAACCAAGGGACCCCGCTTGCGCCCCCCACCTTGAACCAAAGCCCATTCGGCGCCATGATGGAGCATCGTAGTACCCGTAGCTCAGTTGGATAGAGCGTTGGCCTCCGAAGCCAAAGGTCGCTGGTTCGACCCCAGTCGGGTACACCACTAAGAGCCCCTGAAACCTAAGCACAGCAAAGGTTTTGGGGGTTCGGTCCATCTAGCCAAAGAACACGCAGCACCCGCAGGTGGACCTCTATTCTAGCGTTTTTGGGCACCGTAGGGCACAACATAGGCACAACTCCGGGGAGGGGTTTCGCCGCGCCAGTGCTGGCTTTCATGCTACCCCACGGGCGGTCCACTCTGATTCCGAATCAACTGGAAATGGCAGCGCCCGCGTCGCGGGCCGCAGCCGTTCAGAATCCTGAAGGCAGTCTTACCGCGCCTTGGTCCAAGCCTCGAACCAGTCTTCGTATACCGCTCCCATATTTAGAATCATCGGTGACTTCTTCCGCGCTCTCATTACCTGGAGAACAGGGGCTTTGAAATCCTGATCGATCAATCGGACCTTCTTCCACCTTCGCAGCAGAGCCTGAACCTTCCGCCGTATGACGCCGGTAGAAGGTTTCGTCTGGAGCGTACCTTCAAAGGTTGATGCCCCAGTTCCGCTGTGCGGGCCAGAAAGGCCACGCCCGCCTCACTGCACCACTACCAACATTAAACCCGGAACTCACAATCTGGCTCCGGTTTCCGTTGGAGTTGGAATCGATCCAGGCCTTCTGCCATGACTTGCTTTGCAACTGCCGAGTCTTCTCAGAAGTAGTACGGCGTGTTCTGCGCCCAGATTGTGGTTCCGTATTTCTTGTGAAGCAGGCTGAAACATTCCCTGGAAAGCTCTGGTGCTCCGCCAATGCGGGTGGCTCGAACCGCGAAGTGAAGGGCTTCTGGCACGCGCGGATCGCTCGGCTGGAGCTTGGCCCAAGACAAGGTCCGCTTGCAGATCCACGTGGGGCCGTCATCCAGTTTCTGGAGCAGGGATAACTCCTTCGCCAAATGGGCTCGCTCCGAGTCATTGAGAAACCCTGGAGCCTCAGGGTGTCCCTGTCCGAATAGCCGATGGAGCGAATCTTCATCGGCAAAGGGCGTATGGGTTCCGTACCAGAAGCCGGTCCCGCCTTCGTCTTTCATGTCCTGCAGCCGCGGCCAGAAGCTGTCCCGGAAGGGGTGGCGATCCTTCAGGCGGAATCCGTGCATCCAGTCATAGTCACCGCCCTTCTTGGTGGGCTGGTAGGTACGGGAACTGAGGCTCTGGTTCACATACCATCGCAGGCCTGGATGGTGCATGAGCACCCAGGCGGCCAAGTTGCGCCGTTCGGATTCGGGCGCCGCCAGGAAGGCCTTCAGCGGTTCGAGGAGCTCGGGCTCGACGGCCTGAACCTCGGGTGCGAGCCGGGCAGCCAGGTCAAGGTCATCGAGCACGACGGATCGCACCCAGGCGCAGCGCATCCACTCTCTTCGCAGGTAGGGTGGCGTCTTCGGTGATCTGGCGACGTCCATGAGCACCGACGTGGGTACGGCGAGGTTCAGGAGGGTCGCCCCGTCGGCTTGCAGGAGCATGGGTTTCGCTCCGTAGGCCTTGAAGAAGGCCTTCGCGTCCACGTGATCCACGGATACGGATTGCGCTGCCACCAGGCTGAGATCGGACTTGTCGGCCCAATAGCCCTCAGTGCTTTCTCCCAGCGGACTATCCACACCCACGACCGGGCGCAGCAGATCCTCCACCCATTCATTCCGTGACCGGGCCAAGGGCAGGCGCATCGCTCGCGCCAGGTTGAAGGCGGAAGGGCTTATCACTTCGGGCCCCCGGGCGATCATCAGATCCAAAAGGGGCCGGGCCTCCTCAGGTCGCTTCAAGGCCATCAACAGCCTGGCCCGGTGGAACGCAGCCATGGGAAAGCCCGGGCTTGCGCTTGGCACAGCCGCTGCAGCCGCCAACAAATCGGGAAGACCATTGCTGGTTGGGTCGGCATTGGACAACGCGAGCAGGAGCCACGGTAACGACTTCCGTTCCGTCCAGCGGGAGAAGGCATAGGCAAACGCCTGGGGCCCGGTCTCACGGACGTGGAATACCCAGTCCGTGAGGTCATCCTGCAGGAGGGCTTTCACGATGGAACGGGGTTTGTCCGGCAGCCCGCCATACCCACGGTGAAGGTACCAATCCCAGCTGGTTTCGAACTCGATGTGGCGATCCAGCAGGATGGTGTAGTCGCCCAGATCGACGCCGAAATCGTCGGTACCTGCGGGTGTTGACAGCACCGCCGCCAGTTCAAGGGTGCGTTCCAGGGGATGCTCCTGGGCTGCAGCGGCCTTGGCCAGGAATCGAGCCGCCTGGTCAAAATCATCGGGATTCTCGGCTGCCCCGCGGGCCAGGGCCTGCTTGCTCTCCCAGCGGAGGGACATTGCCAGCACGTGCGACCTCGGATGGCTCGCAACCTGTTCGGCTGCCGCAATGGCGAACCCATAGGCCTGAAGCGCCTCCTGGCGGTGGTCCCCTTCCAGTGCTTCGAAAGCTTGAGCCTTGCGGTACCAGGTTCTGGCCGTCATGTAGGAGGCTACCTTCGACCACGGCGATTCAGTGTCCTGGGAGATCGCCCCGAAGTCCTTGATCGCCTCGTCATAGCGCTGGGCATAGAACTTGGCCGATGCGATCTGGTAGACCCTGTCCTGGGCAAGCAGGTGGTCAGCATCCCGGCCGAGCGCAGTCGGAATACGGGGCTGGGCCTGCGTCGTGGCAAAGACCTGATCCTGGGCCTGGATCCAAGCCTTCAGGCGGGGATCATGTCGCCCCCAACGTTTGGCGCGGGCTTCGAGGGTCCTGAGGGCCGTTCGGAAGGCACCTTTCTGGATGTTCTGAAACCACCGGAGGCGTTCCCAGCGTTTGTCCTCTCGGCGCAGTTCAGGTGGTGGCCCTTCCAGGTACTCAGACCGGGCCGCGAGCCAAACCTCGCCCGGGGCCGCATCATCAGCCATGTCGTCGGGGTGGGGCGTCTCAAGAAAGGCCACGCCTGGAACCGGACCAGCCTCCTCATGATCCGAGGCAGTGGCGATGCCGCCATTGAGGCGCCGATCCCAGAGATCCAGCGCCTCCGTCTGTTCTTGAGGGCTGAGGGGGCGAGCCATGAGGGTGCGATAGGCCACGACCAGGTACGAGCGGGCATAGAATGGCTGGAGAATGCCCAACCTCCCGGCCGCGAATCGCTTCAGCGGCAGATCGGGATGTCGTTCCCAGGTGAAAATGATCGTGGTATCCGGGCCGAAACAGGCCTTCAACCGGATCGCTCCACCTGTGACCAGGACCGCCAAACCGACGCCCCATAAAAACCGGTTCCAGGGGCGGGTCATGGGCCAAGCCTCGCTTTCACGGTGCGAAAATCCCGCTCTGTCCAGGACTGGGGATTGAAGATATAGATTCGACGCCCCCGAGGCACCGGTAGAAACGCTTCATCAAGGCTGAAGCCCACCGATGTCCTGGCGAGCGGAACGGTGAAGTCACCCTGCCGGGCCAAGGCCTGCCTTACCGCGTTGGATTCAGGCCCCATCCGAAAGAGCATGGGAACGGCTTCATCCACGGGCAGGTCTCGTATCCACGGATCGCCCAGACACCAGGAGCCCAAGGCCGTCATGGACAGGGACAATCCTCGGGGTTGGGAGGCACGAAGACGGCGGAGAAGTTCCCGGTAGAAGGGGCGCTGGGAGCGTGTCGCATCGAAGTCGATCTGAAGCCCCTGAATGCCTGGGAGGGCCCACAGGTCGTGGATGGCCGCGGCCACTTGAACCACCTGGCGACCCTCCAGCTTGGCGTGGTGGAGTTCCAGGCGAACCACCGCCACCAAGGCCGTGCCAGGCGTCGTGACCAGGGGATTTCGCCGGGAGCGCACCTGCACGGATCGAGGCCCCAACGCCACCGTGCGAGCCAGGAAGGCCACGCCCGCCTCGCCAGGTTTCAAGAACCGGAAGTCTTCCGAACGCTCCCAAGCCCACAGCATCATTGCTGGCAACGCTGGCCTGTGGGTGGGCCTGTGGGCGGGCCCAGAGGCAAAGACCAGTGGACAGGCCAGGACCACCACCAGCCTTGCCACCAAGCTTGTCCACCCTTCCACACACACTCCGAATGCACCTTCTCCAGCGAGAGGCAGGGCTTCTTACCGAACCCCGTTCCGCCTCATGTGGGCTGCGTACTTGCGGTCCTGAAACTGGATGTGGGGGATCAGCCAGGTCTTGATGAAGGTGGGCAATGCCATGGCGCTGATGTTGCCACTCTGGAATTTCTGGAAGAGCTCCTTGGCCTGCAGAAGCAGGGTCGCATGCTCGATGGCATGGGCTTCCCTCTCCGGATAACTCACCTGGTCCATCACCCGTTCTTCATGGGCGAAATGGGCACCGGTTTCATGGATGAGGGTTTCCAACAGTTTCTGGGCCCGATCCCGGTCGCGATCATCATGCACCGTGGTGTGGATCTGACTCATCAATTTGGCGAGGCGCTGATGCTCCTGATCGAACGCCGCCACCCCCACGGAATGGTCCTCCTTGGTCCAGGCAAAGAAGGGGCCCTCGGGTTCAGGTGCAGCCCTGGAAAACCACGCCGCCATTCGACCTCCTCCCGAAACTTTATCGCAGAATCAGGGTGGTGTCTGGGGACCAATCTCCCAGTAACGGCCGAGGATGCCTTCGTCTGTCTTCACCAGCAGCGTGCCTCCATCCGCCGACAAGGCCTGATCCAGCGGACGCCCCGGGAAGGACATCACCTGCCCTGCCGGGTTCACGGTCTGGCCCGTGGCCACCAGGGTGCCACCACCCAGGACCGACCCCACTTCCCGCTGGCCTTGCGCATGGGACGCGGCGGCACTGAGCGTCATCAACCATAGGGAAAGGTGAAGGGCTTTCATCGTCGTCCTCGGCAAGCTGGAATGGCCGATGCAAGATGGGCCACGGTCTGACGATGGCAGAGTGAATCGAACCTAGACGAGGTTGCGGATGCGATCCATGAAGGCGTGTTCCTGCTTCTCCAGGCTCTGGACGAGCGCGAACTGGTTGCGGGCCCGGTCCAGGTTCTGGCCGGGGCGGTGGGTGCGGAAGTAGGTGTCGCCCTGCAGGTAGTCCGTGAGGAAGCGGATGCCGCATTCGTAGGTGAGCAACTGGCCCGCCACCACGAGGTGTTCCCGCTCCACGGGCAAAAGCGCGCCTTCGGTACCTTGCAGGTACCCGCAGGCGAGAGCTTCAAACATATCGGCCCGGGCCACCATGCGGCCCAGGTCGGTACTGTCCTCGGCGAGTGGGTTGCAGGCGGTGCGCACCATGTCGCCGAAGTCGCAAAGGGAAAGGCCCGGCATCACCGTGTCGAGGTCGATGACGCAAACACCTGTCCCCGTGGCGTCATCCAGCATCACGTTGTTCAGTTTGGTGTCGTTGTGGGTGATGCGCGTGGGGATGGCACCTTCCTCCTGCAGGTTCACCAGGCGGTGGGCCAGGGGCCCCCGTTCCAGGGCGAAGAGGATGTCGGACTCGCAATCCTTGGCCCGGCCCATGGGGTCCTGGGCCACGGCCACTTTCAGCGCCGCCAGCCGCTTGGGCGTGTGGTGGAAGTCGGGAATGGTCTCGTGGAGAGTGGGGCCGTCGTAGTCCGCCAACTGGGCCTGGAAGGCCCCGAAGGCCTTGGCCGCCTCGAAGGCCTGCTCCGTGCGCTCCACCACATCGTAGGTGCGGGCCCCTTCGATGAACAGGTAGCAGCGCCAAAAGCCAAGCTCGGGATCATCCAGAAAATAAGCGCCGGACTCCGTCGTTGGCAGGAGCGTGAGCACCTTGCGCGTAAAGGGCTCCTTCATCCGCGTCAGCTTGCGCCGGATATGCCCCGTGACTTCCGAGATGTTCTGCATCAGGTCGCGGGGAGTCTTGAAGATGCTCGTATTCAGACGCTGCAGGAGGTATCGCACCGGCTCGCCAGCCTGGTCGCAGGTGACCACGAAGGTGTGGTTGATGTGGCCCGTGCCGTAGGGATCGATGCCGAGCACATCACCCAGCAGCTGGAACCGGCGCGGGATCTCGAGAAGCAGAGAACGGTCAATGGACATGTTCGTTCCAGAGGCTGGGGGGGTAGGTCCCAGCTGCGATGAGCGCCTCGATCCGCTGCTGGACCAGGGCCTTGTCTTCCTTGTAGGTCACCCCGAACCAGCGGTCGGGCGTGTGGAGCACGGTCACCGTGGCCTTGCCCTCCTGGATCATCTGATCCACCACCGAGGGGAGGAAGAATTCCGCTTTCGGATGCTGTCCCCAGGCTTCAAAAAAAGCTGAGAACCGGCTTCCCAGTTCCGGAAACAGCTCCGGCTGAAAGCCCCAGAAGTTCATCGATACGGGGTCCAAGCCGCTGAAGTGCCGGAGCTCTCCATCGGCCCCTTCTTCCAGGGCGCCCGGGCCCTCCGGGTTCTTGGCAAGTCCCACATGCTCGATCACCCGGGACAGATGCCCGTCGGCCGAGACCTCGCAGAGCCCCCGGGCCACGGATCCGTGATCTGACAGGGTGTTCTCCAGCCGGAAGGCCACCATGGCGAAGGCGGGCACCTCGCCGGGCTGATCTGTCGACAGCCACTGGACCAGCATCCGGAAGGCTGCGGCGCCGTAGAAGTCATCGGCGTTGATCACCAGGAACGGGGCCCTCACTTCCCGCCGGGCCGCCAGCACAGCATGTCCGGTGCCCCAAGGCTTGGCGCGGCCTTCGGGAACGGTGAACCGGGGCGGCACATCACCCAGCTCCTGGAAGGCGTAGGCCACCTCCATCCAGCGCTCGTAGCGTGATCCTACTTGGGCCCGGAAAGCGGCTTCGATATCGCGGCGGATGACGAAGATGACCCGCTTCACGCCGGCCCGCCGGGCATCGTAGAGGGCGTAGTCCATCACCGTCTCGCCATCGGGCCCCACCGGCTCCAGCTGCTTCAGGCCGCCGAAGCGGCTGCCCATGCCCGCGGCCATCACCACCAGCTCGGGGATCACAGGGCCTCCCGGTGCTGCTCAAACCATCGATACGTGGTGCCCATGCCTTCCGCAAGCAGGGTGGCTGGCTTCCAACCCAGCTCTCGGCCGACCTTGGAGGCATCGAGGATGGAGCGCCGCTGCTCTCCGGCGATGGCCGGAGTATGCTCGATGCCTGCGGGATCCACGCCCGAGTGACCACAGAGGGCCCGGGCCACATCGAGGATGGAAGTCTCGATGCCAGTGGAGAGGTTGTAGAGACCCGTGGCGCGCTGAGCCAGTACCAGGGAGGCGGCCTCGGCCAGATCAGGCGCGAAGACGAAATCACGGGTCTGCAGACCATCGCCATTCACGATGGGAGCCAGGCCTTCGCGCAGCCGTTTGCAGAACACGGCGATAACGCCCGCCTCGCCCTTGGCGCCCTGCCGGGGGCCGTAGACGTTGGAGAAGCGCAGGCTGCAGCTGGCCAGCCTCCTCTGGACGCCATAGGAATGGAGGTATTTGTCGATGGCCAGCTTCGCCACGCCGTAGGGATTGATGGGCACTTCGGGATGGCTTTCGGACTGGGGCCCGGAGGCCTCGCCGTAGATGGCGCCGCCGCTGCTGGCGAAAATGAAGTGCTTCAGACCGTTGGCCAGACCCGCCTCGATGAGACGGAGGGTGGCCATGATGTTTTCTTCCGCGTCGAAAACCGGATCCTGGCAGCTGATGCGAACGTCAATCTGGGCCGCGAAGTGGAGGATGGCCTCCGGGCGAAGCCGGGCGAGGGTATCCACCAGGGCTAGGTCCTGCAAGTCCTGCTCCACGAACTCGACGCCGGGCCGCACGTGGTGGCGCGAGCCGCTGCGCAGGTTGTCGAGCACCGCCACCTGGTAGCCATCCGCCAGACAACGGTCTGCCACATGGCTGCCAATGAAACCGGCACCGCCGGTAACCAGGATTCGCATAGATCCCCTCATGAGGGTGGCACCCCCGGGTGGGCCCGGATCGACCTATTGTTGCAAAGGCTCAAGCAGGAAAAGTTTATGTGATCGGAACCGCGCCAGCTGTTGCATTTAACCAAAAGCTTTAAAACGAGCAGTCGAACTATTTTTACAAAACTACAACATTCCACTTGACCGTGTGTCTCGACCTCCATACGCTACGAAAAATTCTTTGTTCGCGCAATTGTTTTGTTCACTCAAAAAATAACCACTCATCACCGCATCCACACGCCTTCCCAAACCCACCCCCCAAAACCACCCTAGGAGGACGATCCATGACGATCATCCACAACCTGAAACGCTCCGCCCTTCGAATCACGCTGCTGGGGACCATTTCCCTGGGAGCAGCGGAGAATCCCGATTCCTACGAGCTCAAGCTGCGCGCAGGGGTAAAGGCTGGTGACATCCAGACCGTCCACGCCGATAACAAGGCCGTGGGCTTCGCCGTGGGAACCCGCCGCCCCATGGGATCTGGCTTTCTCACGGGCGAGATTTCCTTCGACCTCCTCCCTGGGCAGGCCCGGGATGCCATGCCTGTCGGACGGGCCGTGTACGCCCCTGCTGGCGCGGGGCTGGGAACCGCCTCCCCGGCCACGGGCAACCCCTACTTTCTGCGCCCAAACGAATCCATCGACCTGCGCAAGGAATCCTCACAGGGCTTCTCCATCAAGGGAGGCTACGCTGCGGCGCTGAGCTGGAATGAGGGCCTCACCTGGCAGGCTGGCCTGAGCCTCGATGCCTACAAGACCTCCTCTGAGTTCACGGGCACCCTGCGCCCCATGGTCCTGGTGGGCACCAGCCCCACTCAGGTCCTGGACGCCCAGGGACGGAAATACTACGAGGGCTTCGCCACCGTCGCCCAGGGCAAGGTTCTCGCCCCGGGTTTCTACGTCGGCCTCCGCCAGGAGCTTGGGAATGACTTCGCCGTGGAGGTGAACCTCCGGAACGTGGGAACGAAGCATTTCGACTACCGGGCGACCACCTACACGGGACAGCCAGCCACCACGGAAAGCTCCACGATCCGGGGCTTCATCCTCGATTTCAGCCTCTCGCTGAAGCTGTGATCCCTCGAATCCCACCCTTTCCGGAGACCATTCGATGACCCCTCTTCGCAGCCTCTCATCCCTCAGCATGTGCCTGGCAGCCGCCACCCTGATGGCCCAGGACACCACCGGCACCATCACCGGCCGCATCACCGACAAGGCGGGCGCCCCCATCGCCGGGGCCCGCGTGCAGATCTCCTCGCCGTCTCTGCTCGGCGATCGCACCGCGCGCACTGATGCCACCGGCCACTACCGCATCGCCCTCCTGCCCAATGGCGAGTTCGCGATCTCCTCCGACGCGCCGGAATTTATCGGGGCCAAGGGCAGCTTCCGCGTCCTGGCAGGCCAGACCTCCCGCTTTGACCTGACCCTGCGCTCCATCAAGGAAGTGGAGAAGACCCAGAGCGCCGTGGTGGAAGTGGTCAGCAGTTCCACCCAGGTGGACAAGACCGACACGGTCACGCAAACCAACTTCCCCATGGACAAGCTCAACCTGCTGACCAACAACGACACGGATAACATGCTGCTATCGCTGGGCTCGGTGACGCCAGGCGTGTCGAACAGCAACCTGGGCACGCAGGGTGGCCTCAAGATCCGCGGCGGCACGGCCCACGCCAGCAAGACCCTCATCAACGGCGCCACCCTGAGCGAAGAGGGCGGCGGCTACCTCCTGGATACGGGCACCATCGCCGACATGGTCGATTCCATGGCCGTGATCCAGAGCCCCCTGAACGCCCGCTACGGCAACACCGATGGCGGCATTGTCTCCATGGTCACCTCCAAGGGCTCGAACACCTTCCAGGGTTCGATCCGCCTCAATTTCTCCCGCCCCTTCTGGGGCGCCGAGAATGTCTCCTATGCGGACCGGACGGGCCACTCCAATGCCATCGTGCCGGCTTCAGACCAGGTCACCAGCAAGTACGAATACACCATCAAGGGCCCCATCTGGAAGGATCACATCACCTTCGCCTACGGCGGCATCCTCACCCCCAATCAGTACTTCACCTATCAGATGTCCCCGCTGCAAAACAACCCCACCACGCCCAACGATCCCAACGGCATCTTCTTCCGTGACCCCGCCAACAGAAGCGTCATCCGGAAGACCAACCTCTGGGCCTCGGGACAGAACACCACCGACACCATGAAGCGCACCTACAACCAGTTCGTGGTGTTCGGGCAGATCACCGCTGACCACAGCCTGGAGTGGAACTACACCCAGGACGACCAGGACTACATCTCCAACTATGGCGTCGCCACCAACGACATGTTCGGCAACGACGCCTACAAAGTGCGGCAGTGGAACCTGGGCTACAAGGGCATCCTCAGCAACAACGGCATTCTGGAAGCCCGCTTCGCCCGCACCCGGCGCGCCTTCCCCCACCCGTACAGCCCGAACAACCCGCCCCTCTACCTCAACACCTACTCGACCTACACGCCCAATCCTGATGGCAGCTATGTCTCCAACAGCCTGCTTGAGGGCATCGACAGCGGCAACACCGCCACCTCCAACCTGAACGGCTTCGTGACGGACAAGGGCGATACCTTTCTGGCCGAATCAGGCACGCTCAACTACCAGCATCTCCTCGATTTCGCCGGCTCCCACATGATCGACGTGGGCATGGAGAAGGAGACTTTCCAGTGGAACACCCAGGCCCAGGGCAACAAGTATCAGTTCAGCGGCCCCGGGCAGATCGCGGATGACCTGTCCACTGGCGACATCAACGGCAGCGGCCCCAAGGATCCCTCCCTCTACGCAGGAAAGTACATCGTCTTCAACTACAACGCCCTGCAGAGCAATCTCGATCCCAACTACCCCACGGATCCGGTGCTCGGCAACTACAACGGCCTGATTCCCCAGGTGCGCGTCCTCAGCGGCAGCGAGGACGGTTCGTACCGCATGGTCACGAATTCCTACTACGTGAACGATCTCTGGTCCCTCAACCAGAACCACAGCCTGATGGGCGGCCTGCGTTACGACCAGCTGAAGGTCACGGATTCGGTGAAGACCATCGCGTCCTATGGCCTTCCCACCATGCGCTTCGAATACAAGTGGGACCTCTACGGGGACCAGAGCCGGGTGGCGAATGCCTCCTTCGGGCAGTTCCACTCCCGCCAGCCCGGCAGCCTCTTCTACCCCATGATCACGGGCCGCCTGGCGAACAGCACGACCTACTACTGGGACCAGGGCTCGGCCACACCCTACCTGGTGAACAAGGCTCAGTTGCTCAATCTGGCCAACTACGGTCACGTGGCGAACCAGACCTTCGCCGGCCAGAGCTTCGTGGTCGACCCCAGCTGGAAGGCGCCGGTGTCGAACGAGGTCACCGTCGGCTTCCGTCGGTCGTATCAGAACGGCGGCTACTGGCGCGCCACCGCCATCTACCGCAAGTGGACCAACCTGTTCGATTTCTTCCCGGGCCAGGTCTACACCACCGCTGCCGGAAATCCCGGCTTCCAGAGCGTGCTCAAGAACGACTCCAACGCCGAGCGCACCTACAAGAGCGCCGAACTGGAATGGACCATCCCCTTCACCGCGAAGTTCACCTTTGGTGGCAACTACACCTTCGCCCGCCTCATGAGCAATGTCCGCAACATGCAGGACAGCCCCAGCCGCAGCAACAACCAGGGCAGCAACTCCGCCAACTTCCGCGACTGGTACCTCACTCAGTTGCCCCGTGACGCGTTCAACCCCGTCACGCTCCGCGATCCCGAGCATGTCATCAAGTGGTATGCCAGTTACAACCTCAGCACCGCCAAGGTGAAGTCGAACCTGGCCCTGCGTGGCAGCTACGCCAGCGGCGTGCCGACGAACCGCACCCTCACCTACAACATCCCCTACCCAGTGGTTCCCGGATACTACGATGGCCCCAATGGCGCCAACCAGAACACCGGCGGCCTGTTCAACACTCTGTCCGGCTACTACTCCGCGAGCCAGTTTACCAACCAGGACCTGTGGGACGTGAACCTGCAGTACAACGTGGAGTTCCCTATCGTGCGGACCGTGGCCTGGTTCACCAACATCCAGGTGAACAACGTCTTCAACAGCCGGACCCAGCCCGCCTATTCGCTGCCGGGCCAGGCCGCCCGGGACACCCTCGGCGGCACCGCCACCAAGAACCCCTACGGCTACCAGCTCGGCCAGAACCTGACCACGGTCGGCACCAAGGACGCCAACGGCGTCTACCGCTATGGCCTGCGCACCATCAGCGTCCAGACCGGCATTCGTTTCTGACGGCCAGAGGAGATCACTCATGAAGAAAGCGCTCACCACCCTCACCCTCGGCCTCCTGGCAGGCACCATCGTCTCTGCCCAGACGCCCGCGCCCACCGACCAGCTCATCCTGTCGGCGGGCCTCTACTCCGCCCAAGGCAATGCCGCCGACATGACCCACAAGAGCTCCGGCGGCTATGGCGCCGAGGTGGGTTACCAGTTCTCACCCAAGGATTTCGGCGTGGATTTCGTGTGCTACGGCGGCTGGAAGAAACTCCCCGCCGCCCCGTCCACCGCGACCCGCCCCTCTTACTCCCTGGTCGGGCCGCACTTCGGCTTCGACCTGGTCTACAAGCCCTGGGACAGCCTACCCCTCACCCTCTCCACCGGCCCCTCGCTTCACGTGTGGCAGGTGGAACGCCAGGGTGCCTCCGATGGCCGCATGGGCGATCAGGGCCTGAAACTCGGCTGGCGTCTCGGCGCGGAATACGCCCTCAACCACGACTGGAGCGTGGGCCTGAAATACACCTTCACCGAATGGCGCAGCACTCAGAACGACGACCCCTCCGTGGGGCTCGCAGCACGTCCCGCCTACCTGAGCCTCATGGCCAGCTACCGGTTCTAGTCAGGGCCGATCGACCTTCCCGGCACGTCCAGAGGTTGCGGCCTTTCGACGTGCCGGGCTTTCGGCCACCACCCCTGCTGTGCCTTCGCAGGTGACCTCCCGTTCGACCGTTTCCCTGGGATGCCCGATGAGCCAGAACACCCTTTCGCGTCGCCACTTCCTACAGACCAGTGCCCTGGCGGGCGCCACTGCCGCCCTTGGGGTAGCCGACGAGTCCAAGTCCGCCAGGCCCGCCGATGCGGTACCCCGAACCATGATGGGCGTGCCCTTCGAGAAGGTGGACAAGGTCCGCATCGGTATCATCGGCGCGGGTGCTCGGGGGCAGAGCGTCATGAGCGATCTGCTCAATGTGCCCAAGGTCGAGATCCGGGCCGTCTGCGACATCGATCCCAGGATGATCGAAGCCACGAAGAAGCGATTCTCCCGCAAGGGCCTGCCCGAACCCCGCCTCTACAGCAAGGATGCCCACGACTTCGAGAACCTCTGCAAGCAGGATGATCTCGATTTCATCTACATCGCCACCCCCTGGGAGTGGCACACCGAGATGGCCCTTTGCGCCATGAACCACGGCAAGCACGCGGGCGTGGAAGTACCCGCAGGCGTCACCCTGCCTCAGCTGTGGGAGCTGGTGCGCACCAGCGAGCGCACCCGCAAGCACTGCCTGATGCTGGAGAACTGCTGCTACGGCGATAACGAGATGATGGTGCTGGCCATGGCCCGCCAAGGCCTCTTCGGCACCATCACGCACGGCGAGGCCGCCTACATCCACGACCTGCGCCGTGTCATGAACGAGCAGGACAAGGAAGGGCGCTACGTCAGCGAAGCCACCTGGCGCCGGGCCTGGCACACGAAGGAAAACGGCAACCTCTATCCCACCCATGGCCTGGGCCCTGTGTGCTGGTACATGGGCATCCACCAGGGCGACCGGCTCGACAGCCTGGTGTCCATGTCCAGTCTGGAGGCCTCCCTCAGCGAGGATCAGGAAGCCCGCTTCAAGGGTCGCGGCGAGACGTTCATCTGCGGCGACCTCAACACCAGCATCCTACGCACGGTGAAGGGCCGCACCATCCTGCTGCAGCACGACACGGTCTCCCCCCGCCCCTACACCCGCCATAACCTGATCCAGGGCACCAAGGGGGCCTTCGCGGACTACCCCGAGCGCCTCTACCTCGACGAGGTCGCCAAGAAGACGCGCAAGCACGAATGGATCGAAGGCGACGAGGCCCTCAAGCCCTACCGCGAGCAGTACGTGCATGAGCTGTGGAAGCGCGTCGGCGAGTTGGCCCGTAAGAACGGCGGCCACGGCGGCATGGACTACATCATGTGCTACCGCGTGGTGGAGTGCATGCTCGATGGCCTCACGCCCGACTTCAACGTCTACGACGCGGCCGCCTGGAGCGCGCCCTTCCCCCTCTCCATCGCCAGCGTGAAAGGCGGAGGCAGCCTGCAGAAGATCCCCGATTTCACCAACAATCACTGGGGCAGCCACCGGGATGGCAAGGCATGAATCGCAGCGCCCCCATCTTCCTGAGCCTGGCCGCCGCTGTGGCCGTGGCGCCCAGCCGCGCCGATGAAAGCCTCAAGGACATCGCCTGCCGTTCGGTCCACCTGGGCTATCCCGCGCCGGAAAGCGTGGCCTTCTACAACGAAGTGAAGATCGAGAAGACCGCGCCCGGCACCTACTTCATGGTGTGCGGCTGGAAGGATGGCTACTTCGGCATCCAACAGGGTGGCGATGGCCACCGTCAGCTCATCTTTTCCGTGTGGGACGCCACCAAGGGCGATGATCCTTCCGCCGTACCCGATGGCCAGCGCGTGCTCCTCCGCTACCAGGATCCCCAGGTCCGCGTGGGTCGCTTCGGCGGCGAGGGCACGGGCGGCCAGAGCTTCCTTCCCTTCCCATGGAAGGTGGGCGTCACCTACCGCTTCCTGGTCACCGCCAAGCCCGTGGCGCGGCGCACGGAATTCAGCGGCTGGATCTTCGATCCCCGCCGCAACGCCTGGCGCAAGCTGGTCACCTTCAGCACCGTCACCGAGGGCCGCGCCCTGAAGGACTGCTACTCCTTCATCGAGGATTTCCAGCGCGATGGCGCCTCTGCCAAGCGGGTGCGCCAGGCCAGCTATGGCCACGGCTGGGCCCTTGGCACGGATGGCGAGTGGCGCTTTCTCGATCACGCCAAGTTCACCGCGGATCGGAATCCGGTCATGAACATCAACGCCGGAACCCGCGAAGGACGCTTCTTCCTCACCACCGGTGGCCCCACCCAAAACACGGGGACACCGCTCTGGGACACCATGGCGCTGTCGGCATGGCCAGGGGATCCCAGGCCTGGCGACCTCCCCAACACCCGCGACTGACTTTTCAATCGATTCGTCGCTGCCGTCGCGCCCTCTCGTGCGCCGTGGAACCCGGCCCTCGTCCGCCTGCCGATCCTGCCACGCGCTTTGTCAGATGCCCCTGAGGCAAAGAAGGATTCAGGGGTCAGGTTGTACCCTTCCAAAATCCATCCCAGGAGCTGAAAGCGGGTATGGTTACGTGCATGCGCGGACGAAAAAAGAAGGAACTCCCGGCCTACATCCGTGAACGGATCAGTCTGGACGAGCTGTTGGCATCCCGCCGGGTGCTGCAGTTGGTCCACGAAAAGGGGCCCCTCACCCAGGGCGAGGCCAGTGAGGCGCTGGGCCTGTCCCAGGGCGCCTGCAACCTCCACTTCCAGCGCCTGGAATACGAGGGACTGCTGCGAGCCATCCGCCTCGAGCCGGAAGGTCGCGGCCCCGGTCGGCCCAGCCACCACTGGGAGGTGGCTCGCGAGCAGAACGCCGCGCTGGGCTTGGTCTTCGATCCCCCTCATGTGTATGTGCAGCTGGAAGACTTCACGGGGAACATCCTCCTGAGCCTCGGTGCGAGCCTCCGCGCCTGCCGCAGCAGCGACAAGATCGCCGAAAAAGTCACGGCCCTGGTCACGCGGGCAGTGGCTGAAGCGAAAACCCGCAAGCTGACCCTGCGCAACGCCTTCGCGGCTCTGCCGGGCGTGCTGGACCCGGTCACAGGCGCCGTGAAGCGGGCCGTGAACTTTCCCGCCCTGGAAGGGCTGGACGTGCCAGATCTCATGCAAAAGGGCTTCAAGGTGCCCACCCTGGCGAACTCCCTGGGTGCCGCCTACTACTACGGCGAGGCCGCCGACATTCCCGTCAACCGCACGGCCCTGGTGATGTACTGGGACCTGGGTCTGGGCTTCGCCTTCGGCCGCAACCGCCAGCTGCTGACGGTGCACGGCGGCGAAGAGGGCGGCCGGATGATATCTGAGCTTGGGCACATCAGCATCGATGCCCAGGGCCCCAAGTGTCACTGCGGGGAGCAGGGCTGCATCGAGGCCTATGCGGGCGGCTGGGTGCTGCTGAGGAAAGTCGCCGACGAAAAGGTCACCACCCTCGAAGATCTGGTGCCCCTTGCGCAGTCGGGCCATCCCGAATTCCGCCGCACCCTGCGGGAGGTCTCGCGTCTCCTGGGCCGCCACCTGGCGGGCACCATCCAACTGCTGGGCGTGTCGGAAGTCCGCATCACCGGCGCCCTGGCCCCCCTCTTCGACTTCGGCCGCGTCGAGTTCTTCGACGGACTCTCAGAAATCATCGGCGTCCACCGCTCCAGCGCCATCCAGGTCCACGTCACCGAGGATCCCAAGGCCAGCCTCTTGGCCGGTGCCACCCGCGCCGCCCGCCGCGCCTACCTCTACCCCGACGAATTCAACCGGCTGTCCCGCCTCTCCACCACCCTCCAGGGCCAGCGGATGGCAGGCAGTTAGCGCTGATCGCCCGGGAAAAGACTGGAACCGCGAATGACGCGAATGGGCGCGAATGAAAAGCAGGGAAGTCAGCGCTGATTCTTTTCATTCGCGCGCCCGAAGGGCGATTCGCGTCATTCGCGGTTCCCAAATCTTTGCGCGGTTCCTTAACGCTGCCCAGCGTTGGGTCCACCCACGGTGCGTCTTCGCACGCTGCCGTTGGTTTCGGCGAAGTAGCGACGGACGCCCAGGGTGATGGCATCGGCGACCTTGGCGCGGAAGGCAGCATCCTTCAACTTTTCCTCTTCCTTTGGATTGGAGATGAAGGCCACTTCCACCAGCACTGCGGGCATGGCGGCGCCCCGCAGGACGACGAAGGGGGCCTGCTTCACGCCCCGCTCCTTGATGCCCGCCAGCCGGTTCAGCTGGCCCTGGATGGCCACGGCCAGGCGTTCGGAATCCTGCAGGAAGGCCTTCTGGGCCAGATCATCCAGGATGCTGGCCACCACGCTATCGGCGGTGCCCGGGGCCACACCCGCGCCGGCGTTTTCCACGGCCACCACGTCATCGTCATCGCCCTTGCCCAGGCTCAGGAAGAACACCTCGGAACCCCGGGCGGCCTTGGCCTTGGCGGCGTTCAGGTGAAGGCTGAGGAAGAGGTCGGCGCCCTGGGCGTTGGCGGCCTTGGCGCGGTCCCAGAGGGGGATGAAGGTATCGTCGTCCCGGGTGAAAACCGGTTCGAAACCGGCGGCCTCCAGCTTGGCGGCCACGGCCTTGCCGAGTTCCAAAGCGGCGGTCTTTTCCTTTAAGCCCTTGGGCCCCTTGGCGCCGCCATCATCGCCGCCGTGGCCGGGATCCACCATGACCTTCAGGCGTGGCGCCAGGGCCTGAGTTGGAGCCTGGGCCGGGGCCTGAACGGAAGCGCCGGGCGCTGCGGGGTTGGGAGTCTGGCCCCAAGACAGTAGGCTGAAGGTGAGCAGAAGGCTCGGGAGTCGGATCATGGCCCAATCGGTGAAAGGTATGCGGGATCTCTTCGGTGCGGAGCTGCGCTGGTTCCAGCATATCGAGGAAACCGCCCGCCGGTGCTTCGAACGCCACGGCTACCGCGAGATCCGCACCCCCATCTTGGAAGAATTGGAGGTCTTCAAGCGCTCCGTGGGCGATTCGTCCGACATCGTGAAGAAGGAGATGTACGACTTCACGGACAAGGGTGGCCGCCAGGTCGTGATGCGCCCCGAGAACACCGCCGGCGTGGTGCGGGCGGCCATTCAGCACAAGCTGCTTACGACGAACGACCCCGTGCTGTTCTATTACATCGGCCAGCAGTTCCGCTATGAGCGCATGCAGACGGGCCGCTACCGCCAGTTCTGGCAGATCGGCGCCGAAAGCTTTGGCGTGGCCAGCCCGGAAAGCGATGCCGAAAGCCTGGTCATGCTCTACGATTTCTTGCGCGAGCTGGGCCTGGAGAAGCTCACCTTCAGCCTCAATTCCGTGGGCACGCCTGAGAGCCGCCCCGCCTTCCAGGCGGCTTTCCGGGCCTTCTTCGCCGAACGCGAGGCGCAGTTCTGCCCCGACTGCCACCGCCGCATCGAGGAGAACCCGTTGCGGGTGCTGGACTGCAAGGTGCCCACCTGCCAGAAGGCCCTCGAAGGACACCCGCTCATTTCCGACTTCCTTGATGAGGCCTCCCTCACGCACCACACGCGCCTGAAGGAACTGCTCACGGATCTCGGCGTGCCCTTCGTCGAGGATCCGCGCCTGGTGCGCGGCCTGGACTACTACACCAAGACCGCCTTCGAGGTGCTCAGCGGCGATATCGGCGCCCAGAGCGCCATCCTGGGCGGCGGCCGCTATGACCTGCTGGTGAAGCACCTGGGCGGCCCGGACGTGCCCGCCTTCGGCTGGGCCATCGGCCTGGACCGTCTCGCCATGGTCTGCCAGCAGCTCAAGGGCGATGCACCTGGGAGCGCCCCCGCCATGCTCATCCCCCTGGGCGATCGCGCTGCCACCGCCGCCATGAAACTGGCCCGCGAGCTATGGAAGGCCGGCATCGATCTCCAACTGGAAACCCGCGGCGGCGCCCTCAAGAAGGCCATGACCTCGGCCAACCGCCTGGGCATCCAGACCGTGCTCATCCTGGGCGATGGTGAACTGGAAGGCGGCACAGTGACCGTCAAGCACATGGCCACCGGCGAACAGGAGAGCTGGGCGCTGAGCGATGTGGCGGCGCGGCTAACAGGACGCTAGGAAGCGACTCCACTTTTCTGGATCACCATGAAACTGAGATCATCGGCCCAGGGGCGTCCGCTGGCCCACGCGGCGGCTTCCTGGAGGAAGGCCTCGATCAGAGCCTCTCCAGATGCCTGACCATGGGCTTGGAACAGGGGTTTCAAGCGGTCATAACCGAGCATCCGACCGGTGGGATCCAGGCATTCCGGAAAGCCATCGGAACAGAGCAGCAGGGCATCTCCAGGCGCCAGGCGCAGCTGGCCGAGGACATAGTCGAAGTGCTTCAGCTGTCCCACGGGTGGCCCGACGGTTCGATGAACCTCCACCCGATTCTCCAGGGCGCGGTAGTGGAGCAGGGGTGGCATGCCTGCGGCAGCGAAGCTCACGTCATCCCCGTCCAGACGCAACAGGGTGAGCGCCATGGCCATCCGAGGCAGGTGGAGGCTCCGCACGCCTTCGCTGATGGCCTGCAAGCCCTGGGGCAGTGAAAGGTGTGGGGGCAGGGTCTGGAAAAGGGCCTTCACGGCAGTCACGATGAGACCCGCCTGAAGGCCGTGGCCCGTGGCATCCCCAAAGGCCATCAGCAGAGACCCATCGGGCAGGCTGCGGTGGTCGTAGGTATCCCCACCCACTTCGGTCGCCGTGATCAGGCGGTGGGCGAAGGCCATCCCGCAGCATTCCGGCGGCGTCTGGGGCAGCATGGAGAGCTGCAGCTGGCGGGCCTCCTCCAACTCCTGGGTCTTCCGGGCATGGTCAGCCTGCAGTACCTGCAGGCGCATGGCCTCCAATTCCGATTCCGCGCGAGCCCGTTCGGCTCTCACCAGATGCTCGGTGGTATGGAGGCCATTCATGATGGCCGTGACCGTGAGCCCGATGAGAAAGGTGAAGATGGCCATGGACGGATGGGCCACCAGGTTGAGGCCGGTCAGCAGCCGCACCAGTCCCACGGCACTGACCAGGAGCAGGGTGTAGATCACGAGCAGGCGCAGCAGGCTTCCCAGCGCCGCGCGCCCTGGGGTGTTCTGGTCTTGAAGCCGCAGGGCGAACCAGGGGGACAGGAGCCTGAAGCCCGCCCACATCAGGACCGAAAAAGTGATGCAGATGATCAGGGCGCCACGAAGGTCGTCCATCAGGCCGGTGACCCGAAGCAGCAGCGCCAAAGCCACGCCCAGGCCAAGGGCCCTGGCGAGCACGGGAAGGAAAGGCTGGTGCTTGTTCACCGCCTCAGGATGACACTCCTCCCTTGCAGACGCCTCTTCGGAATCTCCCGACGAAGCAGCCGGTGGTGGCCAGGTCACGGCCCTCCCGGCCTAGGCTCTGGGCAGCATGGCCAGGACATCCGGCACCTGGGTCAGCAGCCGGGTGCTCACCTGGGTGTAGCGCAGGGTCGAGCTGATGTTGCGGTGTCCCAGGACGGTCTGGATCACCCGGAGGTCCGTGCCCACATCGAGCAGCAGGGTGGCGTAGGTGTGCCGAAGCAGGTGCGGGGTCACGCGCTTCGTGATCCCCGCCGCCAGGGCCGCCCGTTTGAACTTCTTGCGCACTTGATCCGTGCTGGGCGGGTGGCCGGGCCGAAAGCTGAAGAGCCATGGCCCCTGGGGCGAGACCTTTTGCAGGTAGCTTCGCAGTTCCTCCGCAAGGCTGGGTGAGAGGGGCACCAGCCGCTCCCGACTGCCCTTCGTGGTCCGCAGGTGCAGCACACCGCGGGCCGCATCCACATCCTTCCATTGCAGGTGGCAGCACTCCCGCAGGCGGATGCCCGTGGCAAAGACGGTGCGAAACAGGGTGGGCAACTGGTCCCCTCGCAGATGCCCGATCAGGCCGGCCACTTCCTCCAGGCTTAGCAGTTGGGGCAGGCGCACCGGCCTGCGGGGGCGGCAGAAGAACGACACCGCCGAGGGGCGGCCGATCGTCTTCCGGTAGAGGAAAGCCAGGGCGCAGCAGTGCTGGGAAAGGCGATCGGGCAAGGTGCCACGCTTTCGCAGGTGATCGATCCAGGCGCGCACCTGGGTCTGCCCCATGCGGGCCGGGCTGCCGTGGCTGAACCGGGCAAAGGCCTTCGCCGCATGCAGGTAGATGGAGATGGTGCTGGGGGATCGCCCCGCCCACTCCAGGTCAGCCCTCATGCGCGTCCAGATCGTGTCCATATGGACCTCCTAGAAAGAGGGTTCCAGCCCAGGCGGCTCAGGGCGGCCTGTTCGCCATATCCTGACTAGCGTGGTAAGGTAAAACCTTCGTGATCGCAGGCGACCCCCGGTCTCCGCCTCTTCTCAGTCCGAATTGACCTTTTCGCCCTGACCGGGCCCCGGAATCCTTCTGCGGGCGGGCCCTCTCAGGAGCAAGTCATGTCCTTTAATAATCTCGAGCTTCTGCCCGAGCTCCTGCGCGCTGTCCGCGAGCAGGGCTACGAAATCCCCACCCCCATCCAGACCCAGGCCATTCCCCTGGTGCTGGAAGGCCGCGATCTCATGGGCCGCGCCCAGACCGGCACCGGCAAGACCGCCGGTTTCACCCTGCCCCTGCTGCAGCTGCTCGCGCCCCATGCCAGCACCTCGGCTTCGCCCGCCCGCCATCCCATCCGCGCCCTCATCCTCACGCCCACCCGTGAGCTGGCCATGCAGGTGGAAGAGAGCGTCCGTACCTACGGGAAATACCTCCCCCTCCGTTCCACCACCATCTTCGGCGGCGTGAACATCAATCCCCAGACCAAGGCGCTGCGCGCCGGCGTCGAGATCCTGGTGGCCACTCCGGGCCGCCTGCTGGATCACCAGGGCCAGGGCAACCTGAACTTCAGCCAGCTCGAGGTGCTCATCCTGGATGAAGCCGATCGCATGCTCGACATGGGCTTTATCCGCGACATCCAAAAGATCCTCGCCCTGCTGCCCGCCAAACGGCAGACCCTGCTCTTCTCGGCCACCTTCACGGATGAGATCAAGCAGCTGGCGGCCCAGTTCCTAAAGAACCCAGCCTCGGTGCAGATCACGCCCCAGAACACGGCCGCCGAATTGGTGCGCCAGGTCGTCCACCCCGTGGACCGGGAGCGCAAGCGCGCCCTGCTCTCCCACCTGATCACCAGCCGGAAGCTGGAGCAGGTGCTGGTGTTCACCCGCACCAAGCACGGCGCCAACCGCCTGTCCGAGCAGCTCGACAAGGATGGCATCAGCTCCATGGCCATCCATGGCAACAAGAGCCAGCCCCAGCGCATCAAGGCCCTCGACGATTTCAAGAAGGGCGTCGTCCGCGTCCTGGTGGCCACCGATATCGCCGCCCGCGGCCTCGACATCGTCCTGCTGCCCCACGTGGTGAACTACGAGCTGCCCCAGGTGCCCGAAGACTACATCCACCGCATCGGCCGCACGGGCCGCGCGGGCAGCGAGGGCGAAGCCCTCTCCCTGGTCTGCGTGGACGAACACCGACTGCTCAAGGACATTGAGAAGCTGCTTCGCAAGGAACTGCCCAGGGACGTGATCACCGGCTACGCGCCCGACCCCAGCATTCCCGCCGAGCCCATCCAGACCGGCCGCGGGAGTGGCGGTGGTGGTGGCCGCAGCCGCGGCCCCGCCCGTCCGGCCCGGCCCAGTTCAGGTGCCGCCCCTCGCGGCGAGCGGGGTCGGCACCCCGCCCGTCCCAGCGCCCGGGGCAAGTAGACTCCTTTATACCCCTTGACACGAGGCTAATCGGGCACCAGGATTCTTGCTTATGCAAGAACCCATGCCCGATTCCCTCATTCAAGCCGGCCTCGGCACCCTGGCCGCAGCGGTTCGGCGGCGCCTGAAACACCTCATTGGCGCTCGTCTCGAGTCCTACGACCTCACGCTCCAGCAGTTCTGGGTGATCCTGGTGCTGCTGGAGCAGGGGCCGTCTTCCCTGCATCCCCTGGCCCAGCAAGTCTGGATGGACGATCCCACCGCCAGCCGCGTGGTGAAGGTCATGGTGGAACGGGGTCTTCTGCGCACCCAGCCCGACCCCAAGCACGGCCGCCGGATCCTCATCAGCCTGAGCCCCGGCACCCTGCCCCTGGCCAATGAGTTGCGGGCCCTGGCCGCCGACATCAAGACAGGTCTGGTGATCGGTCTCGATCCAGACCAGCAGGCCCTCATGCGGGCTGGCCTGATGACCATGATCACGAACATGGATGACATGCTGGCTGGAATCCCCTCCTCGGATGCCGGCGATGCTGCCGCCGCATCCTGAACCAACGGCGGTGTTCCCAGCCCCTGCCAGGCCCATCCATGGAGGTTTCATGCGCGTCCTCATCGCCTTCAGCCTCGTCCTGGCGCTGGCCCCAGCCACACCTCTCGCGGCCCATGCCAAGCACCGTGCCGCCCAGAAGGATGCGCCGAAGATCCACAAGGTGGAAAAGGTCGCCGAGAACGTCTACTGCATCTTCGGCCAGGGTGGGAACATTGGCCTGGTGGTCACGTCGAAGCATGCGGTGCTCATCGACGACCAGTTCGAGAAGCTGGTACCAGGCCTTCTGGAGGCCGTCCGCACCGTCACCGACAAGCCCATCAAATACCTCATCAACACCCACGGCCACGGCGATCACGTGGGCGGCAACGTGGTGCTGGAAAAACAGGTGATGGCCATCGTCGCCCATGCGAATGTGCGGAAGGCCATGATCAAGGAGCAGGCCAAGCTCGAGCCCGCCAAGCGCGGCGGCCTGCCGGAACTGGCCCTGGGCTCCGAAGATGCCAAGGAGAAAGCCCGGCTGAACATCCATCTCGATGACACCGAGCTTCACCTGCTGCACCTCGGACCCGGCCACACAGATGGCGATGTCATCGTGGGCATTCCCTCGGTGCTGGCCATGCACATGGGCGACCTCTTCTTCCTCGGCATGCTGCCCTACGTGGATGTGGAGAACGGCGGCAGTTTCGAGGGGCTGGTGTCGCAGATGGCCCAGGTGGCTTCCTGGCTGCCTGATGGCGCCCGCCTCATCCCCGGCCATGGCCCCATCTGCGGGAAGAAGGAACTGCTTCGTTACCGTGATTTCCTCCTGGCCGTGCAAGCGCATGTGAAGGCGAACCCCACGCAGAAATCAGCGGCCCTGGCTGGGTCCTTCAAGACTGCGGACTGGCCAGAGTGGACGGCTCGGCCTGACTTCGTCACCTGGGAAACCCTCTTCGCCGTGGCCTCGGGCAAGGGCCCCGGTCGCATCACCCGTCGCTGAGCCCTCTGCCACCGCCCCTGCTCCCCAGCCTGGAATCCCCATGACCGTTCTCGACACCACCCTCAACGACCAGACCTCAGGCCGCCCCGCCATCCTGCGCGGCTGGCGGCCCTGGGCCATGGGGGGTGGCATCCTCCTGCTGGCCATCCTGTATTTCCGGGGCGGCAAGAAGGACGCAGGCCCCAACCCCGCCGGCCGACCCGTACCCGTCACCGTGGCCCAGGCCCGCAAGGGTGACATGGCCGTGCATCTCACGGGGCTTGGCACGGTCACCGCTCTGAACAACGTCACCGTGCGCAGCCGGGTGGACGGCCAGCTCGTGCGCATCGCCTTCAGCGAGGGCCAGGTGGTGCGGGAGGGCGATCTCCTCGCCGAGATCGATCCTCGGCCCTTCAAGGTCCAGCTCATGCAGGCCGAGGGCCAGTTCGCCAAGGATTCGGCCGCCTTTCAGAATGCCCAGGCGGATCTGCGGCGCCTGGAAGGCCTGGTCAAGCAGGGCATCATCTCGCGCCAGCAGCTGGACACCCAGACCAGCAACGTGGCCCAGTACGAAGCGGCCCTCAAGTCCGACCAGGCCCAGGTGGAAAGCGCCAAGCTGAACCTGACCTACAGCCGCATCACGGCGCCCATCGCGGGCCGGGTGGGCCTCCGGCTGGTGGATGCCGGCAACATGGTGCGCGCCGCCGATGCCAACGGACTGGCCACCGTGGCCCCCATCCAGCCCATCAACGTGGTCTTCGCCATCCCCGCCGACCACATCCAGAAGGTGTTGAGCCAGAACGCCAAAGGCGGCAAGCTGCCCGTGGAAGCCTGGGACCGTGACCTGAAGACCCGCCTGGCGCTCGGCTCGCTATCCGCCATCGACAACCAGGTGGACACCACCACGGGCACCGTTCGCATCAAGGCCCTCTTCGCCAACGAAGACCGCACCCTCTTCCCCAACCAGTTCGTAAATGCCCAGCTGCTGGTGGACACGCTCCACGGCATCGTCATCATCCCCACGGCCGCCATTCAGCGCGGCCCCCAGGGCGCCTACGTCTATGCCGTGAAGGCTGATGGCACCGTGGATCTCATCGTCATCGAGACGCAGGGCACCGATGGCGACAACACCGCCGTTACCAAGGGCCTGGCAGGCGGCGAAACCGTGGTCACCGATGGCCTCGAAAAGCTGCGCCCCGGCAGCAAAGTCGCCCTGCCGAAGGCCCCTGGCACGAAGGGCTGAGGCGATGCATGCACAGGTCCATCGCCTCTGCGAGTCACAACAAGAAACCATGAAGTTGGAACCGCAGATGTCGCTGATTTCACAGATGGGCCATGACCCAACCCGCCTGAGCCCCTACTCGAGCGTTCGACTCATCTTTTTAATCTGTGTGAATCTGTGAAATCTGTGGACCCCGGTCTTTTTCTGCGACATCTGCGACATCTGCGGTTTCATGTTCTTTCCCGGAGTCGTCGGTGAACCCCTCCAAGCCCTTCATCCTCCGGCCCATCGCCACCTCGCTGCTCATGGTGGGGCTGCTGCTGGTGGGCCTGCTGGCCTTCCGCCAGCTGCCGGTCTCGGCCCTGCCCCAGGTGGACTATCCCACCATCCAGGTGGTCACCTTTTATCCGGGCGCCAGCCCCGAGGTCATGGCCTCTGCCATCACAGCCCCATTGGAAAGGCAGTTCGGCCAGCTGCCGGGCCTCAACCGCATGTCCTCCACCAGCTCGGGTGGCAGCTCCGTCATCACGCTGCAGTTTGTGCTGG
Organism: Acidobacteriota bacterium; assembly: GCA_043775845.1. GTDB lineage: Bacteria > Acidobacteriota > Holophagae > Holophagales > Holophagaceae > Geothrix. The sequence goes on from JAYVRY010000200.1 coordinate 32,594, forward strand.
ACCTGAACATCGACGTGGCGGAACAGCAAGTGCAGGCGGCGGTGAACGCGGCCGGCACCTACCTGCCCCGGGACCTCCCCAATCCACCCATCTACAGCAAGATCAACCCGGCCGATGCGCCCATCCTCACCCTCGCGCTCACCTCGAAGACGCTGCCGCTGTCCAAGGTGGAGGATTTCGCCGACACGCGGCTGGCTCAAAAAATTTCGCAGCTGCCGGGCGTGGGCCTCGTGAGCATCAGCGGCGGCCAGAAACCCGCCGTCCGCATCCAGGCCAACCCTGCGGCGCTGGCGGCCAACGGCCTCACCCTGGGCGATGTGCGCACGGCCGTGGCCGCCAGCAATGTGAACCAAGCCAAAGGCAGCTTTGACGGCCTGCGCCAGGCCTACGCCATCGGCGCCAACGATCAGCTGCTCACCAGCGAGGATTACCGCCCGCTCGTGGTGGCTTACAAGAATGGCGCTCCGGTCACCATCGCCGAGATCGCCACGGTGACCGACGGCATCGAGAATGCCCGGCTCGCGGCCTGGATGGGCACGGGACAACCCACCGAAAAGGCCATCCCCTCCATCCGCGTGGATGAGACTGGCCAGGTGCCCGCCGTCATCCTCAACATCCAGCGCCAGCCCGGCGCCAACATCATCGCCGTGGTGGACCGGGTGAAGGACCTGATGCCCCAGCTGCGGGCCTCCCTGCCCGCCGCCGTGGAGCTCACCATCCTCACGGATCGCACCGTCACCATCCGCGCCTCCGTGGAGGATGTGGAATTTGAGCTGATGCTCACCATCGCCCTGGTGGTCATGGTGATCTTCCTGTTCCTGCGCACCTTCGCCGCCACGGTCATCCCCAGCGTGGCCGTGCCCCTGTCGCTGGTGGGCACCTTCGGGGTGATGTACCTGCTGGGTTACAGCCTCAACAACCTCACCCTCATGGCACTCACGATATCGACCGGCTTCGTGGTGGACGATGCCATCGTGATGATCGAGAACATCATGCGCTACATCGAGGAGGGTGAAACGCCCCTCCAGGCGGCGCTGAAGGGCTCCGAGCAGATCGGCTTCACCATCCTATCGCTGACGGTTTCGCTCATCGCCGTGCTCATTCCGCTGCTCTTCATGGGCGACATCGTGGGCCGCCTTTTCCGCGAGTTCGCCGTCACCCTCAGCGTGACCATCCTGGTGTCCGCCGTGGTGTCCCTGACCCTCACGCCCATGATGTGCGCCAAGCTCCTGAAGCACACGCCGCCGGAGGAACAGGGCCGCTTCTACCAGTCCTCGGAGCGGGTCTTCCAGCGCATCATCGCCTTCTACGGCCGCACGTTGTCCTGGGTACTCCAGCACCAGACCGGCACGCTGGTGGTGGCCATCGCCACTCTGGCCTCCACCGTGCTGCTCTACATCGCCATTCCCAAGGGCTTCTTTCCGGTGCAGGACACGGGCGTGATCCTGGGCATCTCCGAAGGACCCCAGACCATCTCGTTCGCCGCCATGGCGGAGCGCCAGCAGGCGCTGGCCGCCGAGATCCTCAAGGATCCGGCGGTGGAAAGCCTTTCATCTTTCATCGGCATCGATGGCACCAACACCACCCTCAACAGCGGTCGCATCCAGATCAACCTCAAGCCCCTCGATCAGCGCAAGCTGGGCGCCAATGAGGTCATCCAACGGCTCCAGCCCCAGCTGGCCAAGGTCGAAGGCATCCGCCTCTACCTGCAGCCCGTTCAGGATCTCACCGTGGAAGATCGTGTCAGCCGCACCCAGTACCAGTACACGCTGGAGGATGCGGATCCCAAGGAGCTGAGCGAGTGGGTGCCTCGCTTCGTGGACCGGTTCGCAGGCATTCCCGAGCTGCGCGATGTGGCCAGCGATCAGCAGAACGCGGGCCTGCAGGTGCGCCTCACGCTGGACCGGACCACCGCCTCCCGCCTGGGCATTACGCCCCAGATGCTGGACGATGCCCTCTATGATGCTTTCGGACAGCGGCAGATATCCACCATGTTCACACAGCTGAACCAGTATCGCGTGGTGCTGGAGGCCCAGCCCAAGCAGTACCAGCGGCCCGAGGATCTCCAGAACATCTACGTGCGCTCCGGGTCGGGCGGCTCGGTGCCCCTCAGCGCCTTCACGAGAATCGAAACCCTGCCCGCGCCCCTGGCCGTGAACCATCAGGGCCAGTTCCCCACGGCCACGCTGTCTTTCAACCTCGCCCCCGGCGTGTCCCTGGGCGATGCCGTGAAGGCCGTCCAGAAGGCCCGGCGGGACCTGGACAGTCCGCCCAGCCTCAAGGCCGGTTTCCAAGGCACGGCCCAGGCCTTCGGGGCCTCGCTCACCAATACGCCCCTGCTCATCCTCGCCGCCGTGCTGACCGTCTACATCCTGCTGGGCGTGCTGTACGAAAGCTACATCCACCCCATCACGATCCTATCGACGCTGCCTTCGGCGGGCGTGGGCGCGCTGCTGTCGCTCATGCTCTGCCGCACGGATTTCAGCGTCATCGCCCTCATCGGCATCATCCTCCTCATCGGCATCGTGGAAAAGAACGCCATCATGATGATCGACTTCGCCCTGGAAGCCGAACGCAAGGACGGATTGCCCCCCGAAGAAGCCATCTACCAGGCTTCGTTGCTGCGCTTCCGGCCCATCATCATGACCACCATGGCAGCCCTCCTGGGCGGCGTGCCCCTGGCCCTGGGATCGGGTGTGGGCGCCGAACTGCGGCGCCCCCTGGGCATCGTCATCGTGGGGGGCCTCATCTTCAGCCAGGTGCTGACGCTCTACACCACGCCTGTGATTTATCTCGCCTTTGATCGTCTGGCACGCCGTGCACGCCGCTTGCACGGCGCGCATAGGGCTTCGCCTAAAAGATGAAAAGCATGACGCCCCTTTCAAACACCAATCCCTTCTGCCGCCCTGGCGGCAGCTATCTCCAAACGGAACGTTTGGAGCAGCGATGAGCATCTCCACCCCCTTCATCCGCCGCCCCGTGGCCACCACGCTGCTGACCGTGGCCTTGGCGCTGCTGGGGGCCATCGCCTACCAGTTCCTGCCGGTCTCGCCCCTCCCCCAGGTGGAGTTCCCCACCATCCAGGTATCGGCAGGCCTTCCCGGCGCCAGTCCGGAGACCATGGCTTCTTCTGTGGCCACGCCGCTGGAGCGACAGTTCGGGCGCATCGCGGGCATCACGGAGATGACCTCGGCCAGCTCCCTGGGCGGAACGAACATTACCCTCCAGTTCGACCTGGGCCGCAACATCGATGCCGCAGGTCGCGACGTGCAAGCGGCCATCAACGCCGCCCGGGGCGACCTGCCCTCGAACCTGCCGAACAACCCTTCGTACCGGAAGGTGAATCCCGCCGATTCCCCCATCCTCATCCTGGCGCTCACGTCCAACCTGGTGCCCCGGGAAAAGCTCTACGACATCGCCTCTTCGGTGCTGCAACAAAAGCTGTCGCAGATCCAAGGCGTGGGCCAGGTCTTCGTGTGGGGCGGGGCCCTCCCCGCCGTGCGGGTGGACGTCAACCCCGCCCTGCTGAACGCCAATGGCTTGGCCCTGGAGGATGTCCGCGTGGCCATCGGGGCCGCCAACCTGAACCGGCCCAAGGGCGACCTGGCCAATGACAAAACCACCTGGTCCATCACCACCTCCGACCAGATCATGAAGGCCGAGGACTACCAGCCCATCCTGCTCCGTTACCGCAACGGCAACGCGTTGCGCCTGGCCGATGTGGCCACCGTCACCGACTCCGTGGAGAACCTCCGCAGCGCGGGCCTTTCCAATGGCGTCCCCGCCATCATGCTGCCCATCTTCCGGCAGCCGGACGCCAACATCATCGAGACTGTGGATCGCGTCCGCGCCATCCTGCCTCAGCTCCAGGCCTCCGTCCCGCCGGCCATGGATTTGAAAGTGCTCATCGATGCCACCCGCACCATCCGGGCCTCGGTGAAGGATGTGCAGCTGGCCCTCACTATCTCTATCGGCCTAGTGATCCTCGTGGTCTTCGTGTTCCTGCGCAGCGTGCGGTCCACGTTGATTCCCAGCGTGGCGGTGCCCATTTCGCTCATCGGCACCTTCGGGGTGATGTACCTACTGGGCTACACCATCGACAACCTATCGCTCATGGCCCTCACCGTGGCCACGGGCTTCGTGGTGGATGACGCCATCGTGGTGGTGGAAAACATCACGCGGCATCTGGAACATGGCATGCAGCCCATGGAGGCGGCCCTCCACGGCGCCAAGGAAATCGGCTTCACGGTGATATCGATCAGCATCTCACTCATCGCCGTCTTCATTCCCATCCTCATGATGGGCGGCATCGTGGGGCGGCTCTTCCGGGAATTCGCCGTCACCCTTTCCGTGGCCATCGTCATCTCCATGGTGGTCTCGCTCACCACCACGCCCATGATGTGCTCGCTGCTGCTGCGTCCCCATTCCGAGGAAAAGCACGGCAAGGCCTTCCAGGCCAGCGAACGCGTCTTCCAGTGGATCATGCGCCACTATGGATCCTCCCTGACCTGGGTGCTGCGCCACCAGCGCTTCACCCTGACCGTGGCGCTGGGCACCATGCTGGCCACCGTGGGCCTTTACATCGCCATCCCCAAGGGCTTCTTCCCCCAGCAGGACACGGGCCGCGTGACGGGCTCCATCCAGGCCGCCCAGGACATCTCGTTCGTCGGCATGGAAAAGCTCATGACGCAGTATGTGGCCATCGTGCAGACGGACCCGGCCGTGGAGAACGTCACCGCCGTGGTGGAACGGGGCAACTCGGGCCGCCTCTTCGCCTCGCTCAAGCCCAACAATCAACGCAAGGACACGGTCGATCAGATCATCGCCCGGCTGCGTGGGAAGACCGCCCATATCGTGGGCGCCACGCTCTTCATGCAGCCGGTGCAGGATTTGCGCCTGGGCGGACGGCCTTCCAGCACTCAGTACCAGTACACGCTGCAGGGCGATGATGCCCGCGAACTCTTCGACTGGGCCCCGAAAGTGCTCCAGAAACTCAAGACGCTCAAGGAACTGGCGGACGTGAATTCCGACCTCCAGAACAAGGGCCTGGAAGCCTCCCTCGTCATCGACCGGGCCACGGCCTCACGTCTGGGCGTCTCGCCGCAGGCCATCGACAACACCCTCTATGACGCCTTCGGCCAGCGCTTCGTTTCCACCATCTACACGCCCCTGAACCAGTACCACGTGGTGATGGAAGTGGATTCACCGTTCATGCAAACACCCGATGGCCTGCGCCACATTTACGTCCGGTCCACCACCGGAACCCTGGTTCCCCTGGGCGCCTTCACCCGCCTGGAGCGGGGCAACACCGCCCTTTCCGTGAACCACCAGGGCCAGCAGCCCTCCATCACGCTTTCCTTCAACCTGCCCGTGGGCGTGGCCTTGGGCGATGCCGTGTCCGCCATCGACAAGGCCCAGCAGGAAATCCACATGCCGGGCACCCTGCGGGGCAGCTTCATGGGCACGGCCCAGGCCTTCAAGGCCTCGCTGGCGAACCAGCCCTTGCTGGTGGCCGCCGCCCTGCTGGTGGTCTACATCGTGCTGGGCATGCTGTACGAAAGCCTCATCCACCCGCTGACCATCCTCTCCACCCTGCCCTCGGCGGGCGTGGGTGCCCTGCTGGCCCTGCTGGCCTGCCGCACCGAGTTGAGCGTCATCGCCTTCATCGGCATCATCCTGCTCATCGGCATCGTGAAGAAGAACGCCATCCTCATGATCGACTTTGCCATCGAGGTGGAGCGCCGCGAAGGCCTCACGCCCGAGGCGGCCATCTTCCAGGCCTGCCTCCTGCGCTTCCGCCCCATCACCATGACCACCATGGCGGCCCTGCTGGGCGGCCTGCCCCTGGCCATCGGCATGGGCACCGGTTCTGAGCTGCGGCAACCCCTGGGCATCGCCATCGTGGGCGGCCTGCTGTTCAGCCAACTGCTGACGCTTTACACCACGCCCGTAATCTACCTCTACATGGACCGAGCACGGCTGCGGTGGGCGAGGTGGCGGGGAGCTTCACGGGCCTCTCAAGGATAGAAAAGAGGTCCACAGCTTTCACAGATGACACAGGTGACACAGATGAAAAACGCGCGATAGGACTGTCCTTCACCTGGAGGGCAGCAGCAACCAAGACCCTCATCTCCGCTTTTCTGTGTGAATCTGTGAAATCTGTGGACCAAAGTCCTTATTCGCTCCCCGTGCGTGCGCGATGATGGAGCCATGACCCCCCAGCCCGTTTTGCGCCGGACCCTGTCGTCCATCGAGTACTTCGCCTTCGGCTTCGGCTCCATGGTGGGCGTGGCCTGGGTGGTGCTCATCGATGACTGGATGGCCCGGGGTGGGCCCGGGGGCGGCATCCTGGCCTTCCTCATCGGCGGCCTGGTGCTGCTGCCCGTGGCTCTCACCTATGGCCGACTGGTGCGCCAGGTGCAGGATGCCGGTTCAGAAATCGCCTACGCCGAAGGCTACTTCCCGCCCTCGCTGAGCTACGCTGCGGGCTGGTTGATGGTGCTGGCCTACGGCATCGTCTGTCCCTGGGAGACCGTGGCTGTTGGCAATCTGCTGGCGCGGGCACTGCCCGGTATGAACCAGATGCCCCTCTACGTCGTGGGCGGCAAGACCATCTTCCTGCCACGGCTTTTGGCTGGCCTGGGGCTGGTGGCCCTCATCGGCACCTTGAACTACCGCGGCATGCGGTTGAGTGCGGGATTCCAGAAAGTCGCCACGTTCAGTCTGCTGGCGCTCTTCCTGGGTTTCACCACCCTGGGCTTCCTGCGGGGCGATCCTCACAACTTGCAGCCCCTCTTCGCCCATCCTGGCCTGGCCGGGGCGGGGCTCTCCATCCTGCTCATGCTCCAGGTCATGCCCTACTTCATGACGGGCTTCGAAACCGTGGTGAAGGGCTCGGAGGAAGCCAAGGAAGGCTATGACACCAAGGGCTTCGGGCGCGCCATGGTGCTCTCCCTCGCGGCGGGCTCGCTCTTCTACATGCTGGTGATCCTGGTGGTGGCCTGGATCATCCCCTGGCGTGACTTGGTGACGGGGAAATTCGGCACGGAGCAGGCCTTCCAGAAGGCCTTTGGCTCCCGGCTCATCGCCCAGGTCATCCTCTTCGCGGCCCTGCTCTCCCTGCTCAAGGTCTTCAACGCCATGTTCGTGGCCGCCACCCGCCTGCTTTACGCTCTGGGCCGCAAGGGGATGATCCACGCTTCCCTGGGCCGTGTGCATCCCAGGTTCCAAACGCCCCACGTGGCCGTACTGCTGCTGGCGGGCCTCACCGCGGCGGTGAGTTTCCTGGGGGACGCGGCCCTCATTCCCATCATCGATGTGGGCTCCCTGGCCGTGGCCCTGGGCTGGCTGGCGGCCTCCCTGGCGGCCCTGGCCCGCTGGTGGCGGCCTGGGACGGATTCCCCGGCCGAGGCCGCAGGGGCTCGGGGGGACATCGCGAGCATAGCGAGCAGGCGGTCCCCCGGGACAGCATTGGCCCTGGCCTCTCTCAGCGGTGTGGTGAGCTTCTCCCTCATCGCCATGAAGGCCTTTCCAGGCATTCCCGGCGGCTTCACCCACACCGAATGGACCGCCTTTGGCGTCTGGGTGGCCCTGGGGGCCCTGCTGTGGACGGGGTGGCGAAAACCAACGTCTAAAGATTGAATCCACAGATTTCACAGATTGCACAGATGAGAACGGGCCTCGCTCGAGCACCTCGCATGGCCGCATGGCCGCAGCGCCACTGCAAAACGCCAGCCTCCCCTTTGGTTTTTGAATCTGTGTGAATCTGTGAAATCTGTGGACCAACGTTTTTCTGCAGTGCCTTGCCCGAGCCCATCCCAAAGCTTGAGCCAAGGCCCCCCGGATGCGATCCTGTAGGGCTATGAAACTCGATCGGCTCGGCGACTTCTCACGCACCCACCGCAACGGCGACCTGCGCCTCGACCACGCGGGCCAGACCGTGCGCCTGCTCGGCTGGTGCCGCCGCGCGCGCAACCTCGGCTCCCTGGTCTTCCTGGATCTCCGCGACCGCTGGGGCCTGGTGCAGCTGGTAGCCAACGAGGAGACCGCCGACCCCGAGCTGCTGGCCAAGCTCAAGGCCGTGCGCAGCGAGTTCGTGCTGGCGGTCGAGGGTGTGGTGGCCGAGCGGGAAAGCAAGAACCCCCACATGGCCACAGGCGACATCGAGATCCGCCTCACGGGCCTGAAGATCCTCAACACCGCCGCGCCCTTGCCCTTCCCCCTGGAAGACGAACACGTGGGCGAGGATCTGCGCCTCACCTACCGTTTCCTCGATCTGCGCCGCGAGCAGCTCCAGCGCAACCTGCTGCTGCGCAGCGAGGCGGCGAACCTCATCCGCAACCACTTCCGCGAGCATGACTTCATCGAGGTGGAAACGCCCATCCTCACCAAGTCCACGCCCGAAGGCGCCCGCGACTACCTGGTGCCCAGCCGCGTGCATCCCGGCGAATTCTTCGCTCTGCCCCAATCGCCTCAGCTCTTCAAGCAGCTGCTGCAGGTATCGGGCTTCGAGCGCTACATCCAGATCTGCCGCTGCTTCCGCGATGAAGATTTGCGCGCCGACCGCCAGCCCGAGTTCACCCAGGTGGACGTGGAGATGAGCTTCGTGCGCCAGGAGGATGTGCAGGCCATCATCGAATCGCTGATGGTGAAGGTCTCGCGCCTGGCCGACAAGGACGTGGTCACGCCCTTCCCCCGCCTGCCCTACCGCGACGCCATGGAGTGGTACGGCTCGGACAAGCCCGACCTGCGCTGCGGCCTCAAGATCCAGGATGCCACTTCGCTATTCGCAAGCAGCGGCTTCAACCTCTTCCGCGCCGCCGCAGACAGCCAAGGCCAGCGCCGGGTGCGCGCCCTCTTCTTCCCCGGCGAGGCCGCAGGACTGCTCAGCCGCAAGCAGCTGGATGAGCTGCAGGAAGTGGCCAAGCAGATGGGCGCCGGCGGCCTGCCCTACGCCAAGTGGGGCAAGGAAGGCCTGGCCAGCAGCTTCAAGAAGTTCCTGGACGGGGACGCCGAAGCGGCCCTGAAGGGCCACTTTGGCGTCAAGGAAGAAGGGCTGATCCTCTTTGCCGTCGGGACCGACGCGCAGACATCCAAAGTCCTGGGCGACCTCCGCGCCAAGCTGGCCTTGCAGCTCTCCACCACCGAAAAAGACCCTGCCCTGTCCCGTCTTTTCCACGACAAAAACGCCTACGCGTTTTTGTGGGTGGTGGACTTCCCCCTGTTGGAGTGGAGCGAGGACCATCAGCGCTTCATCGCCTGCCACCATCCCTTCACCAGCCCGCATCCCGAGGACATGGACCTGCTGGAGACCAATCCCGGCCAGTGTCGCGCCGTGGCCTATGACCTGGTGCTCAACGGCTTCGAGGTGGGCGGTGGCAGCATCCGCATCCACGATGCCGAAACGCAAAGCCGCATGTTCCGGGCCATCGGCATCGGCGAAGCTGAAGCCCGCGCCAAGTTCGGCTTCCTCCTCGATGCCCTGGCCTTCGGCGCCCCCCCCCACGGCGGCCTGGCCCTGGGTCTGGACCGGCTGGTGATGCTGCTGGCGGGCGTGGACAACATCCGCGAGGTCATCGCCTTCCCCAAGACCGCCCAGGCCCGCTGCCTCATGACAGACGCCCCCAGCCCGGTGGATGAACGCCAGCTCCGCGACCTGCACCTCATCCAAGATGCCAAGCAGACCTACCGGGTGGGTGCCGTGTTCTTCGAGAGTGCCGAAGGTGGCGCCGATCCTTCAAAAAGAGGGGAGTTGCGGGGTCAAGCCCTGCAGCAGATCGGTCAGCTTACCCCCCGCCAGACCCAGGGCCTGGTGACCCTGGACGCCCAGGGCCAGATTCTGGATGCCCAGACCCTCAGCGGGCCCACGTTCGAGTTCTGATGCCACGCCCCGCCCTCCCCAGGAACCTTCCCGGGCGAGCCTCCACCCCTCTTGGGAAGCTCCCCTTGCGGAGCGAGACCCGATTCCCGCGTAAACTGTGTCAACCCCTTCGGGGTGCGTCTTGCCCTTCGGGGTGTTCTTGTCTTGGAGGCTCCATGTTCCTGAAGGTCCCCGGTGTCGGGGAAGCACCTGCCCCGATGCACTCTGCGGCATCCCGGGGTGGGTTCCTGCGTCGCCTGCGAACCCTCGGTGTGGTGCTGCTGCCCCTTCTGCTGGTCACAAGCCTGGCCTGCTCCAAACACCACGACACTGCCTCCGATCCCGGCAAGCCCCCGGTCATCACCACACAACCTCTGGCAGTCAGCACGGTCACGGGCCGTCAGGCCAGTTTCTCGGTGGCCGCCACCGGGCAGGAAGTCCTCCGCTACCAGTGGTACAAGGATGGAACTAAGGTCCTGGGCGCGCTGGGTGCGACCTTCACCCTCTACAACCCCAGGGTTGAGGATGCGGGCCATTACACCGTGACCATCACCAATCCCGTGAGTACGATCAGCAGCGATCCTGTGACCCTGACCGTGGCGGCTGCGGTGAGCTTCATCTCCCCTACCGGGATCGTCGTGGATGGGGCAGGCACGACCTACTTGTCCGACATGGATGACCACACCATCTGGAAGGTGAGCCCCGCCCCCACTTACCTGAAGACGCTGCTGGCCGGAAGCCCGGGCCTGAAGGGCTCCAGCGACGGTGTGGGCAACCTGGCCCGCTTCAACACGCCCAGCAGCCTGGCCCTCGATGCCAGTGGCAATCTGCTGGTGGCCGACACCGGCAACCACACCATCCGGCGCATCGTGGTGGCCAGTGGCACGGTCACCACCCTGGCCGGCACCGCCGGTCAGCCGGGAACGGCCGATGGCGTGGGCGCCCTGGCCCGCTTCAACGCCCCCAATGGCCTGGCGGTCAGCGGGACAGGCTCCATTTACATCGCCGATGCCCAGAACCACACCATCCGGCTTCTGGCCACGGATGCCACCGTCACCACCTTCGCGGGCACGGCCGGCAGGCCCGGCCAGCTCGATGGCGACAAGACGGCCGCGCTCTTCAACCAACCCAATGGCCTGGCCCTGGGCGCTAACGGCACCCTTTATGTGGCCGACTACGGAAACTCCTGCATCCGGGCCATCGCCCCCAGTGGTGCCGTGAGCCTTCTGGCCGGTCAGTACACCGCCCGCGGGTTCACCAACGGTACGGGCAACGGGGCCACCTTCTCCCTGCCTGTGGGCCTCGCGGTGGACACCACCGGCAACCTCTATGTGACCGAGGCGGGCAACCATGCCATCCGGCAGGTCACTGCGGCAGGCGTGGTCACCCTCCTGGCGGGCTCGGGGACGGCCGGCAACACCGACGGCTCGGGCAGCTCTGCGCAGTTCTCCCGTCCCTGCGGCGTGGCCATCACGCCTTCCGGAAGTCTGCTGGTGGCCGATACGGACAACCAGATTCTTCGCAGCCTCACGACTGCGGGCGTGGTCACCACACCCACGCTGCCATAGAGAGAAACCCTCTTTCGACATGCGAAGGCCCGCCCCCCGGTGGGCCTTCATGCTTGGGGCAGGCCCCTCAGGCCGCCCTGTGCGACAATGAATCTTGATACCGACAAGGTCCAAGGAGCTTTATGACGACTGCCTCTGGGAAAGCGCCCAAGAAGGAAAAGGTGAAGAGGCAGACTCCCGAGGAGCGTCTGGCGGCCCTGCGCTACAACCACATGATGTACGGCCCCACGGCCGGTGAGGCCCGCCCCGCCGCCAAGAAGGTCAACCTGGGCGGAGCCTATCTCAACCACCCCAAGTTCCAGGCCATGATGTCCGCCTTCAAGAAGGGCACCTCCTACCAATTCGATGTCACCGACAAGGGCAAGGTCTACACCATCGCCACCGATGGCACGCAGATCCTCTTCGATGGCAAGACCCTCTACTATTCGCGTCCTTCCAACCGGCATGAGGAACATCTCCTGCTCGACCGGAGCGTGGCGATTCAGTACCAAGCCGTGGATGCCCTGGTGCATTTGGCCGTGGCCGTGGTCCGCAGCATGTCCGAGCTGGGCAGCCCCCAACTGGGCTTCCTGAACCACGAATTCGTGTTTGGTTCGGAGCCCCTGGAAGCCGGCATCGCCGAACAGGGGCCCAACCTCCTCATCGGTTCCTTCAAGCACCAGAAGGTCGTGGAGAAGGCCCGGAAGTAGCTGGCGGTCAGGATGCCAGGTTGGTGCGGATCTGGCGCGACAGTTCGTCCAGCAGCGCATAGCGCTTGGCGTACATGGACCGCTTGTTCGGCTTGATGTCCTCAGGTCCGCGTCGGGGCGTCGACAGGGGCAGCCCGAACCACCCATCCTGCTGTGGCGTCCCACCCACTTCGAGCCAGAGGGCATCGAAATCGAAACGAATGTTGCGCACGGGCACCAGGGGATTGTTCAACCGGGCCCGGAAGACCTGAATCCGGTTGCCTACACCTTGCAGGCCCGAGAGACCCAGTGCCTGCGCCAGTTCCTGCGCCAGAAGCACCATGAGGTTCTTGGGGCGGAGTCCATGCATGGCCTTGGTGGCCAGCTTGATGGTCTCCTCATCGCCCCCCCTGCGGCCCTGAAAGCCGCCGATGAGGGCGATCCCTCCCCCCACTTGTTCAATGGAGAGCGCCATGCCCGTGATGGGGCCGTGGACCCCTTCCAGTTCAAGGAATAGCGAAATCTCGCCTTCCTTCCGGAACTGGGCGTCGCTGCCGATGCGGATCCGGGCCTTTTGACCCCGATCCAGATCCAGAGCGGCCAGGGTCAACCCTTCCGGTTGCCGCATGGCCTCCGCCAGGAAGCCGCCCCGATGGGCAATGAGCAGGTAGGTGTCCTGAATGACCTTGGTCCGTCGAGCCAGGCCCCATCGCACGGACATGTAGCTGGTGAGGGCGCGAAAGACGAGCCGGGGGTTGGCGTGCACAAAACCCTGCATCTCCGGCTCAGCGTGGAAGGCGAACCAAGCCAGGGACTCCCGAGGCCGGAGAGCCGCGGCCGTCGCCCAACGGAGATGGCGCTGGAATACCTTCAAGCTACTCGTATGGAAACGATGGACGTGCCGACTCCAGTTCCAGGCCTCGCGGGCGGCTTTCCAATAGACCCGAACCAAGGGGAGCTCCATGTAAACAATTCATTGTAACTGGCAACAGAGCAACAGCTTGTCACAGGACTGCCGCAACCGGGTGACCAGAAAAGCCAGGGTCTTCAACCATCCCCCGTTAATATGGGTCTATGACGGGTTGGCCGCTTTTTTCTTTCGCATCATCGCAGCTCTGGCCCCTTCCCACCCTTGTCGCTCCGGAGTCCTGTTGAAGTTCCGATCCTTGCTGGCCCTGGTCAGCACCGTCTTGCTGATCAGTTGCATCAAGGGCCCCGTGGGCGAGACAAGCAACATCGAGATCCGCGCCCTGAACATGGCCCTGGCCGATCAGGCCCTGGCCATGAAGCTCACCTACCTCGACACGTACTCCTGCGTGGTGGCCAGCGACGGGAAACCCCTGGTCTTCTTCTACATGCCCGATGGTGAGCACCTCTCCGAGCTCGGCTACCTGCGCTGGACCGATTCCCAGCTCGTGCCCTACATCAAGGCCAATGCTGTGACGTGCGCGGGGATGGTGGGCGATTCCATCACCCGGCGTGTCGGTGTGGCCAAGGTCCAGAACGGCACCAAGGATGCCACCTGGAATGATCTTTTGGGCATCAAGGCCTACAACATGGGCGTGGATGGCGAGACCTCGGCCGATGTCGTCAAGCGCCTGGACACCCTGGTCCAGCCGGACATCGACTGCTACTTCCTGATGATCGGCAACAATGATCTCCATGCCGGTGTGCCCATCCCCCAGATCGTGGCCAACGTCGAAACCATCGTGCAGTATCTGAAGAACACCAGCGGCAAGCCGGTGGTCCTCCAGGCTGTGATGCCGCTCCGGCCATAGCCCAAACCATCACCAGGATCCCGACACATGCGCCCTGTGCTACCCGCCATGCTCTCCCTCGGCCTCAGTCTATGCGCCTCTGCCGCTGAGCCCCCGACAGCAACCCCCCACCTGGTACCGAACCTCCACCTGGTCATGGCCATCGCCCAGGGCGATTTCCGTGAGGAGATCGGTTCCCGGCATGGGCTGGGGGCCGGCCTCTCCCTGACCATCCCCCTGACGAACACCCTGGCGCTGCGGCCCAAGGTCGCCTTCCAGGCCTTTCCCGCGCGGTCCAATCAGTTCATCTACAAGTCCACCCGCTACTCGGATCGCGGGGAAGAAGACACCCGCTGGAGCGCATGGACCTACGGAGCGGATTGCCTGTTCCGCCCCAGCGGACCGCAAGGGAGCCTCTACTTCTCGGCCGGTGCCTTTCTGAAAATCTGGAGACTGCGCGGTTACGGTTCCTACACGACGGCCGATCGCCTGAACACCACCCGGACCTACACCGTGGATGACACCTCCACCAAGAACGAACCCGCCGTGGCCTTGGGCCTGGGCTACACCATCCACCGCCGCCTCAGCGTGGAAACCCGATCCGTCTTCGCCAGCTACCGGGGCCTCAGCTACAACACGCTCGAGGCCGCGGTGGTGCTCAGCTACTGACGGGCCAGCCCCATTCGAGCAAGGATGCCACAACCGGGGACCATGACCCTCACCCTCCGTCAGAGAGCCCAGGCCATTCTCCGCGAAGCGGGGCGGGACATCGCGCCGCCGCCGGTGGTGTGGTCGCCGCGCATGGCGCGCTGCGCGGGGCTGTTCGTCATCGAGAAGGATGCCCGGGGCAAGTGGCATCCGGAGATCCGGCTCAGTATCCCCCTGTTGCGGCGCCGGGACTGGCCTTGGCCGCAGGTGGTGTGCGGAATGAACTGCCACGATTCGGAGCAGGTGCAGCGGCGCATCCTGGAACACGAACTGATCCACTTCCTGCTCTGGGTCGAAGGTGAGAAGGACTGGGGCCATAGCGAACGGTTCCGGCAGCTGGCCTGGGATGTGTTCGGGCATCAGGCCATTACCCACGGCATCGGCTCTGAGCCCGATTGATTCCGCGCGCGGTCTGGACCTGATTCGCTTGCTGTGGGGCCTCGCTGCCTCCGGATGGAGCCAGACTGATCCATTCCCACCCACCTGCCGAGTAGACTTCCATCATGATGTCCTGGGATCCCGCCTTCCTCGCCGCACCGCCCCTCACCGAGGCGGAAGATCGGCTCGCACCGGCCCACAAGCTCTATGCGCTGCGCACCTTGCCCATGGGCGACATCAAGGCCATCGGCTTCGACATGGACCACACCCTGGCCCGCTACCGCACGCCGGAAATCGACGAACTGGCGTTCAAGAAATCGGCCCGGCTGCTGGTGCGGGACCGGGGTTATTCGCCCTGGCTGCTGGAGATCGACTACGATCCCGACTTCGCCGTGCGGGGCCTGGTGCTGGATGGCCTGCGCGGCAACTTGCTGAAGCTCAATCGGGAACGCCAGGTGGTGCGGGCTTGCCATGGCAGCCGGGCCCTCTCCAGGGCCGAAGTGGATGCCGCCTACAGTCGTCGCCGCCTGTCCACCGCGGCCAAAGGCTTCCGCAGCATCGACACCCTGTTCGAGATTCCAGAAAGCCACCTCTACGCCCAGATGGTGGATGGCCTGGATCGTGGCCTGCTGCATGCAGACAACTACCTCCAGCTGTTCCAGGATGTGCGGTGGGCCATCGATACCGCCCATCGCAACGGCGAAATGAAGGCCGAGATCCTGCAGCACCGGGATTTTTTCATCCCCCAGGATCCCCAGCTGGCCCTGGCCCTGGGCCGCCTGAAGCGGGCGGGCAAGAAGCTCTTCCTCCTCACCAACAGCGAATGGAGTTTCACGGACGGCGTGCTCAGCCACCTGCTGAACGGCCAGGATGACGCCCACCTGCTTTGGACGGACTACTTCGACCTGGTCGTGGTGAGCAGCCGCAAGCCTACTTTTTTTCTCGAAGCACCCGAACCCACGCCCCTGCATGGTCATCCACACTGCTTCAGTGGCGGCCATGCCGCCTGGCTAGAATCCCTACTGGGGGCCCAAGGCGAGGAAGTGCTCTATGTGGGCGACCACATCTACGGCGATGTGCTGCGGTCCAAGAAGAACGCCTCCTGGCGGACGCTGCTGCTGGTGCCTGAGCTGGAGCGGGAGCTGCAATTGCTGGATGCCAAGGCCGATGACCTGCGCAACCTGCTGGCCCTCGAGACCGCCCGCCGCCGGACCCTGCGCCGGGCCTCCGTGCTCCAGGATCAGTGGCAACGGAATCGGGTGCGTCGCCACGTGCTGGGACTCCGCCTCAGTTCCGACGCGACCGTGGCCCTGGACCAGGAATCGGCCCAGTTGACCACCAGCGTGGAAACGCTTCAGCATCGCGCCGAGCAGCAGAACCAGGAGATCGAGACCCTCATGCACAGCGTGGAGGCCGCCTTCAATCCCATGTGGGGGCCCATGTTCCGCGACCGCGACGAGTTGACCCGCTTCACGGATCAGATCCAGCAGTTCGCCTGCGCCTACACCGGCAAGGTGGGCAACCTCTACATGTACGATCCCATGTCGACCATCTACGCCCCCATGCCCTCCCTGCCTCACGAGCGGCGCTGGCCCGAGGGGCGTGAGCGTCCCCAGGTTTAGGACCTGGTTCCCATCACCTTGTCGAGGATCTGCTCCAGTTCGGCGCTCGTGAAGGGTTTCTTCAGAAAGTCCGTGAAACCCTGGGCCAGAGCCTGTTCCCGCGAGGCCGACAACGCGTAGCCGCTGCACAGGATGCCCGGGAGATTGGCTCGGAGGCCGCGCATGGCCTGGAAGGCCTCCACCCCACCCATGCGCGGCATGGTGGCATCCAGGATCACCAAGTCGAAGGCCTCGGGCCGCTGCCGGAATACCTCCAAGGCCTCCATGCCATTGGAGGCCGTCACCACCTCCAGGCCGAACCAGTCCTGCAGCATTTCGGCCAGCACCGCGCAGAGCTCCTCCTCATCGTCCACCAGCAGCACAAGGCTGTTGTAGCGGGGGCTGTCCGAAGGAACCACCGGGGTTGCCACCTGCCCTTCGGGCGAAGGCAGATGGACGCGGAAGACGCTGCCCACGCTGGGAATGCTCTCGACCTGAATGCCGCCGCGATGGCCTCGGATGATGCCCATGGCCGCCGCCAGACCCAGGCCGCGGCCGATTTCCCGGGTGGAGAAGAAGGGATCGAAGATCTTCGGGAGAGCAGGCGCCTCGATGCCGTGGCCCTGATCCGACACCTCCAGCACCGCATAGGTTCCAGGTTCCAACGGGTCAGGCCAATGTCCGGCCCCCAGATCAGTCGGTGTCACCGTGCGGGCATAGGTCCGCACGCGGATCACTCCTTGGGCCGAGCTGGCATCCAAGGCGTTGGTGACCAGCCCCTCGACCACGCGCCCAATGAGGACCGGATCCACCATGACCCGAGGCAATTCACGGGAAAGGTCCCGCACCACAGCCAAGCCCATGCGATCCAGGGCCTCGGCGACGAGCGGGCTCAGGTCCATGGATGCGGGCCGCCGCAGGTCACCCCCGGAGCAGTGGAGGATATCCCGACTGAGCCTAGAGGCGCGATCGAGGCCCACCCGCAGGCGCCGGAGGTAAATCTGGCCTCGGGAATCCTCCAGCACGGTCGCTTCGGCCATCTCCAGATTGGCCACCATGGCCTGGAAAATGTTGTTGAAGTCGTGGGCCAGCCCTCCCGCCAGCATGCCGATGCTTTCCATCTTCTGGGCCTTGGAGAGGGCCACTTCGGCCCTGCGGATGCCGGTGACATCCACCATGCAGCACACCGCCCCGTGGATGCTTCCATCCGAGCTTCGTAGGGGCGTGCCATAGGCCATCAGATGCCGGGTCTCTCCCTCGGGGAAGTTCAGGTCGATGGCCAAGTCACGAATCTCTTCACCCTTCGTGGCGGCGCGCTTCAAGGGCAGATCCTCGGCCCGCAGCTCCCGGCCCTCCTGCAGCAGGCGGACATGCTTCAGCGGCTCATCCAGCTCCTGCGGCCCGGAAGGCTCGAGGGACTCGGGTAGGTGCAGCAGCAGGTTTGTGGCGGGATTCCCACGGACCGAGCGACACCCGGCGTCCTCGGCGATCCAGAGCGGCACCGGAATGCCTGCCATGACGGCCGCCAGCTTGTCCGCTTCCATGAGGGCGGAAACCCGGGCCACCTCCAGCCGCGCCGTCTGGACCACCCGGGAGCGGAAGATGCCCTCGATGAGCAGAACCCCCCACAACATGAGGGCAGAAATCGCGAGGCCCAGCACCTCATTCGATAGCAGCCCGCCCGACTGGCCCTTTTCCAGGAACTCCACCAGCACATAGAGGCGCCGCACGGCCATCAGCACCATGGCCGAAGACACCAAAATCCAGGCCAGGGGGCGCCCGGCGATGCGGTTGATGCGCAGGGCGAAGCCCGCCGCCGCCAGCTGCAGCAGGACCGACAGGAGGATGATCGCGAGGTTCAACACCGAAGGATGCGCCTTGGACGACCTATCGGCAGCGATCCCACACGGGTGAATTGCAGGGGTGGATCAAGCCCGAGAGGAGGCCTTGGCCTGGGCAATCACCAGCCGGATGGCGGCCACCACCTGATCCTGATCGGCTTCCGTGAGCCCCGGCCACAGGGGCAGGCTCAGCAGGCGCTCGCCGCTCCATTCGCTGTGGGGCAGGCCATCCTTGGGCAAATGCTGGGGATTCGCCGCGTAGAAATCCCGGTACCAGGGATGCACGTGGGCGGGCCGGTAGTGGATGCCCGTGCCGATGTTCTCCTCCTTGAGCGCCGCCACGAAGGCATCGCGGTCCAGGCCCACCTTTTCGGGATGGATGCGCAGCACGAAGAGGTGGAAGCAGTGGCCGTGCTCCGCATCACCGGGCCAGGGCAACATCACCTCATCCAGATCCTTCATCAGCTCCAGATAGCGGTGAAAGAGCAGGCTTCGGCGGGCATTGAAGCCATCCAGCTTATCGATCTGATGTAGCCCCATGGCCGCCTGCAGGTCCATGAAGTTGGCCTTGCGGGCAGGTTCGTACACTTCGGTGTGCGGGCTGCCCTCCTTGGCGAAGCGCTTCCACGCGTCGCGGTCGATGCCATGGAAGCGCAGGCGCTTGATGCGGCTCTCGAAGTCGTCGTTGAAGAAGGCGATGGCGCCGCCCTCGCCGGTGGTCATGTTCTTGTTGGGGTGGAAGCTGTAGACGCTCATGATCGAGCGGGGGTTGCCGCCGATCTTCGTGCCCTTGTAGTGGGCGCCCATGGCCTGGGCCGCATCCTCGATGACCCAGAGGCCGTGCTTCTCGGCGATCTGCCAGATGGCCTCCATGGAACAGGGCAGGCCCGTGAGGTGCACGGGAATGATGCCCTTGGTGCGAGGCGTGATGGCAGCTTCGATTTTCGTGGGATCGATGTTCATGGTGAGGGGATCGATGTCCACCAGCACCGGCACGCCGCCTTGCAGCACCACGGTGCTGAGGGTGCTCACCCAGGTCAGCGAGGTGGTGATCACTTCATCGCCGGGCTGCAGGTTGAGCACCTGCATGGTGATCTCCTGGGCCGTGGTGGCGCTGTTCATGGCCAGGCAGTGGGGCACGCCGTTGTAAGCCTGCAGCTTCTCTTCAAACTTGGCCGACTTGGGCCCGGTGGTGATCCACCCGCTGTGGATGGTGTCGATGATTTCCGCGATCTCCTCTTCGCCCACCATGGGACGGGTGAAGGGAAGAAAGTCCGGGCGGCGGACATAGGCCATGGAAGCTCCGCGAAAACGACCATTGTAGCCGCCTGGGTAGCCGCCTGGCCTCGGCCCGACGGATGCCCGAACAGACCACCGGCGACAAGAGACCCGCAGTGGTGGCTCAGGGATTGACCGAGTGGCCCCTTCTCGTTCAGGCAATGCCCATCGTGATGGTCAGGGTGCTGCCGTGGCTGAGCCCATCGCTTGAGAGGCTGATGGTTCCCCCCATCATCTCCATGAGGTGCTTGCAGATGACCAGGCCGAGGCCCGTGCCGCCGTATTCGCGGCTGTGACCGCCATCGGCCTGGGCGAATTTCTGGAACAACCGGGCCTGGGCTTCCAGGCTCACCCCTATGCCCGTATCGACCACCATCAGGGCAATGCTGCCGGGCTGGCGTTCCACCTGGACGGCTACATGGCCTTCCTTGGTGAACTTGAGGGCATTGGAAAGCAGGTTCAGCAACACCTGCTTGAGCCGGTTGGGGTCCACCACCACCTCGGGGATCTCCGTCATGTCGGGCCAATAGAGCTCGACGCCAGGCCGACGGGGGTAGGCTTCCGCGATGGGCTTCACCTCTTCGAGCAGGATCGAGAGGTTGAAGGGCTCGGCGTTCACCTCCAGCTTCCCGGATTCGATTTTCGCGAGATCGAGAATGTCGTTCAGCAGCCCCAGCAGGTGCTGGCCCGAGGAGTAGCTGTCCTGGAGCATGGATCGCATTTCTTCGGCATCATCGTAGAGCCCATCCATGACCAGGCGGGTGAAGCCCAGAATGCCGGTGAGGGGCGTCCGGAGTTCGTGGCTGGTGAGGGCCAGGAACTCGCTCTTCAGCTGATCGGCTTCCCGCAGGGCGTCATTCACCCGTTCCAGCTCCAGGGCCTGGCGCTGCAAGGCATCCCGCTGCTCGGAAAGATCCCGGAACAGCCAGGCGTTGTAGAGGGAGATCGCGGTCTGCCGTTGAAGGATGGTGATGGAATCGAGGTCATCGTCTTCCCACTGGCGATCCCCGGGCATGGCCAGGATGGCAAAACCCAGCAGCAGCAGCTGGTGTTCGAAGGGGATGAAGTAGAGGTGGACGCCATCCGTTCCCCGCAGGTTTCCCAGGGAATGACCCACGCTGCCCAGGTCCAGCCATTGGCTCTGGAATAACACCAGAGGGGTGGCCGGGAAGGGGTTCGGAGCCGGCAGTCGCAGGGTGGACCATTCCGCCCGCGTGAGGCCATTCCCTTCCTTGGGCACGTAGCCCACACCACCGTCTTCCAGAGTCCAGACCACGGCCCGCTGGCAGTGGAACTCCTGGGCCAGCACGTCCAGCACCACACTGACGACCTGCCCGCCCTTGGACGTGGCGGCCAGGATTTCCGATACCTGCTGGAGCACCTGCATCTGGTGGGAGCGGCGGCTCAGCTTGGTGCGCAACTCTCGGGAATCATGCAGGGCCTGGGTGAGCTGGCGCTGGGTCTGCATCAACTCCACCAGCATTTCAGCGCCCTGGGGCCGCTGCCCGGCGGGCACCTGCTTGGGCCCAGAGCTGGCGTTGGAACCACCGGGGATGGGCTTGGGCCCCGAACTGGCGAGCGGGGGCGCTGGCTTCGGCCCCGAGCCCGTGGTCGAGGATGGCGGGGTGGGCTTCGGGCCCGAGGACTGGTTGGCGCTAGACATGGATCTCCAGAATGGCCCCGCCCAAGGGTGCTGCCAAGGGGCCTATGGAGAGCCCGCCCAAAAACCGGTCGGACAGACATCCCGAGTGGAGGTTGGACCTGCGCCCCGACCCCCAATCGGCCCCGTTTGCCCCAAGATGGAGCCATGGCGAATCGCGCCCCCACCTTCTCGCTCCAGCGCGTCATCCTTCTCACCGTCTCGCTGATGCTCTGCATCCAGGTGGGGTGGTGGATCAACGTGCAGATCCGGGAATCCGGCCGCCTGCTCGAGGCCCGCGCCCAGGCCCTGAACGCCAGCCGGGCCGAGGCCTGGCAGCTGGACAGCCTCAGCATCCTGGCCTTCATGAACGCCAGCCCGGATCCCTCCTCCCGGACCGGGGCCATCGAGGGCCTCTTCCCGCACCTGCCGACCCTGTCCGAGCGCCGGGAAGCCATCCAACGCATGTTTCCCCACGTGGTCGTGGTCACCACACCGCTCTCTCCCGGCGATCTTCCCCTCCTTGATGGGGCGGCCTTCCTGGCCCTGCGGCCCGAGCCCATGATCGAGCTGCGGGACCAGCGCAGGCATTCGGTGTTCCGGACCGCCACCGAAGGCGCCTTCATGGTGGTGGCCGTGCTGTTCGGTTTCGTGCTCATGTACCGCAAGCTGGAGGAGGAGCTGGACCTGAAGCTGCGTCAGCGGAATTTCACCTCCGCGGTGACACACGAATTGAAGACCCCCATCGCCTCTCTGCGGGTCTGGACGGAAACCCTCTTCACCCGCACCCTCCAGGATGAGCAACGGCTCCGGATCCACGGACTCATGGAGAAGGACCTCGAGCGGCTCCAGGAACTGGTGGGCAACCTGCTGGACGTGGCCCGGGCCGAAGCCGGCAGCCTGGTGCTGCACCTGGTCCCGCTCGAACTGGGGCCCTGGCTGCGGACTGTCTGCGAGTCCATGGATGACCGCCTGGGCGTTGGCTCCCTGGGGCTTCGGCTCGAGTTCAGCGCGGATCCCCTCTGGGTCAACGCCGACCCCAAGGCCCTGGCCGCCGTCATCGAGAACCTGTTGTCCAACGCCTTCAAATACGCCTCGGAGCCCCGGCAGACCACCGTCACCCTCGATGGAAATGGCGAGGATGCCCTCATCGTGGTGAGCGATCTGGGCCACGGCCTGTCAGCCAAGGACCTGCCCCGGGTCTTCCACCGGTTCTTCCGCGTGGGGGATGAGATGACCCGGAAAGTCACGGGCACAGGCCTGGGGCTCTTCCTGGTGAAGGAGACCATCACCCGCCACGATGGCGAGGTGCGAGCCTCCAGCCGCGGCCACGGACTGGGTGCGGCGTTCACCATTCGCCTGCCCCGAATCGCCAAGCCTGTGTCAGAGTCCACCGATGCCTGAAACCGGCCAGGAGATCCCCCCGCGCCCCGAGACCGCCCTGGTGGCAGCCGCCGCCCAGGGCGATCCCGAGGCTTTCGAGGCCCTGGTGCGGCCGTACCTGGGCATGCTTTTCCGCGTGATCGATCGAATCCTGGGCAACGAGGCCGAAAGCCAGGATGCCCTCCAGGATGCCCTGCTGGCTGTGCACCGCGAGCTGCCGGGCTTCCAGGGCGCCAGCAAGTTCAGCACCTGGGCCTACCGGATCTGCGTCAACCAGGCCCTCATGGCCCGGCGGAAGCGAGTCCGCCGCCGGGAGGATGCCATCGAAGATCTGATGCCACGTTTTGGCGACGAAGGGCATCACATGAACACGGACACGATCCTCGACTGGAGTGAAGACGCGGAGGCGCTGATGAAAGTGGAACAGGCGGAGCTGAAGGCCAAGGTCCGGGCGGGCCTGGACCGCCTGTCCGACGACCAACGGGCCGTCTTCGTCCTGCGCGACCTGGAGGGCTGGAACACCGATGAGATCGCCAGCCACCTGGGCATCACCCGCGAGCTGGTGCGCCAGCGGGTGCACCGCGCCCGCCTGGCCCTGCGCGCCCTGCTGCCTGAATTCGCGCCGGAGGGACGATGACCCTTCTCATCCCCACCTGCGAGCGCGTCACCAGCCTGCTGACGGCCTACGAAGATGGCGCCCTCGGGCCCCTGGACTGGCTGGGCATGAAGCTTCACTTGACCCTGTGCCCCCCCTGCCAAACCTTCCTCGATACCCTCGATCGCACGTCTGCCTTGGTGCGTGAGGCCTGGGACGACGAGCCCACCTCCATGGCCGAACACGCGCTTTCAGGCGCCCTGGCCGCGCTGCGCGAAGGCCGTGTGCCCACAGGCCCCCAGCACCATCCCGAGCCTGAAGCCTGGGCGGCGCTGTGCCCGGACGGCGATCCCCTGCTGGCGATCCTGTTGCGCCTCCACCTGGGCAGCTGCGAGACCTGCCGCGAGGCCCATGGCTCGCTTCTGGCCATCCCGCCCACGGATGATCCGCTCGAAGCCATCCGGCCCCACCTGCCCCCGGAATCCCAGTGGCGCTGGATCCGGCGCGGTCTGGGCGGCAGTCAGGCGGCCCTCGTCCAACAGAACACCGCCACCGGGACAACCCTGCACCTGACCAGCCTCCCCGGAGGACGGAGCGCTCCCTTCCACACCCACGAAGGCCTCGAATGCGCCCTCCTCCTTTGCGGCGCCCTGCAGGATGGGCCGGCCCACCTGCGGGCCGGGGACTGGATCGCCCATGGGGTCGGCCACCAGCACGGCCCCACCGCCGATGCCGGGCAAATCTGCTGGGCTCTGGTAGCCCTGGAACGCCCGGTGAAATTCGCGGGTTGGCGCCGTGTTCTGAGCCTCTTACAGAGCCGTTGACCAGGTCGATCAGATCCGGGGCAGAATCAAAAATACCGGTTGTGACAAAGGTCCGACTTGAAGGGCTGGTTTTAAAAGGACCTCAGGGTTATGTTTTGCCTGCGGTGGTGCCGCGGAGGTCCTTGCCATGCGTGGTCATTCCGAAACATTCCCCCTGGATGAAGCTTCCATTCAATCGGAACTGAACCGGCCCCTGGCAGACGACCACGCCCGGGTTCGCGACCTCCTCGCCAAGGCCCGTGAGATGAAGGGACTGGATGACCGGGACCTGCCTCCCCTCATGGCCATCGAGGATCCCGAGCTGCTGCACGAGCTGTTCGACACCGCCCGCTGGGTGAAAGATCAGATCTACGGCAACCGCATCGTGATGTTCGCCCCGCTCTACGTGTCGAACCTTTGCGCCAACGAATGCCTCTACTGCGCCTTCCGCGCCTCGAACCGCGACCTGCCCCGGCGGGCGCTGAGCCAGGAGGAGATCGCCGCCGAGGTGAGCCACCTCCTGGGCCAGGGCCACAAGCGCTTAGTGCTGGTGGCGGGCGAGGCCTATCCAAAGGAAGGCCTGGACTACATCCTCAATTCCATCCGCACGGTCTACGGGGTGCGCCGGGGCGAAGAGAACATCCGCCGCGTGAATGTGAACATCGCACCCCTGGATGTGCCGGACTTCCGCCGCCTGAAGGAAGTGGAGATCGGCACCTATCAGCTGTTCCAGGAGTCCTACCACCGGAAGACCTACAGCCAGATGCATCTGCGCGGCCTGAAGTCGGACTTCGACTGGCGCTTGGGCTGCATGGACCGGGCCATGATGGCGGGCATCGACGACGTGGGCATTGGCGCCCTCTTCGGCCTCTACGACTGGCGCTTTGAACTGTTGGCCATCATGCACCACGCCCGCCACCTGGAGGAACGCTTCGGGTGCGGCCCCCACACCATCAGCGTGCCCCGCATCGAGCCCGCGGAGGGTTCTACCACCAGTGAAAACCCGCCCTACGCCGTGACCGACGAGGATTTCCGGAAGCTCATCGCCATCCTGCGCCTGGCGGTGCCCTACACCGGGCTCATCCTCAGCACCCGTGAACGCCCCGAGATTCGCAAGGAGGCCCTGCGCCTGGGCATCAGCCAGATCAGCGCGGGCAGCCGGACGAACCCCGGCGGCTATGAAGACGATGCCTTCGATGACGGGGCCCAGTTCTCCCTGGGCGACCACCGCACCCTGGACGAGGTGGTCTGCGACTTGGCCAAGACCGGTTTCATCCCCAGCTTCTGCACCAGCTGTTACCGCATGGGCCGCACCGGCTCCGACTTCATGGACATGGCCAAGCCCGGCGAGATCAAGGCTCACTGCGGCCCCAACGCGCTTTCCACCTTGCAGGAATTCGTGGAGGATCACGCCAGCCCCGAGACCCGGGCCGCCGCCGAGCACCTGCTGGAGGAGAGCCTCAAGGACCTGGATCCCAAGGTCCGCGCCCAGTCGGAAAGCATGGTGGCTCGCGTGAAGGATGGAGAGCGCGATGTGTTCTGCTGAGCGCCCACCCCTGCGCCCCTTCCAGGAAGCCCAGGAGTGCCTCCATGCCGCCCGTCACTGAGGCTCCACCCAGCCTCTGCCTCGACCATGACGGCGTGAAGGCCTGGCTGCGGGAGATGGACCCCGCCACCCTGGAGAGGCTGTGGGCAGCCGCAGACCAAACGCGGCAGGCCCAGGTGGGCGACGAGGTCCACCTCCGCGGCCTCATCGAAGCCTCCAGCCACTGCATCCGCCATTGCCTCTATTGCGGCTTGAGGGCGCCCAGCGAAGGCCTGGACCGCTATCGGATGAATGCCGCCGAGATCCTCGCCTGCGCCCAGGAGGCCGTGCGGCTCGGCTACGGCAGCGTGGTGATCCAGACCGGCGAAGATCCGGGCCTCACCCAGGCCTTCATCGCCGATGCGGTCCGCGCCATCAAGCGCCACACCCCCCTGGCCGTGACGCTCTCCCTGGGCGAGCGCAGTGACGAGGACCTCAAGGCCTGGCGCGAAGCTGGCGCTGATCGCTACCTCCTGCGCTTCGAAACCAGCGATCCAGTCCTCTACCGGCGCATCCATCCCAACCTGCCGGGAGTCCTCAGCGATCGCTTCGCCCAACTCGCCCGCATGCGCGACATGGGTTACGAGATCGGCACCGGAGTCATGGTGGGCATCCCGGGGCAGACCTGGGACACGCTCGCCTCGGACATCCTGCGCTTCCGGGAGTTCGACATGGACATGATCGGCGTGGGCCCCTTCCTGCCCAGCCCCCGCACCCCCCTGGGCGGGCCTCAGGCGGCAGTGTTCGCCGCAACGCCCGAGGAACAGGTGCCCAACGACGAACTCACCACCCTGAAGGCCGTGGCTCTCACGCGGCTCGTCTGTCCCGATGCGAACATCCCCAGCACCACGGCCCTGGCCACCCTGGACCGCGACCAGGGGCGGGAACTGGCGCTGATGCGCGGCGCCAACGTGGTCATGCCCAACGTGACTCCCGTGGCCTACCGGGCCCGCTACGAAATCTACCCCGGCAAGGCCTGCATTCATGAAACAGCCTCCGCCTGCCAGGGCTGCCTGGCAGGCCGCATCCATAGCATTGGCCGCCGGATCGGCAAAGGGCCCGGAGGGCGTTTTACCTCAAGTCCTAAAACCGTCCAGGTAAGTGACCACCATCACTGACCTCGAAGTCGTCAATGAACACAATTCAGGTGCAATTGTTGTCAGGTAGGTGGTGCTTTACTCCCGCACCCCCCCCCACCGCGCCAACAGTGCGTTCATCCCACCTGGTACGAGCTGGATGACAGGAGTTCCCCATGGCCCTTCCCGTAAGCGACTTCTACCGGTCCATGGCTGACCAGATCGGCAAGACCCTCACCGACAGGGATCTCGATCACAAGATCGTGATCCAGGTGGGGTCGGCCACCTGTGAGCATGCCGCCGGCTCCCAGACCGTGGCCGAGGAATTCGCCCGACACATCCGCGCGTCGGGCCGCAAGGACATCGTTATCCACAACACCGGCTGCACCGGCCGCTGCTCACGCGAGCCCATCGTGGGCATTCAGGTTCCGGGCCTGCTCCCCGTGAAGTACGAACGGGTGAACCGGGACCTGGTGCACCGCATCTTCACCGAGCACATCCAGAGCGCCACCCCGGTCATCAAGCACATCCTCGACCACAGCGGTGAGCCGCTGGCCGAGCGGGAGTTCCTCTTCTGCGAAGGTGGCCGCTGCCATCGCAACGGCCCCAGCCTGAAGGAGCGCTTCAGCGCCATGCTGGCAGAGCGCGGGGTCGAACCCCACAAGGTGCACGTGGGCGCCACCGCCTGCTTCGGCGCCTGCGGGATCTCCGGCTGCAGTCCCGCCAACTTCATCTTGGCCCGCCCTGAAAAAGTGCTCTACAGCATCAAGGGTGAAGAGGACCTGGAGGCCCTTCTCGACGAGCATGTTCTTGGCGGCAAGGTGGTGGAGCGCCTGAAGGCCAAGGAGGAACCCATCGCCCTGGAGTTCCTGGAACGCTACGGCGATGTCTCCTTCTTCAATCGGCAGAATCGCATCGCCCTGCGGAACGCGGGCGTGGTGGATCCCGACAGCATCGAGGAATACGTCGGTTTGGGCGGCTTCAAGGCCCTGGCTGACGTGCTGCAGCGCCAGGATCCTACTTGGGTCATCAACGAACTGACCAAGGCCCGGCTCCGGGGCCGTGGCGGTGGAGGGTTCACCACCGGCGCCAAGTGGGCTCTGGCCCGCAAGCAGGCGGACACCACCCGCTTCATCATCTGCAACGGCGATGAGGGCGATCCGGGCGCTTTCATGGACCGCTCGATGCTGGAAAGCGATCCCTTCAACATCGTCGAAGGCATGATCATCGGCGGTTACACCATCGGCGCGCAGAAGGGCTTCTTCTACATCCGCGCCGAGTACCCCCTGGCCATCAAGCGCATTCAGCACGCCATCAACATCTGCCGCTCACAGGGCCTGCTGGGCACCAACATCATGGGCTCGGGTTACGACTTCGACCTGGAGATCCGGCTCGGCGCGGGCGCCTTCGTCTGCGGCGAAGAAACAGCCCTGATTCGCTCCATCGAGGGCGAGCGCGGGCAGCCGAAGGTGCGTCCGCCCTACCCCACGGACCGCGGCCTCTGGGGCCACCCCACCTGCATCAACAATGTGGAGACCTTCGCCAATATCTCGGCCATCCTCCGCTTCAGCGGTGACTGGTACGCCCGCATCGGCACGGAGAAGAGCGGCGGCACCAAAGTCTTCGCCTTGGCCGGCAAGGTCAAGCACACAGGCCTGGTGGAAGTGCCCCTGGGCACGTCACTCTCGCGCGTGGTGAACGACATCGGCGGTGGCGTTCTGGGCGGCAAGGCTCTGAAGGCCATCCAGACTGGCGGCCCCGCAGGCGGCTTCATTCCCGCCTCCATGCAAGACATGGAAGTGGACTTCGAGCCCCTCCAGAAGGCCGGCTCCATCATGGGTTCGGGCGGCATGATCATCCTCAGCGAGGATGACTGCATGGTCGACATCGCCAAGTTCTACATGGCCTTCAGCCAGGAGGAGAGCTGCGGCAAGTGCACGCCCTGCCGCGAAGGCACGACCCGCATCCTGGAAATCCTGGAACGCATTACCCAGGGCAAGGGCGAGGTCGAGGATCTGGACAAGCTGTTCCGGCTCTCACGCCTGTGCCAGCGCACCAGCCTCTGCGGCCTCGGCCGCGCCGCACCGAACCCGGTGCTCTCCAGCATGAAGCACTTCCGCGAGGAGTTCCTGGCCCACATCGTGGACAAGCACTGTCCGGCGAAAAAGTGCGTGGCCCTCATTCGCTACGAAATCAGCGCGGAAAAGTGCATCGGCTGCACCATCTGTGCCCGCAACTGTCCCGTGGAATGCATCACCGGCGCCCGCAAGGAAGCTCACGTGATCGACCAGGAAGCGTGCATCAAGTGCGGGAACTGTTTCGATGTCTGCAAGTTCGCCGCAATCGACCGCGTTTAATGCTGTCCGGGGGGACCGCCTGCTCGCTTTGCTCGCAAGTCCCCCCGGGCCCCCGCTGCGAGGGCAAGTTGAACTCGCCCACGCAGCCTAGGAGCCACCGATGTCCCAGATGATCAACCTCAAGATCGACGGTGAATCCATCCTGGTGCCCGAGGGCACCACGGTCATGGACGCAGCCGAGCAGATCGGCGTCCACATCCCTCGCCTCTGCTACCACCCCGACCTCAGCCTGGAAGGCAACTGCCGTGTGTGCGTGGTGGCCGTCGAGGGCTTCGACCACGGCCTGGCTTCCTGCGCCACCAAGGCCTGGGAGGGCATGGAAGTCCAGACCAACAGCCCCATGATCCGGCAGGCCCGCCGGGACATCGTGGAACTCCTTCTGGACAACCACCCAAAGGATTGCCAGACCTGCGACCGCGATGGCCACTGCGAACTGCAGAACCTCTCCTATCGCATGGGTGTGCGGGAACGTCTCTTCGAGGGGAAACGCAAGCAGTTCCCCGTGGATAACGCCAGCGCCTCCGTGGTGCGCAACGCGGAGAAATGCATCCTCTGCGGCCGCTGCATCCGCGTCTGCGGTGAGGTCCAGGGCGTGTTCAATCTCAGCCAGCACGGGCGTGGCTTCCACACCGTGGTGGGCCCGGCCAACCTGGGCCCCATGGATGAAAGCGCCTGCATCCAGTGCGGCCAGTGCGTAAGCGTCTGCCCCACGGCTGCCTTCATCGAACAGGATCACACCGAACGCGTGTGGAAGGCCCTGGGCCACCGCCGCGGGGAAAAGCATGTGGTGGTCACCACCGCACCGGCCATCCGCGCCGCCCTGGGTGAATCCTTCGGCCTCCCCATGGGCACACCGGTCACGGGAAAAATGGTCACGGCCCTGCGCCGCATGGGCTTCGATGCTGTCTTCGATGTCAACTTCAGCGCCGACCTCACCATCATGGAAGAGGCCCACGAGCTGCTGCATCGCCTGGAGACCGGTGGCGTCCTGCCCCTGCTTTCCTCCTGCAGCCCTGGCTGGGTGAGCTTCCTGGAAAAGTTCTACCCTGAGATGATTCCGCACATGTCGAGCTGCAAGAGCCCCATGCAGATGCAGTCGACCCTCATCAAGACCTACTATGCGAAGCAGAAGGGCATCGATCCCAAGGATATCTACGTGGTCTCCGTGATGCCCTGCGTGGCCAAGAAGTTCGAGGCCGGCCGTCCCGAGCATGTCATCGACGAGATGCCCACCACGGACGCCGTCATCACCACCCGCGAACTGGCAGTGATGATCAAATCCTACGGCCTCGATTTCCATCGCCTGCCGGAGGGCGAATTCGACCATCCCCTGGGCAGTTCCTCAGGCGCGGGCGATATCTTCGGCGCCACTGGCGGCGTCATGGAGGCGGCGCTCCGCACCGCTGCCTTCAAGCTCACCGGTCAGAATCTCGGGAACGTAAACCTGACCATGGTTCGTGGCGTCGATGGCGAGATCCGCGAAGCCTCCATCAACCTGGCCGGCAAGACCATCAATGTGGCGGTGGCCGATGGCCTGCAGAATGCCAAGATCCTGCTCGACATGGTGAAGCGGGGTGAGAAGCAGTACCACCTCATCGAGATCATGGCCTGCCCCGGCGGCTGCATCTGCGGGGGTGGCCAGCCCTACCCGGCCATGGGCACCTACACGCTGAACAAGAACCTTCGAGCCGCTCGCTCCAAGGCTCTTTATGATATCGACGCGGCCAAGACCATTCGCTGCAGCCATGACAACCCGGACATCCAGAAGCTCTATGCCGACTTCCTCGGTGAGCCGCTGGGCCACAAAGCCCACGAGCTGCTCCACACGCACTACACTGCCCGTACGCCCCGGGGGATCCGATGAGCGACTGCCGCCACTGCGCCACCGATAACTGGGAAGACCTGGAACGCGGCTACCGCGCCATGCTGCCCGAAGATGTCCTCGCCTTCATCGACGAGAACCGCGCCAAGGACCACAACGAAAGCATGCTCATCGCCACGCTCCACATGGTGCAGGGGCATTCCGGGTACCTGAGCCCCGGCCATCTCGAGGCCGTGGCCCAGCTCATGCAGGTGCCCCTGGCGAAGGTCACCGGGGTCGCCACCTTCTACCACTACTTCCGCCTCCAGCCCCGGGGCAAGTACCTCATCAATGTCTGCCTGGGCACCGCCTGCTACGTGAAGGGCGCCGACAAGGTCTCCCAGAAGCTCATGGATGAATTGGGCATTCAGTTTGGCGAGACCAGCAAGGACGGCATCTTCAGTCTCGAGAGCACCCGCTGCGTGGGCACCTGCGGCCTCGCCCCCGTGGTGATGATCGGCGATGAAGTGCACGGCCCCCTCACGCCCAACCAGGTTCCCAACCTCCTGGAGGCCTACCTCGCCCGCGCCGCCGAAGACCTGGTAGGCGAGAGCGCACCCGGCCAGCGATAGCTCGAAAAATCTGGTCACGGAAGGCCTGGAGCCAGAAAACATAGCGATAGCCACGGATGAACACGGATTCACACGGATTCACACGGATTCACACGGATTCACACGGATAAAGAGGGTCGTGCCACCTCATGGGCCCGCACTGCATTCTTCTATTCGGTGTGAATCTGTGAAATCTGTGTCTAGCCGCGACACCTACGGAATCACGTTTCCTGAATATCGGCCTGCTTCAGCCACCGTTTCGCGAAAAATGGAACCGCGAATGCCGCGAATGGGCGCGAATAGAGCGGATGCAGACCGCCTGGGCCTCCGGCCCCCAGCCGCGCGTGGCGTGGCTGGCCACTCACGGGGCGGCTCTGCCGTCCTTCAAGAGCCGGCGGATCCGCCCCGTGAGTGGAGGCGGAAGGATGACCGTTCGTCATTCGCGCGCCCGAAGGGCGATTCGCGCCATTCGCGGTTCACTGC
>JAYVRY010000201.1:0-17956 GCA_043775845.1 Acidobacteriota bacterium
TTGTCCATCACGATGTAGGTGATGTCCATGTTGCGGCGAATCAGGTGGGCGATGTGCCCGCCCCCGATGGAGAAGCCGTCGCCGTCGCCGCCGGCGGCCAGCACCGTCAATTCGGGATTGGCCATCTTGATGCCCTGGGCGATGGGCAGCGAGCGGCCATGGACGCTGTTGAAGCCATAGGCCGTCGTGTAGCCTGGGATGCGGCTGGAGCAGCCGATGCCCGAGACGAAGGCGATCTCATGGGGCGGGCGGCCGATGGCGGCCAGGGCCCGGTAGATGCCCTGCACCACGGAGAAGTCGCCGCATCCGGGACACCAGATGGGCTTGAGGTCGCTCTTGTAGTCCTTGGCTTGGTATTCGCAGGTGCCGGTTGCGCTCATGGTCGACCTCACTCCTGGGGCTGAAGCTTGCCCTCGTGGCTGCGCTGCAGCTCCGAGAGGAGATGGTTGAGAGCCACGACGATTTCGCCGGGCAGGAAGGGGTTCGCGCCGCTGCGGGCGAGGGACTTCAGGCCCTTGGGCAGATCGATGTGCATGCGGAGCAGCTTGAAGGTCTGGGCGAGGTGGGTCTGTTCGATGACCAGGCCCATTTGCACGGAACGGAAGAAGTCGTTGTAGACGCCCTCGGCCACGGGATAGAGCAGGTAGGGCACCAGCAGCTTCACGTTGATGCCCTTCTCCTGGGCCATCTCGAGCGCTTCGCGGCAGACACCGGCCACGCTGCCCCAAGCCACCATGGCGATGGGCGCGTCGGGGTTGCCCAGCACTTCGAACAAATCCTTGCGATTCATCAGGGGATCGAACTTCTTGGTGCGCTTGTCATTCATGCGCTGGTGGACGTTGCCGCTGTTCGTGGGCGCGCCGGACTCCACATGCTCGATGCCGGAGGCCAGGTAGGTGCCGCCCAGCATGCCGGGGTGGCTGATGGGGCTGATGTGGTTTTCCGCCTGCTTGAAGCGTTTGTAGTCCTGCAGCTCGGTGGCGGAAGGCTTCAGCCGGTCGATGAGCTTGAACTGGCTGGTGTCGATGGGATCGAGCGTTTCCTTGCGGGAGGCGATCTCCTGGTCGGAAAGGACGATCACCGGCGTCTGGTAGTACTCGGCGATGTTGAAGGCCTCGACGGTGATGCGGAAGGTGTCGGCCACGGAGGTGGGCGCCAGCACCGGACGGATCACATCGCCATGGGCCGAGAAGGCGGCGGCGAAGAGGTCGGACTGCTCGGTCTTGGTGGGCAGGCCCGTGGAAGGGCCGCCCCGCTGCACATCCACGATGACCAGGGGGAGTTCGGCGATGCTGGCCAGGCCCATCATCTCGGACTTCAGCGAGAGGCCGGGGCCGCTGGTGGCGGTCATGGCCTTCAGGCCCGCAAAGGAGGCGCCCACAGCCGCGCCGATGCCCGCGATCTCGTCTTCGGCCTGCAGCACGGAGCCGCCGTACTTCCAGACCTGCTCGGTGAAGAACTGCATGATCTCCGTGGAAGGTGTGATGGGATAACCGCCGAAGAACTTGCAGCCTGCAAAAATCGCAGCGGCGGCGCACATGTCGTTGCCATCCGTGATCAGCTTCACCTGGCCCTTGGTCTCGGACGCGATGACATTCATGCTGGTCTTGAGCGGGTGCTCCATGGCGAAGGCGCGGCCCGCATCGAAGGCGCGCTGGTTGGCTTCCACCAGCTCCTCGCCCTTCTTGGCCAGCTTCTTCCGGATGCCCTTCATCACGGCCACGGCGCCGATGCCGAACCAGCCGGCGATGAGCCCCAGCACCACCGTGTTTTTCGCGCGCTCGGTGCCCGCGGTTTCCTTGGCCATGGCGGCGATGGGCACCGCGATCACCTGCAGCGGTGTGACGCCCACCAGCGGGATCTCGGTTTCCTTGATGTTGGTGGCGGCCTCGTAGATCACCACGGTGGTGCCGCTCACGGGCAGCTCAGCGCCGAACTTGAGGAAGTCCTCCCAGTTCAGGGCTACGGCCACATCCAGGTTGCCGCCGGGGTTGAGGATGGGGGTGGTGCTGATGCGCACGCGGCAGGAGGATTCGCCGCCGCGGATCTGCGATCCGAAGCTCTTGGTCATGACGCCGTGGTAGCCCTCGGCTGCCGCAGCCTGGAGCAGCGAGTCCCCGGCGGAAACGATGCCGTCTCCTCCGGAACCAGCCATTCCGAAGACGAGATCCTTGCGCATGGGCACCTCCGGGTGGGCGTGGCGGGGGGGATAGTTGGACCAGGAAATGCCCAGACTCCCGCGCACGGCAATCAAGGTCGTGTCGATCACTCCACACTAGCCCCGATGGCCCTTGCGTTTCATCACATTGCCGCCGGGATGCAGTGGCGGTGAGCGATTAGCCCAACTGGGCCAGATCTTCCGGACTGCCCAGGCTGATGGTCGAAACCTCCAGCCCTCGCTCCTTGGCCTGCCGCTTGACGAGCCCGGCCAGCACCTTGCCGGGGCCCAGTTCGATGAAGGTGGTGACGCCTTCATCCAGCAACAGTTCCAGCGTGGCCTGCCAGCGTACGGCGCCGGGGATCTGGCGGACCAGGCCATCACGCAGCGCCTCGGGATCAGATACCGTCGCGGCATCCACGTTGTTCACCAGGGGGCAGATGGGCGAATGGAAGACCAGCCCGCGCAGGATGGGCTCCATGTGCGTCTTGGCGGGCTCCATGAGGGGCGAGTGGAAGGGCGCGCTCACGGGCAGCTTCAGGGCCTTGCGGCCGCCCCGGGCCTTGGCGGCTTCCAGGGCCGCTTCCACGGCCTCGGTGTGGCCCGCGATGACGATCTGGCCGGGGCCGTTGAAGTTGGCGGGGACGACGATCTTGCCGGTCGAGGCGGCGGCATCGGCGCAGCTGGCTTCCACATCGGCGAGGCTCATGCCCAGCAGCGCGGCCATGGCGCCCACACCCACAGGCACGGCCACCTGCATGGCCCGGCCTCGCTCGCGGACCGTGCGCACGGCATCCTGAAAACGCAGGGCGCCGAGAGCCACCAAGGCGCTGTACTCGCCCAGGGAGTGACCGGCCGCGAAGTCGGGCTTGGGCAGCCGCTCCGCATAGGCCCGCACCACCATGAGGCTGTGCGTGAGGATGGCGGGCTGGGTGTGTTCCGTGAGCTTCAGCATGTCCTCAGGCCCTTCGGCCATCAGCTTCGACAGCGGAAAGCCCAGGGCCTCGTCGGCCTCCTGCAGCACCGCACGGGCCGCAGGCTCGGCCTCAGCCAGCGCCACGCCCATGCCCACCGCCTGCGAACCCTGCCCCGGAAACAACCACGCCACTTTGCTCATCGGTACCCTCGAAATTAGCCACAGATGAACACGACGAATGATCCTCGCCAACGCATGCGTTGGCGAGGAGATGAACTCAGATAAAAACCATCCGTGTTAATCCGTGTTCATCCGTGGCAAAAGAATTCAGTCCTGGGGAAGCAGCAGCGCCACGCGCTCCTGGATGCGCTCGTGCAGGCGGTGCTCGGCGGCGCGCAGGGCGGCGCGGATGGCGTTGCGCACAGCCTTGGCATCGCTGCGGCCATGGCCGATGATGCTCACGCCCTTGACGCCCAGCAGCGGCGCGCCGCCGTATTCGGCGTAGTCGAGCTTCTTCTTGAAGCGCCTGAGGGCGGGCTTGGCCAGGAGTCCGGCGACCTTCGTGACGAAGCCTTCCATGAAGCTTTCGCGAAGGCCGGTGAAGATGCCCTCAGCCAGGGCTTCGCTGGACTTCAGCACCACGTTGCCCACGAAGCCATCGCAAGCGATGACATCGAAGCTGCCATTCCAGATGTCGCGCCCTTCGGCATTACCGTCGAAACGGATCTCGATCTGGCGAAGCATGGCGGAGGCTTCCTTGGTCACATCGGTGCCCTTGCCATCCTCTTCGCCCACGCTGAGGATGCCCACGCGGGGACGCTCCAGGCCCAGCACTTCCTCGGCATACACCGAACCCATCACCGCGAACTGGGCGATGTGCTCGGCGCGGCATTCCACGTTGGCGCCCACATCCAGCAGAACGGTAGGCCCACCCTTCATGTTGGGCAGAACACTGGCCAGCGCAGGCCGGTCCACGCCTTCGAGCTTGCCGATGACGAGGCTCGACGCCACCATGGCCGCGCCGGTGTGCCCCATGGAGACCACACCCTGGGCCCGCCCCTCGCGGACGAGCTGGGCGGCCACGCGAATGGAGCTGTCCTTCTTTTCCTTCAGGATGCTGGTGGCCTTGTCTTCCATGACCACGGTCTGCGACGCGTGGATCACTTCGGCGCGGGCCAGCAGTTCCGCCGTAAAACCATACTTGGCCAGCTGAGGCCGCAGCACGGCCTCATCGCCAACCAGGAACAGATACAGCCCCGGCCAGGCCTCAAGGGCCTCCCGGGCTCCCTGCAAGGTGGCATGGGGGGCATGATCGCCCCCCATGACATCCAGTGCGATGTGATGGTGGATGTCCACCCTCGAACAGCCTAGGCGGTCGCGGAAACGCGAACGGCCAGCTTGCCGCGGTAGAAGCCGCAGCTGGGGCAGACGCGATGCGGAAGCTTGGGGGTCTGGCAGTTGGGGCAGGTGCTGGCGCTCATGACTTCCAGCGAATCATGGGTGCGCCGGCGGTCGCGGCGGGCCTTGGAATGGCGGCGCTTGGGATTCGGCATGGCTTGCTCCTAGGAGTAGAACGATAGAACGCAATGTTCCAGGTTATAGGTTTCAGGATTCCGGGTCCAGCTTGATTCCTGCCAGAGCCTTCGTCAGCGCCCGGTTCAAGGCCGAAGGCGCTTGTTCAGCCTCGGGCCGGCAGTGGCAGAGTCCCTTGTTCCAGTTCTTGCCACAGTTGGGGCAGAGCCCCTTGCAGGCTTCCGTGCAGAGGGGATGCATGGGGGCCTGAAGCTCGAACTGCTCGCGAACCAATTCCGCCTCATCGAGGGTGTCCTCGGGCAGGAAGACCACATCGAGATCCTGGGAGCCCAGCGTGTGCGAGCCGCGGCCCACGAGTTCAGGATCCTTGCTGCCCAGGAACTGGCTTTCGACAGTCATGGGCCGGTCAAGGGCCGCCAGACAGCGGCTGCAGGCGCCCTGCCACACGGCCTGACCCTTCACCTCGAGGAACACATCCCCATCGGAAGCCAGGGCAAAGACCGACCAGTTCAGGTCGCGAAGGGACACATCCCCTTCCAGCTCCACCCGCTCGGTGGTGCCGTTCAGGCGAAGGCCCTCGGGGGGCAGGTTGTAGAGGTTGATCACTTCTTGGCTCCGCCATCGCCTGCGGGAGCGTCGGCCTTGGGGGCGCCACCGGCGGGGGCACTGACCGGGGAGGAGTTGATGACCTGGCCCGGCTTGCGCAGGATGGGACCGTGGTCGTCCTGGTTGTTCGGATCCCCGGCACACTTCAATTCGTAATCGCTGCGGGTGGACTTGCCTTCATAGGGCTGACCGAAGGGATCCTGAACGCCCATACCAGACTTGATCAGGCCTTCCTTGTTGAGCACGGAATTGGGGTCGATCATGGCCTCGTAGCTGCCCAAATCAGGGAAGTAGCCGTGCTTGAGGTAGTACTGATCCAGACCCTCGGCCACGATCTTGAGGTCATCCTGGGCCTTGAGGTAGCGGGCCTGGGATGACTGCTTGCGGAACTGGTTGAAGCCCAGCGTCCCCAGCACAGCGATGATCATCATCGCCACGAGGAGTTCCAGCAGCGAAAAGCCTTGGGTCTTGCGACGGGCCTGTGCGGGAGCCTGGTTCGGGTTCGGGGTCATGGGAGGAGTCCAAAGCGAGGGCTCGGATGGGTTGCATCCGAGCGTTCCAGTGTGCCAGAAAGGGCCGGAAAAGCAAGCATTCATGGGCTTCATGCCTCCTTGGAGCTTTCGGTTCCCCCGGAATCGTCCACCACCTGGGCGGGGAAGTCCGTGGGCCAGGGGAATTCCTTGGGCAGGGCCTCCAGGCCACCCAGCTCCGCCAGCCAGTAGCGATAGGCACGGAAGGTCATGCCCAGGCGCTTCCCGGCCTTGGTCTTCACGCCCCCAACCTCTTCGAGGGCTCGACGGAGGAAGTGCCCCTTGAGGGCATTGATCCAGCCCTCGAGATCGAAGCCATCCGGGGGAATGCCCAGCGGGGCGGGCCGGTTCGCCAATTCCTGGGCGCTGGAAAGGCCAAAACCCTCCGGCAGCAGATCCCGGGTGATGGGGCCACCGGGGTTGAGCGCCACGCAACGCTCCATGAGGTTTTCCAGCTCCCGCACGTTGCCCGGGAACCGGTAGCAGAGCAGCTGGGACATGGTTTCCGCGTGAAGCTGCATGGGGGGCTTCCCCAGCTTCTGGCAGAACTTGCGGATGAAATGCTCGGCGAGCACCGGCAGATCCTCGGGCCGCTCCCTCAAGGGAGGCATCTCGATCTGGAGGATGTTCAGCCGGTAGTAGAGGTCCTCGCGGAAGGCCCCCGATTCGGCCCGGGCCCGCAAATCCCGGTTGGTGGCGGCGATCACGCGGACATCCACCGGTTTTTCCTCCGTGGCCCCCAGACGCCGCAGCCGCCGCTCCTGCAGCACCCGCAGGAGCTTCACCTGGAGGGAGAGGGGCATCTCGCCGATTTCATCCAGAAACAGGATGCCGCCGCCAGCCTCCTCGAAGAGGCCCCGCTTCATGGCGCTGGCGCCAGTGAAGGCGCCCTTTTCGAAACCGAACAATTCGCTTTCCAGCAGGGCTTCGGGCAGGGCCCCGCAGTTCACGGCCACGAAGGGGCCCTTGACCCGGTCTGAGTAGCGGTGGATGAGCCGGGCCACCACTTCCTTGCCCGTGCCACTTTCGCCCGTAAGCAGCACCGTGGTGTCGGCCCGGGACACTTTGCCGATGAGGGCGTTGATCTTGCGCATGATGTGGCCCACACCCACCAGCTCGCCCAGGTCCGAGGGTGGTGCCACATCAGGTTCGGTGGCGGCCAGCAGCCCCTTCAGGGAGGCGATGAGCTCCTCGTGCTTGAAGGGCTTGGTGATGAAATCCACGGCCCCCTGGTTCAGGGCCTGCACCGTGGTTTCGGTGGTGGCATAGGCGGTCATGATGATCACCGGCGTATCGAGACCCTGCTCCTTCATCCAGATGAGCAGCTCGATACCAGAGCCATCCTTCAGTTTGAGGTCCGACAGCACCCCGTCGAAGGTGGTTTCCCGCAAGGCCCGCTGCCCCTCCTCGATGCCCGCAGCGGCCTCACAGTGGAAGCCCGCGCCTTCAAGCGCCAGGGTGAGCACGTCCCGGAGGCCGGGTTCATCCTCCACCAGCAGGATTCGTTGGGTCGAGGCAAGGGGCATGGCAACCTGTGAATGTGACGTGCTAGGTCAGTCATCCTATCCTGATTCCGTCCCTGATCCCCTTTCCTGGAGTCCCGTGAAGCATGTCGTGTTCGCCCACCGGAAGCTGTCCTTCGGGGGCGGCGAGCGCGTGCTCCTCGAACAGGTGGCCGCCCTGGCGGGCCTGCCCGTGAAGGTGAGCGTCCTATTCCGCAAGGAGCCAGGCAAGCGCGACATCGAGCCCGAACTGCGGGAGCGCAATCCTAACGTGGTGGAAGTCCTCCACCTGCCGGGTGCCCTCAGTGCCGCCCTCTGGCTCTGGAAGGCCCGGCCAGACCTGCTGGTGCTCTGCAACCACAAGGGCGTGCAGCGCGCCCTGCCCTGGCTGGCCCGCCTCGGCCTCCGGATCCCCACGGTCCTCACCCTCCACGAGCACTACGAACGCCACCTGCGCAAGTACCGCGGCGTGAAGAACCTGGTGGGCCGCTGGATCTGCACCTACGACTTCACGGCAAGCGTGCGGGAGCATCTCAGCCCGGCCCCCTGCAGCATCATCCACCCCCTTTATCCAAGGGCAGACGTTAAGAGGGTGGATGCCAACGCTCGGCGCGCAGCGCGCCGAGCGTTGCGCGTGCCAGAAGATGCAGTGGTGGTGGGGTACGCAGGGCAGATGGATGCCCGGAAGGCAACCGTCGATGTGGTCCGGTTTGCGGCCCGGCTAGGAAAGCGGCTGGCTGGCCCCCTGCACCTACTCCTGGCGGGCCGGGAGGACCGGACTTACGCCCAGGAGATCCAGGACGCGCTTGAAGACGATCAAATGGTAGACCGTTGCACTCGCACAGGTCCTCTGGAGGATCTGCGGCCCGCTTTCACGGCCCTGGACCTCTACGTCATGACCAGCCGCAACGAAGGTTTCTTCCCCATCGCCCTCATCGAGGCCCTGGAGCGTGGCGTCCCGGTGCTGGCGCCCACGGTGGGCGGCATCGGTTCCATCCTGAAGGATGGCGAAGGGGGCTTCCTCCTCCAGAAGCCCGATGACCGGCGCTCGGTGCCGGAAGCCCTGCTGGAGGCCGCGGCCCAGCGACTGGCCCCCCTGCTGGCGGATCCCGAAGGCTGGGAGAAGCAGCGAGCCAAGGCCCACGCCCTCGGCACCTCCCTCACCCGCGACTACGATGCCGCAGCCAGGTTTCGCGAAGCGGTGGCCGAATGGCTGTGATCCCCCCACATGCCACCTGGGTGCGCTTCCCGCGTTTTGTGGGCGACGCCGCCATGCAGTTGCCCATCCTCCGCCTGCTGCGAGACATGGGGGTCGGCCCCATTGTCGTGTGGGGTCCCAAGACTGCCGTGGGTCTGGTGGAAGGCACCTGGTTCTGCGATGCGGTGCTGCCCGATGAAGGCAAGCCCAGCCCCGTCGCCATGGCCCGCACGCTCCGGCAGTACCAGGCTGCCCGCAGCATCCACTTTCCGAAATCCCTGCGCCCGGCCCTGGCTGCCTGGCTGGCGCGGGTGCCGGAGCGCATCGGCGTGAACGAAAGCCTGGCAGGCTTCTTCAACACGCACAGTGGCCCTTTCTGGGACGCGGAAGGCCCCTTCCTGCTCCGCTACCACGCGGTGCTGGCCCAGCGCTGGCCGGACCTGCCGCCCATGCCCTTCGCCGACTTCGATCCCGGCGTGGCCATCGATAAGCCCGCTGCACGCTACCTCTGCCTCATGCCCGGCTCCACCTGGCCTTCCAAGGCCTGGCCCGTGGAACACTACCGGACCCTGCTGCTGAAGGCCCGAGCCGAGGGCTTTGCCGTGGCCGTGCTGGGATCGCCGGACGAGGCGCCCACTTGCGCGGCTGTGGCCGGTTCCGAAGGCATCAACCTATGCGGCAGGACCTCGCTCAAGGAGGCCGCCGCCTGGATGCGCGGATCTGCGGCCGTGCTGGGCAACGATTCCGGCCTCAGCCACCTGGCCGCGGCCTGCGGGGCCCCCGCCTTGGCCCTCTATGGCGCCACCGATCCCGGGGGTTCCACGCCCTGGGGGCCCCGGAGCCAGGGCCTGCGCAAGGAGAACATTCCCTGCGCGCCGTGTTTCAAGCGGGACTGCTTCACGCCGGGGCACCCCTGCCTGGTCGGCATCACACCGGATGAAGTCTGGGCTCATCTGCTCGCCCTCATCTCCGTATAGAATCAACAGGACTTCCCGAGGTTCGCATGTTCCGACGTCTTCTCCTCACCTGCGCCGCCGCGACCCTGATGGCCCAGGCCCCCGTCATCACCTTCGACAAGACCCACCACGACTTCGGCCGCATCACGCCGGACCGCAAGGTGGCCGCCAAATACAAGGTCTCCAACACCGGCAATGCCTTCCTCAGCATCACCCAGGTGCGGCCCAGCTGCGGCTGCACCTACACGATGCTCGGCAAGTGGTCCCTGGCGCCGGGTGAATCCACCGAGATCGAGGCCATGTTCGATCCCAAGGGCGTCAAGGGCGCCGTGCGCAAGTCTATCGAAGTGGTCTGCAACGACCCCAAGACCCCCAACCTCAGCCTGACCCTCGAGGCCGAGGTGGTGCAGGAAATCATGCCCTCGGTGGAGTCCGTCTACTTCCGCCAGGCCCCGAAGGCCACCACCACCCGCAGCCAGGTTCGCTACGCCACCGGCAATGGAGAGCCCGTTCAGATCATCGACGTGAAGGCCCCCGGCGCCCCCTTCCTCACCTTCGCTTACAAGACCGAGGGCAAGGACCAGGTGCTGGAAGTCGCCTTCGACGGGCGCAAGGTGCCTGCCGGACAGTTTCGCGGCGTGGAGCAAGCCACCGTGCGCTTCTCCAACCCCCGCATGAATCAGCTCCCCCTGAACATCCAGTGGGATCTCAAGCCCTCGATTCAGAGCAGTCCCGTGGAACTGGTGTTCCAGGACAGCATCGGCAAGGAACTCAAACAGAAGCTGACCCTCAAACAGGCCGATGGAAAGACCTTCCGCGTCACCGGCACCCGCCCCTCCCTGCAGGGCATGCGGGTGGAAGGTTTGAATCAGAAGGGCAGCAGTTTCGATCTCACCGTCATCCTGCCCGCCTCCCTCAAGGCGGGCCGTTACAGCGAAGTGCTGGCCCTCACCACCGATGACCCGGACCAGCCGGAGTTGACGGTTCGCGTGGTGGCCCTGCTGAAGTAGAGCGTTTCCTCTGTGTTCCGCTTTTCCAGTCTCTG
Organism: Acidobacteriota bacterium; assembly: GCA_043775845.1. GTDB lineage: Bacteria > Acidobacteriota > Holophagae > Holophagales > Holophagaceae > Geothrix. The sequence goes on from JAYVRY010000201.1 coordinate 10,445, forward strand.
AATCTCCGGTTTGGAAATAGCCTGGAGGGATGCCGAGTTCCCGCAGGTCCCACCTTGTCGCCGTTTGCGCCCTGGCCGCCATCTCCTTCATCTGGGCGGGTGGCTTCCCGGCCACCAAGTACTGCCTGCAGGCGGGGCTTTCGGTGGGGGCGTTGCTGAGTATCCGCTTCGTCATCGGCACCCTGGGGCTGGGCTTCATGATGGTGCTCCTCAAGGTGCCCATACGTCGCCGGGATGCCCTGGATGGCCTCTGGCTGGGGCTGGTGCTGGCCACCCTCTTCTGGCTCCAGACCGATGGCCTGCGCTTCACCACGACTTCGAAATCCGGCTTCATCACGGGCCTCTATGTGATCTTCACGCCCATGGTGGCCTTGCTGGCGGGCGACCGGCTGCGCCTCTCCCACGGCCTGGGCGCCCTGGTGGCGACCATGGGCTTGGCCCTCCTGGTGCGGGAGCCCGGCGCCGCCTGGGGTGGCTGGAACCGGGGCGACTCCGAAACCCTCATGGCTGCGGTGCTCTGCGGCTTCCACATCGTGATGACCTCCCACTTCTCCCGCCGCTCTTCAGGCTGGGTGCTGGCCTTCATGCAGGTGGCCGTCACAGCGGTGCTCTCACTGGTCATCACCCTGGCCCTTCCCGCCCCCTACGGCTTCCAAGGCGCAGGCGTGGCCCTGGCCAAGGGCGGCACCTGGGTGTCCCTGGCCTTCATGGGTATCCTGGCCACCACCCTGGCCTTCTATGTCCAGAGCACGTTCCAGGCCCGCCTGGGTGCCACCGAAAGCGGCATCATCTTCTCGTCCGAACCCGTGTGGACGGCGGGCCTGGCCATGAGCGGATGGGTGCCGGGCATCCGGGAACACCTCAGCCCAATTCAGCTGGCGGGCGGGGCTCTCATCCTCGCCGCCACCCTCGTGGCCGAGCTGGGCCCCAGGCTGCTGCGGCGTCTGGCCCCCAGCGAGGCTGAAGAGGTTATCGGGTAGCCGTTTCTGATTCGTGACCGGATCGGCCTGGGCATTTCAGGGTCAAGCATTTAAACCGCAGATGACGCAGATGGCACAGATGAGCGCCGACGCACAGGAACTGGGAAACAGCGCCTTCTGTTCGCTTCGCGATTCATACTCCCATCTGTGTGAATCTGTGAAATCTGTGGACCCTCTCCTTTTCTGCGTCATCTGCGCCATCTGCGGTTTCATGTTTTTTCGTGCAGAGTCCGGCCAGCGTGCAGGTAACGCTATTCTGATGGAGGCAGAGGAGTCGGCATGTTCATCGTCACGGGTGGCGCGGGGTTCGTGGGCAGCAACCTGGTGCGGGAGCTGAATCGGCGGGGTCACTCGGACATCCTCGTGGCGGACAACCTCACCCGGGCTGAAAAATTCAGGAACCTGGCCGACCTTACCCTGGCCGACTACATGGACAAGGCCGAGTTCCGGGCCCGGCTCGACGCGGGAACCCTGGACCTGCAGCCCGAGGCCGTCTTCCACAACGGCGCCTGCTCCGACACCATGGCCACCGACGGCCGCTACGTGATGGAGAACAACTACGGGGATTCCAAGGCCCTCCTCCACTGGTGCCTGGCCCGGAAGACGCCCCTGGTCTACGCCAGCAGCGCGGCCACCTACGGGGCCAGCCCCTCCTTTGAGCCCGTGCCCGCCAATGAGCGCCCACTCAACGTCTACGGCTACTCCAAGCTGGCCTTCGATCAGCATGTGCGCAGCCTCATGCCCGCCATCCAGAGCCCCGTGGTGGGCCTGCGCTACTTCAACGTCTTCGGCCCCCGCGAGCATCACAAGGGACGCATGATGTCCGTGCTGCACCAGCTGCTCCGCCAGCTCCAGGAAACCGGCGCCTGCCGCCTCTTCCGCGGCACCGATGGCTTCGGCGATGGCGAACAGCAGCGCGACTTCATCTACGTGGGCGACATCGCGGCCATCAACCTGCACTTCGGCGGTTGCGGCATGGCCAAGGCCATCGTCAATGCCGGCACGGGTCGGGCCCGCAGCTTCAACGACATCGCCAGGACCCTCATCACCCACCTGGGCCAGGGCCGCATCGACTACATCCCCTTCCCCGACGAGCTCATCGGCAAGTACCAGAGCTTCACCCAGGCCGATGTGCGCAGCCTGCGCGATGCCGGTTACACGGCTCCCTTCACCGAGCTGGAAGCGGGCATCAAGGCCACCCTGGCGGATCTGTAGGAACCGGCCTCAGGCCAGGCGATCCAGGATCACCAGCGTGACATCATCCACGAAGGGCGCGGGCTGGTTGTAGGTGCGGGCCTGCAGGATCACGGAATCCGCCGCGGCTTCGGCGCCCACCGGCAACTCGGCGCAGATGCGGCGCAGGCCAGCCTCCTCGAGCATGGTGCGGTCTTCCCGTTCCACTTCGACCAGGCCATCCGTGTAGAGCACCAGCCGGTCCTCGGCCAGAAACTCAGCCTCCTGCTCCATGAAGGGCAGCTGCTCATCCAGGCCCAGCATGAAGCCTTTGCCCCGCAAGACTTCGGATCGCTGCAGGCCGCCCTTGGCCCCGCCCACAATGCGCAGCGGGGCGCAGTGGCCCGCCACCACGTAACGGATGCGGTTCGAGGCGGGATCCAGGCGCCCCAGCCAGGCCGTGGCGAACTGTTCGGCCAGGGTGGAACGACAGAGATCTTCGTTCATGCCATGAGCCCAGGCCAGCGGCTCACCGCCCAGGCGCACCTGGTTTTCGAAAGAAGTCTTCACCATGGCTGAGATCAGCGCCGCAGTCACTCCGTGGCCGCTCACGTCGGCGATCATCATGGCCGTGCAGCCATTCGGCAGGGGCAGAATGGCGTAGATGTCGCCGCCAATGCCTTCCGCAGGCAGGTAGCGATGGGTGTAGCGGGAACCCGCCGCCTCGCCGGGCAGCTTGGGCAGCAGGCCCATCTGGAGAGCCGCGGCCAGGGCCATCTCCTCCTGCACCTTCTGCTGGAAGGAGGTCAGCTCCTTGTTCTGGCGCTTGATCTCCTTCTGCATCTCGATGAGACGGAACGTGGAGTCCACCTTGGCCAACACTTCCTGCGCGTGGAAGGGCTTGGGGATCATGTCATCGGCGCCCAGTGACAGGCCCCCAATGCGGGAGGCGGTGCCATCCAGGGCGGACAGGATGATGAAGTAGATGTCGCGAGTGGCGGGATCGCTCTTGACGCGCTTGCACAGCTCATCCCCGGGCATCTCCGGCATGCGGAGATCGGAGATGATGAGGTCGGGCCGCGAGCGGCCCATCTCGGCGAGGGCTTCCGCACCGTTGGACGCGGTCAGGACTTGGTAGCCCGCGCGTTTGAGGTAGAAGCTGAGGATATCCCTGATGGGTGCTTCGTCATCCACCACCAGGACTGCGCCTTTGGCCATTCAGGGGCGCCCTGCTCAGGCGCCGCGAAGGGCGTCCTGCTCCGTCGCGAAGATGGAGAAGTAGTTGGTGAGGTTGGTCTGGTCGAAGGTCTTCTTCACCGGCGCGGGCAGGCAGGCCAGGTGGAGCTTGCCACCGGACTTGTCCACGCTGTTGCGCGCGGCGACCAGGAGGCCGAGACCCGAGGAATCGATGAAGCTCACGCCCTCCAGGTTCACCACGAGGAGCTTCGGCTGCGCCGTGGCCACCGTTTCGCGGATCACGTCCCGCAGCTGGGCGGTCACTTCGAAGTTGACCTTGCCTTGGATCGACACCACGGAAGCGGCGCCTTCTTGGCGGGTCTGGATGTTCAGCATGGTTCCTCCTGAAGGATTCCCTGAAGTACTCTTCGCCGGGCGGCGTCCCGCTGGCGCTGTTTGTATTCGGTGTGGGACGCAGGACCAGATCGTGAGCTTTGAAACCCCGATTGTTCCATCACTTGGACTTCATGTGCGAAGAAGAAAGTAAACTCCTCCTGATCCTGGATCAACTCTGGAATCCGGACAAGGTCTGATAGCTCGGTATCGCCCATGGTCTGGAGGCGCTCCTGGAGGGTTTCCAGGACCTTGGTGGCCGGGCTGGGCAGGCGGACCAGGGTTCGGGCCGTGAACTGGATGGCCGAGTAATCCTTGCTGGAAAAGGGGTTCTGATCTTTTCCCGGGGCCTTGAGGGTCAGCGTGTGGCTCAAATCCTTCCGTTCCTGGGGGCCCAGGTCCTGGATCCGGAAGAAGGGAGGCATCGATTCGCTCCAGGTGGCCAGGGCCTCCATGTCGATCATGAGGTTCCGGCTCCGGCTCGGCTTGATGTGGGTGGGCATGAGCACGTGGTGGTCCAGCAGGAAGCGGATGACCATGAGCACGCCCAGCTGGTCCTCTGCCACGAAGCGGATGCCGATCTGGTCATAGATGGTCTCGGCCACGTTCTCGGGCTTGTGGAGCATCTTCAAGAGCATGGACACGCGGTCCTTGTTCTCCTTGCGCTCCACGGCCACAAGGGGCACCTCGTAGGAACCCCGCAAGTACCAATGGTCATCCTCGCACACGAGGTACTGGTCGTAGCGATGGAAGACCTGCCGCTGGATCTCCGGCAGGAAGCGAAGGTTCACGTTGTGGTCCACGTGGAAGAGGGTGTGCATGACCCGCAGGATCGCGCAGGACCAACGTCCACGGTGGTTGCGGGGGCGCTCCGAGGCCCAGACCAGCAAGTCGAGGGGATCCGTGAGATCCCTCACCTCCAGGGGGACATGGAGATCGGTGCCTTCCAGTACCACGGCCTCCAGGAAGTCCACCGCGTCCTCGTAGACCCGCATGACCGCAGCGCGTTGCACCGGCACGCCCATGTCGTAGCCGTAGTTGAGGGCGAAGTTGGTGGCTTCGGCAAAGGAATGGATCCGGAGGGAATCCAGATCGATGGGCGACCCTCCCCCCAAGATCACCTGGGTGACCTCCGGCGGCATGGGGAACATCGAGTGAGGAGTCATAACGTCAAACATCTACATCGGCCGATCTTGGAAAAGATAAAAAAACGGGGCGTCCGGGAAGGGACGCCCCGCCAAAACCGCATGAAACCTACTTGATGGCGAAGGCGGCGACGAGCACGTAGATCACGAGGGCCTCGATGAGGGCCAGGCCGATGATCATGGTGGTGCGGATGTTGCCGGCAGCCTGGGGATTGCGGGCCACGCCTTCGCAGGCGGCGACCACGGCCTTGCCCTGGGCCAGTCCGCAACCGGCGGCGGCGATGGCGAGCGCGATGTGGGCGGTGAACTGGCCTTCAAAGAGGCTCTTGGCGGCAGCCGGGGAGGCCTGGGCGAAGGCGAAGGAAGCCAGGGTGAAGAGGAAGGCGGTGGTGAGGAACTTCTTCATGGTGGTGCTCCTTGTGTGTGTCCCAGAGGTTCGGAATCCCGGAGACGGGTGAATGCTGTTCACATGCGCTAAACGTGATCGGGCAAAGCCCGCTCACGTTTAGCGGAGGCTCAATGCTCGTGACTGACGGCGCCGCTTAGATAAATGGTGGCCAGCATCGTGAACACGAAGGTCTGGATGAGGCCGAAGAAGAGGCCCAGGAACATCATGGGCACCGGCAGCAGGATCGGCATCAGGCCGAAGAAGATGCCCGCCACCACGTGCTCACCGGCAATGTTGCCAAAGAGACGCAGGGAGTGGCTGAGAATGCGGCTGAGCAGGCCCAGGATCTCCAGGGGGAACATCAGCGGCGCCAGCCACCAGATGGGACCGGCGAAGTGGGCCCAGTACTTCACGAAGCCCTGCTCGCGCATGCCGTGGAAGTTGTAATAGCCGAACACCACCAGGGCCGCGCCCAGGGTCACGTTCCAGTTGCTGGTGCCGGGGCTGAGGGCGGGCAACAGGCCGAAAAGATTATTAAAGAAGACGAACAGGGCCATGGTCCCGATGAAGGGCAGGTACTTCTCGCCGTGGTGGGCGATGTTGTCATTGATCATGTCCTTCAGGCCGCCGACCACACCCTCGAAAATCTGCTGCAGAGGGCCGGGAATGCGGGCCAGGTTCTTGCGGACCAGGGTGGTGATCGCCATGGCCAGCAGGGCCGCCAGGGCCGCGTTCAGCAGGTGGTCGTAGCGCTCGAGGACGGACAGGGCCATCCCGTGGGCGAAACCGGGCCAGGGGTGCTGAGCCAGACCCAGCACATGGGTGAGCCACTGGGCGAGCAACGATGCGTGGTGTTCCATCTGGGGCGAACCTCAATCAGGCGGTCGAATCGGGCGGTGGTGCTTCGGACTTCTGGACCATCAGGCGCAGGGCTTCCAGGAGGATGCCGGCCACGAAGAGAAGCACTCCAAGGGCCAGCGGCAAGGCTTCCGCCGGGTATCTTCCCATCATCCCACGCAGCACCAGCGCGATCAACGCCAGTTTCCCCATGGACAGCAAGCCGTAAAGCCAGCGGAGACGGACCGAGGGGGTCAACATCCGGGCGGTAAGCACGCGGTGGAGGGTCCAGAAGGCCAGACTGGCCAGGGAACCCACCCCAAAGACCAGGGCGGCCGTCCAGGAGCGCAGGAGGCCGAACAGGGGGACGCCTAGAGCCCCCAGGATCGCCATGGCCAGGGTGACCCGCCTCAGGTGCTCCGAGCCCTCATCGCCTCCGGTTGCGCCTGGCTGCCCCAGCTCAGTCATGGGGCCCCTGCCCTTCCTTCAGTCGCTCCAGCTCGGCCGCATCCCGCCGGGCCATGCGTCTGTTCACCTTATAAAGCTCCCAGAAGGCCGCCGTGATGCCCCAGACCAGCCCCACCCACTGGCCCGTGGCCGGATGCCCGAACCAGCCCCCGATCCAGCGGCCCAGGAAGAAACCCAGAACGATACAGAGGGGGAAACTGAAGCCCAGGGACATGAGGTCGCCCCACAGGGCTCGCTCCCCCGGATCGGCGTTCGTCCCCCGCTTCAAGATCACGTGCGCTCCACACTGAAAGGCGCGGGTTGCCCCGCGCCTTTCAGTGTAGGACAGACGCCTAAATCCAGAAGATTCGACCAGCCCAATCCAGCAGCCAGGGACCAAACGCCGTGCCCACCAGGACCAGGATGCAGGCCATGGCCACGATGAAGACGGAGGTGGTGCCCATGGGGGCCGCTTCGCCTTCGGGATCCTTGAAATACATCTCCTTCACCACGCCCAGGTAGTAGTAGGCGCTGACGGCACTGGTGAGGAGCGCGAGCACCGTGAGGGTGACGTAGCCCTGCTCGATGGCCAGCTTGAACAGGTAGAACTTGCCAAAGAAGCCCACCAGGGGCGGGATGCCCGCCAGGCTCAGCAGGAAGACCATCATGGCGAAGGCCAGCACGGGATGCTTCCGGCCCAGGCCCTTGAAGTCCTCGATGCGCTCGCCCTCATTCTTGGCCTGCAGGTAGATCACCACGGCGAAGGCGCCGGTGTTCATCACGATGTAAATGAGCATGTAGAGCCACACGGCCTGGGCACCGGCCTTGGGATCGCCCGAGAGCACGCCCAGCAGCATGTAGCCCACATGGGCGATGCTGGCGTAGGCCAGCAGGCGCTTCATGCTTTCCTGCCTCACGGCGGCCACGTTGCCCAGGATCATACTGGCGCCGGAGATGTAGGTCAGAGGCAGCA
>JAYVRY010000202.1:0-17955 GCA_043775845.1 Acidobacteriota bacterium
GGGCGGGCCACTTGGCCCGCCCGTTTTGCAGCGGAGAACGGCTAACGCTTGGCGCCAGGGGCGCCCAGCGTGACTGCGGCCGTCTGTTCGTTGTTGTACTGGTCCACGATCTTGACCAGCAGACGGTCGCCTCGCACGGCATCGCGGGGCACCAGCACGTCGAAGCGCTCTTCTTTCTGGTCGAAGACCCGATCCTCGGGCACGATCTGAAGCCAACGCTCGCCATCGGCGCTGATGGTGGCCTCCTTCAGGATCGAGGTTTCATCCCGCGCCAGGAAGCGCACCCGGACGCCCTCGCCCTCCGGCACGGCGCTGAGGTCCACGATGGCAGGGGGCGTGTGGTCGACGGTGAAGGGCGCGGTGCGCCAACTGCTGGTGAGCACCGCATTGAAGGGCGCGGTGGGCGCATCGGAGGCGACCACTTCCAAACGGTAGTGTCCATCGGGAACAGGCAGGGTATCGAAGCTGAAGAACCGCTCCTTCCAGGCCTTTTCGATGAGGATGGGCGCGCCCCGTTCGGGCACCAGGCGGATGGTGAACTGGAGCGCATCGAAATTGGGATCGTTAACCCGGAATACGAAGCTCTGGCCGCCCCGCCGGAAGCTGCGTTTTTCGGCGCCCATGTAGCCCAGGGCAGGGATGAGCTTTTGCGTCTCCAACGGGACACGCTCGATGCCGATGTCATCCGGTGGCGCGGTGCGGGTGATAACCAGGCCCGGGGGCATGATGTCCACGCCTTCCCAGACGGGGGCCAGGTTGCGGTGTGCCCAATAGAGGGTCACGGTCTCGACCGTGGGCGTGGCGCCGCCCCGCGTGCTGCTGAGGCGCAGGCGGAACTGGGCGAAGCGGGCGGGTGGCATGGCCGGCCGCTCGCCGCTGCGCAACGGGGGCGTCCAGGGGGTCCAGGTGGCATCAGGGGTTTCGGTGCTGCCCGTGCGGAATTGGAGCTCCACGCCGGTGCCCGTGGGGGTGTCCGCTTCCAGGTAGGCCCGGCCCCAATCGGCGATGGGCGCACCCTTGAGGATCTTGGATTCCAGGGTGCCTTCCGTGGCTTGGGCCTCGGAAAGCAGGTGCAGTTCGGCCGGATTGGAACCCACCACCAGGAGATCGCCACCGGAGGGCAGGAAGGCCGTGGCCTGCGCCGTGCCCAGCTCCTGCACCACGGCGAAAGGATCGGTGTCCCGGGCCTTGCCCAGCGGCAGCGAGAAGAGCCGGGAACGGTTGCCGGTGCCCACCAGCAGCTGCCCCTTCCACACCGCCAGCGCGTAGACCTGGCTTTGGGCGCTCTGCCACAAGGTTTCCGGCACGTGATCCTTGTCGAGCCGGATGATGGCCGAGCGTGTGGTGGCCGTGGTATCGGACTGCAGGTACCCCTCCCGGCGCTCCAGAAGACCCGTGCTGAACTTGGGGGTGAGGCCGTTATCGGCGCCGATGTAGAGCTGCCCATCGGCCACGGCCAGGGCGCGGACTTCCTCGAAGGGCGTGTCCATGAGGGTTTCCAGGCGGTCGCCCTGGCGGCTGTAGCGCAGCACTAGGCCTCTGCCGTGGCTACCCAGGTACCACCCACCCTGCCCATCCGAGGCCATGGCTGTGAAGGCGGTTTCATCGGCCAGCTCGGTTAGGCGCCGACTCGAACCTTCCCGGGCCTGCACCAGCACAGCGCCTTTTTCGGCGCCACCGGCCACGATCACCGCATCGCCTTCCACCGCCATGGCCCACACGATGCGGGCGTCGATATCGGCGAAGGGCTTGACCTCGCCAGTGGGCGTCATGCGGAAGAGCTTGCCCTCACCCGTGGGCGCCACGATCAGGTCCTGGCCCAATTTGGCCATGGCGAAGACGATGCCCCCCTTCACCTGGCCCAGGGGCTTCATCTGGCCGCCGGTGTAGTGGAACAGCTTGCCGTCCGTGCCCGCCGACAGGTAGGCGCCGCCGGAACCATCCGGCAGGGCCGCCCAGATCACGCCCTCGGGCAACTGGCCCACCCGGCGCAGGTTGGGTGCCAGACGCAAGCGGCCATCGGCGCCGATGCGCACGCCCCGGGTCTCGGAGCCCAGCCAGTCGTTGAAGCCCGAAAAGGTGGCCGAGGGCTGTTCCGCCAGGCCCGTCACGCCCACAGCGGCAGAAAAAAGCAGGGCCAAGGCTCGCCGTGACCCTGCGCGGGGGTCCGGGGGTGTGCGCGCAGCGCGGAACCCCCGGAAAGACATAAGCAAAGTCATCCAACGCATAGAACCCTTTCGAAGATTCATCTATTCAATCTCCACTTCCAGTTGGCTGATGCCGCGCACTTCACGCTCCAGCGGCAGCAGGGCCCGACCCACGATGCGGCGCTGGAGGCGGTTGTCGCTGGTGGCGCCATCGCCGCTGACCAGGCTCGCCACCGTGGGTGGGATGCCCTCAATGCGGCTGCCGCGCAGACCCGCGCCGGGCTGGGCCTGCACCAGCAGGGCGTAGGCATGGTTGTTCCGCATGGCCCCGTTCAGAATGCGCACCACATCGCCCATGCTGGCCGTTTCGACCATCCGTTCATCCGGATCGGCGGCGGTCAGGCTGTAGCCGTCGCCCACCATGAGGACGGCCTTCCCCTTCATGGCAGAAGAAGACACCTGAATGTTGAAAGTGGCCGTTTCCCGCACGCCCTGGATGTTTTGCAAGGTAACCAGCACGGGCAGGATCTCGCCCCGTTTGGCGCGGGCCTTGAGCAAGCGCACCCCGGCGATGCCCGTCAGGTCGAGCCGCTCCTCGGCCTTGATGGTGAGCGAGATGCCCTCGATCGTGGGCTTCTCGAAAGGATTCAGGCAAATGGCCTGGAGCATGGCGCCCACGTACTGGGCGATGCGGCCCGGGTTCAGATCCGCGATGACGCTTTCGATCTGGATCGCCGGATGCCCCGCCAGTTTGATGTTCCCTTGCATGGAGAGACTCTGGAAACCCAGCCCGCGAGTGTGTGCATCCAGTGTCTGCGCCACGGCAGTGGCAGCCAGGGCGGCTGTGGCCACGGGATGATCCATGATTTCGAAGCGGAAATTCAACGTCTTTTTGCCGCCCAGGTTCAGGCCGATGCGCATGGGCACCATGTGGGCCTCGGCCCCCAGAAGACCCGCCACGCCGGAGCTGCGGTCCAGGCGCAGGGCCCCAATGGGCGCCACCGGCAGGGCCAGCTTGAAGGAATTCTGGTAGCTCGAGACAGTGGTGGCCACGGCAGCGGACCAGAGGGGCAGGTCCACGGGCCCGAGGTTGAAGAGCTGGTGACCGAAGAGCAGCACCCGCTTGCCCGAGACATAAGTGATGGTGCCCGAGGCCGCCATGTCCAGGTCACCCTGCATCAGCATGATGGCCGCCATGCCACCGGGTTCCAGGGGGCTGGCCTCGTCCCTGCCCCCCGACGACAGGGCCGGACCCGCCTTGAAGCTGACCGGCCAGCCGGTCCAGATTCGCTGGGCTTCACTGCCCAGGGGACTGCCGACCAGGGCCATGGGCAGGGCCTGGGGATCCTGGTCCCCCAGCAAGGTTCGGAAGTCCAACATCTCTCCCATGAGGGCAGCCTTGAGCACCTTGGGCGGCTCCAGCTTGGGGAGGATGAGGGGCGTGCGGCTGGGGGCCGTTTCGGGGATGTCCCGCAGCTGGTCCAGCATCTCGGCGATGGGGGTGATGCCGCCGATGGGCTCCTTCTCGAAATTGATGCCCGTGCTGAGGGCGCCTATGAGCTTGCCGTCGATGTAGCAGGGGCTGCCGCTCATGCCCGCCAGGATCCCCGTATCGGCAAGGGGTCCCCCGGAGGCCCGCACCATGATGCGGCTCCGGCCCGGGGCGGCATTCTTCTGCACACCCAGCACCTCGAATTCGAAACGGTCGATCTTGCCGCCCTGGAACACGGTCCGGCCGTACCCCTTCATCCCGGCCCGGATCTCGGAAACCCCGAGCGTGGCCGGTCCTTGGGCAAAAAGGGATGTAAAGGACAAGAATAAGGAAGCGATAACAGCCAGTTTCATGGGGATCTCAAGGAAAGGTTTGAGCCTAACAGACGGCCCACCTGGATCCCCCTGTGACCATCTGGTGCCTTTTCCGTCACATTCGTTCCTTGACCCGAGGTCAGGACGCATAAGGGACCTCTGGGCAGTTATTCTCAAGGATTCGGAGGAACTTCATATGCGTTCAAGGCACGTGCGCAATTCATCTCTCGTGGCCCTGCTGGTGGCTGCGGCACCTCTCGTGGCTCAGGGCGTCTCAGCCCAGCTCGGCGGACGGGTCCTGGATACCAAGGGGCTGGCCGTTTCCGGCGCCACAGTCGTTATTCGCAACACGGAAACCGGCCTCACACGTACGCTCCAGACCAGCAACGAAGGCCGCTACATGGCCACGCTGCTGCCTGTGGGCCCCTACACGGTCATGGTCACCAAGTCTGGCTTCCAGACCGCCAGCAACGTGAAGGTGAATCTGAACCTGGGCGACGCCGCGCCCCTCACCATCCGCCTCGCAGCTGAAACCGGGGCCGTGGTCGAGGTGCTTGCCACCGCTTCCCAGGTGGACTCTGAGCGCGCCAGCGCCGCTGCCATTGTGTCTCCGGACAACCTCACCAACCTGCCCGTCTTCAACCGCAACTTCACCAACCTCGCCACCCTGGCCCCTCAGGTGGTGGTGGATAGCAGCCGCGGCAACCTGGCCATCGCCGGCCAGCGCGGCGTGAACACCTCTATCAACATCGATGGCGGCGACAACAACGAGCCCTTTTTCGGTGGCGCCGTGGGCGCGGCCGAAGGCAAGACCCCCTTCACCATTTCCATCGAAGCCATCCGCGAATACCAGGTGGTCACGGACGGCGCCAGCGCCGAGTTCGGCCGCATGGGTGGCGGCTACGTCAACGCCATCACCAAGAACGGCACCAACGACCTGGGCGGCAGCCTCTTCTATTACACCCGCCCCAAGATCTGGGTGGAGTCGGGCCCCACACTTCGCCAGCCCAGCGGCTCCACCACGGTCAATCCCGTGGGCGACTTCAAGCATGAGCAGTTCGGCTTCAGCGTGGGCGGTCCACTCATCAAGGACAAGCTGTTCTTCTTCGTGGCCTATGATGCCCAGCGGTTGAAGAGCCCCATCAACATGAACTGGGGGGGCACCAACCCTCCTGCGGGCCTGTACCCCCTGGATTCCACCCTTGCGGGCCACGCCAACGATGCCGCCCTGCTGGCCAGAGCTGGAAGCTATTCAAGCAAGGGTGACTCCGACACGGTGTTCGCCCGTTTCGATTGGAACATCACCACGGACCAGACCCTACAGGTCCGAGTGAACCACTCCAAGTTCAAGGGTGACGTGGGCGCCGGCATCACCGCCTCTTACGAAAACCTCGCATCGGACACGGTCACCACCGACGCGTATGTGCTGCAGTGGAACTGGGTGATCAACGCGAATTGGATGAATGAAGCCCGCGTGAATTACACCAAGGACGACATGCCCCGGGTGCCTTACTCCACCACTCCCGAGGTGAGCATCACCAACGTGGGCTTCTACGGCGCCTATCCCTTCGACCGCACCTACAACACCAAGCGCACCCAGTTCCAGGAGAACATCAGCTACGTCACGCCCATCCTGCAGGTGAAGGCGGGCATCGACTACAACGCCCTGGATGTCTCCGAATTCTTCGCTGGAAACTGGCGCGGGGTCTATTTCTTCGACAACATCGCCAATTTCCGCGCGGGCAACTGGACCACCTATCGCCAGAACTTTGGCCTGAATGGCCCCGTGACGGAGGCTGGCCAGTTCAGCGCCTCGGAAAAGCAGACCGCCGCGTTCATCCAGGCCGACTGGCGGATCACGGACACCTTCAAGGTGGGCTTAGGCGTGCGCTGGGACAAACAGCAGAATCCCGACTACCCCATCCTCGACTTCAGCAACCCGCTGGCCGCCTCCATGCCCGTGACGGCCAAGATCCCCAACGACAGCCAGATCTCCCCCCGCCTATCCTTCACCTGGACGCCTGAATTCGATAAGGGCAAGAGCGTGATCCGTGGCAGCGCCGGCCGTTACGTGAGCACCACGCCCGCCGTGTTCCACTACCAGGTGTTCGCCGCCAATGGCCGACGGACGGGGCAGAAGGATTTCACCGCGGCAGAAGCGGTCACCTATGGAATTCCCACCGGCGCGGCATTCACCGCGGCGAACCCGTTCTGGTTCTCGTCCACTCCCAGCGCGACACTTCCCGCGTTCAACATCTGGACATTCAGCCCGGACTTCAAGAACCCTTACACGGACCGTGCGAACCTCGGCATCGAACGCCCCTTCCACGACCTGGTTCTGGGCTTTTCCGCCACCTACGCCAAAGCCAACCAGCTGGAGCGCACCGCAGACCTGAACCTGGGAACCCCGACGCCCAATGCCTATGGCCGCCTGATCTACCCGAGCACTGTGAGCCCGCTCGCCCTCGTTGCCGGGAAATACACCGGGGGCGCCTACACCCCCATTCGGCCCAATGCCAATTACGGCCTCATGGGTTACTACATGTCGGACGCCACCAGCCTCTACCACGCCTACACCGTCAGCCTGAAATACCACAAGGAGGACAGCGTCTTCGACGCCCAGCTGTACTACACGTATTCCATCAACAAGGACAATGACTCGAACGAGCGCAACTACTCGGCAGTCAGCCTCCAGGACGCTGGACAGTTGGGCAACCAATGGGGCTTCGCGGACACCGACCGGCGTCAGGTGCTCACCGGCTATGTGAGCTTCCTAGACAAGGATCTCACCGGGGTTCTCTCGTCGCTTTCGATCCGTTATCAGTCGGGCACACCCTACACGCTGACCTATGGCTCGGATGTGAACGGCGATGGAAACACCAATGATCGTTACTTCCAGAACGGTGTGGACACTGGACGGAACACCCAGCGCGCCGGTTCGGTGCTCTACATGGACCTGGGACTGCGGCGCGACTTCATGTTCACGAAAAAGTTGAAGATGACCCTTTCCGCCGACGTGTTCAACCTGCTCAACCGCCAGGACACCTACCTGTCGAATCGAATCGGATCATTCAATACGGGCACGGCCACCCTGCCGACCAGCTACGCGGCAAACGCGGATGCGACTGTCGGTCTTACTCAGCAGCAGAACTGGCTCGGTTCCGCCCGCCAGATCCAGCTGGGCGCCCGCTTCGCCTTCTAGTCCAGACTGCAATCCCCATGGGCGGCGCGCCAGCGCCGCCCTTTTTCGTTATGGTGGAACGATGCGAATTCTAGCCCTTGGCGATGTGGTGGGTGAACCGGGACGGCGGTTGGTGGAGGAGTTCCTGCCCAGCCTGCGCCGTGAAACCGGCGCGGACTTCCTGGTGGTGAACGGCGAGAACGCCGCCCACGGCCACGGCATCACGGAGCCCATCGCCCGGGAGTGGTTCGACAAGCTGGGTGTTGATGTCATCACCACGGGCAACCACGCCTTCGATGTGAAGGGCATCGAGGGCTACTTTCGGCAGGAACCCCGCATCATCCGGCCCGCCAACTACCCCCTGGATACGCCGGGCAGCGGCTGGGTGAAACTGCACACACCCACGGGCGCCGAGGTGCTGGTCATCAACCTCATGGGCCGGGTGCACATGCCACCCTGCGACTGCCCCTTCCGCTGCGTCGATGCCATCCTGCAAAAAGAACGGGCCGATCTCGTGCTCGTGGACATGCACGCCGAGGCCACCAGCGAGGCCCAGGCCATGGGCCACCACCTGGATGGCCGCGCCGCCGCCGTGCTGGGCACCCATACCCACGTGCCCACCCTCGACGCCAAGCTGCTGCCCGGCGGCACAGCCTACGTGACTGACATCGGCATGACGGGCCCCTATGGCGGCGTCATCGGCATGAAGAAAGAGGCCAGCCTGGGCCGCTTCCTGAAGGTGCAGCGGCCCCGGTACGAAGTCGCCGACAGCGACCTGCAGCTCCACGCCGTGCTCATCACCACCGAAGGGAAAAAGGCCACCAGCATTGAACGGATTGTGCGGAACCTCTGAGGGAAATGACTTCAATAAGCGGAGAAGGTCGTCAACGCTCCATTAGGGCTTGACTTCACCCTTGCCATAAAAGGGACTCATGTCGCGCTTGCCCCGCTCGTTGTAGGGCACCGGCTGATCCATCCAGACCGGACGTGGCCGTCCCAGCAGCAGGTGATCGAAGTACTCGTCCATGTGGAGGGTCCAGTATTTCTGGTTTTCGCGCTGGGCGAGGTTGTGCTTGTCGCCGTTGAAATTGAACATCCAGACTTCCTTGCCCAGGCGGCGCAGGGCCGAGTAGAACTCGATGCCCTGGTACCAAGGCACCGCGTCATCCTCGTCGTTGTGGATCATGAGCAGCGGCGTCTTCACCCGCTCGACGGCGAAGAGCGGCGAGTTCTCGATGAACTGTTGAGGGTGATCCCAGGGCGTGCCGCCGATACGGCTTTGGCTTTTCTCATACTGGAAGGCGCGGCTCATGCCCGTGCCCCAGCGAATGCCGCCGTAGGCGCTGGTCATGTTGGCCACGGGAGCGCCGGCTTCGGCCGCCTTGAAGATGTTCGTTTGGCCCAGCAGGTAGGCGATCTGGTAGGCCCCCCAGCTGTGCCCCTGGATGCCGATGCGGTTCCGGTCTACATAGCCTAGCCCCACCACCTTGTCGATGGCCGGCAGCACGCACTTCATGGCGCTCCTGCCGGGGTAGCCGATTTCGTATTCGATGTCTGGGCGCAGCACCAGGTAGCCTTGGCTGGCATAGCGGGAGAAGTTGATGCTCGTTCCCGGTGCGGGCGGCTGATACACGTGCAGGGTGTCGCTGTACTTCTCGTAGATGTAGACCATCAGCGGGTATGTGCGGGATGGATCGAAACCGTCGGGCTTGATGAGCAGGGCCTTCAGCGTCTTGCCATCCCCGTTCACGTAGTCGATGAGTTCCTGGCGGCCCCAGGCGTAGTCTGCCTCTTGGGGGTTGGCCTGGGTCACCTTCACCGGCTTGGCGAAGGTCAGATCGCTAGTCCAGAGATCCGGGAACTCATCGAAGCGTTGCTGCGAGAACACCAGCGTATCCGCCGCTTTTGCCTTCACCAAGGTGCCCGTGGTCCTGCCAATGAGCAGACGCGCGCCCAGCACGCGATCCGCCATGATGAGCTTTTCCGGAGCCTTGCTGGACGCCAGCCTGAAGTAGCCGGTGGCCATGGTGTCGACGTTCCGCGCCTGGAGCAGAAGGGGTTTCTCCAGGGAGATCACCTTCTCCTCGGGATCCAGTTTCACGTACCGAAGCTCGAGGTTCAGCCGTCGCCCCTCACCGCTGCTGAGGTTCCGCGGCTCCTGGCCAAGGCGCAGCTCCCACAGGTCAAAGCGGTCGTACACCAGCAGCGACGCATCGCCCTGACTCCACCCGGCCACACCATAAGGACCAGCTTCGTCCGGCGTGTCGTGGGCCTCCACCTGGAAGGCCACCTTCAGCCCCTTCGTGAGGTCAAGGGGCGCTCCACCGGCCGTGGGAATGGCCTTCCAGGCGCGTTCCGTTGCCTGGAAATGAAACAGGTAGGTCCCCCCTGGTGAAAGGTGGGAGGCCCTGCCTGGAGCATCCGCATTGCGCCGCGACCAGGGGAGCTTCGAGGCCAGCAGCCGACGCTGGCCTGTCATGAGATCAAGCGCATATACATCGGCATAGGCCTGATCCCAGGAGGCCAGGTGCAGGTAGGTCCGGGGGTCGAAGCCCAGCGCCACCCGTGGATTGTCGTTGGTTTCCACATCGGGCAGATCCTCGCCGCCCAGCTGACAGAAGTGCCCATCAGGGAGATGCACCACGGCGGTGAAGCTGCGTTTCTTCTCTTCTTCAGAACGGAGCTTCTGCATGGGCTGAAGCTCCGCATCCTTCCAGTGCCAGAGGTCCACCTTTAGCGGTTCGGGAGTTTCTTTGGGCTCGACCTTGGGCGCGGGTGCCGTCCCGAAGAAGAGGCGCAAGCCATCCTTGGTGAACTCCAGGCGGCCGTGTTCAGATGGCGCCCAGCCTGCGGGCATGTCCGTCGTCTTGGCCGTCGCCAATTCCCGGGCTGCGGGGAGCTCCGGGTTCCAGCTGTAGAGTTTGAAGGTCGGGGCCTCGGCCTTGGCCTCATCGCGGTTGCTGAGGAAGGCCAGCTGGCGTCCCGGTTCATCGGCAGCCAGCCCCTTGTAGGTGCCAGTGCCGGTCAGCAGCGAGAGGGTCGTCCCGTCCACGGCGCGCCAAAGGTACACACCTTCCTGCGCAGGGTCGGTGAAGATCGGTTTAACGGCTTCCGGACTGTCCTTGCTTGCCTCTTTGGTCCCCTCTTTGGTCCCCTCTTTGGACTTGGGCGCCTCCTTCACGGACACGACGTAGCCCAGCCACGTTCCTTCGCGGTTCCACAGATACTCGGCAACCTCGTGGACCACCGTGCGGTTGGCCGTCCCCAGTTCCCAGATCACCAGGTCCGTCCCAGGCTCCTTCTTCTTGGGATCCTTGGGATCCGGCGCAGCGGCTGCCCGGGCGCGCTGGTCCTCCTCATCCTTTCTTGTCTCGGGTGGCGTCTCGGGTGCGGCCTCGGGCTTTTTCTCGTCCGACTTCTTCTCCTCAGCCTTCTCAAGCAGGGCCGCCAGGAAGTGGCCGCCGTCCTTGCCAAACCGGAAGCTCTTCACCCGTGGCAAGGTGTCGACCTTGCCGCTGGTGAGGTCCATCACCCCCAGGCCCGGCTTGGGCATCTCCTCGGGCTTCTTTTTTTCTTTCTTGGCCTTGTCGACATCGGCCCGGGTGGGGGCGATGGCAAAGGCCACGAAGCGGCCATCCGCCGACAGGATGGGGTTGGTACCGCGACCGTAGCGCCATTCCCGGGCAGTCTTCAAGTTCCGCACCACCAAGTGGCCGTCCCCATCCTGAGGCACCAGGGCATACACCAGCCACTCCCCGTCGCGGGAAAGCGAGGTGTCCCGGATGCTCTTCCAGCCGTCATAGGCCTCGTAGCTGATGGGTTTCCGCGTGGTCTTGGGTAGGGCTGACGCCAACGGCAGAGACCCGCCCACCAGCAGTTGCAGGGCCAATCCCACGGTCAGGAACACCGGAACCACGCGCATATCGCCTCGCCAGGAAAAGGCAGCCACCGGCCAAGTTGGGGCCACCAAGGGAACGCCCACCAGCATACCCTCGCAATGCGAGGTTCACGTCACAACCAGTCTGGCCTCAGCGGCTATAACGCCTGAGCATCCTCATGTTCCGGCGATAGGCCACGCCCCGGGTGAAGTTGATGGCCACCTGACGAGGGAAGCGGGTGATGGAACTGGCGAGGGTGATGAAGGTGCGAACCGTCTGGGCCGCGCCCCGACCCTGGCGGCTGGCATTGTCGTAATACACCATCAGGGCCTGGCGCATGGTGGCCCGGGGCAGGTTGAAGATGCCATAGCTCTCGATCACATCGTGGTTGATGCGGCGGGTTCCGTCCTGCTCAGTGACGATGAGGTCCTCGGGCTTGATTTCCTGGGACATGGCGTCTCCTTGAGTCAAAAGTGTATCGGCCCCAACCAGGGTTTGCTCAAGATGTGCCAATCCAAGCAGCGGCCAGTGATCTATTCCTCCAGCTTGGGGAAGAGCGTGCCCGCCATGGCAGCGCCGACCAGGGGGGCCACCCAGAAGAGCCAGAGCTGCGAGAGGGCCCAACCGCCCACGAACAAAGCGGGGCCCGTGCTGCGCGCCGGGTTCACCGATGTGTTGGTGACAGGGATGCTGATCAGGTGGATGAGGGTGAGGCAGAGGCCGATGGAGATGGGTGCGAAACCCGGAGCCGCCTTTTTGGCCGTGCTGCCCAGGATGACCATGAGGAAGAAGAAAGTCATGACCACTTCGGTGAGGAAGGCCGCCCCAAGGCCATATTTGCCGGGGGAATGATCGGCATAGCCGTTGGCCGCGAAACCGCCGATGGCGGACCCGTTTCCAGTGGCGATGACATAGAGGATGCCGGATGCGGCCACTGCCCCCAGCACCTGGGCAGCCCAGTAGGGGATCAGGTCCTTGTAGGGGAAACGCCCACCCACGGCCAGTCCGAGGGTCACTGCCGGATTCAAGTGACAGCCCGAAATGGGGCCGATGGCAAAGGCCATGGTGAGAACGGTCAAACCGAAGGCCAGGCTGACACCGTGGAGACCAATGCCCACCCCCGGGATGGCGGCAGCCAAGACCGCGCTTCCGCAACCGCCAAGCACCAGCCACAGAGTCCCGATGAATTCGGCCACATACCTTTTATTCATGCTTGCCCCTTGGGATGAAGGAACGAATGGAATGGGATGGGATATGGGAGCCAGTCTATCGGGCTATCGCCAGTGCCGCGCTTAAATCGCAGCGAAAACAAGGTCAGGAGCAAGCGCTCGGATAGGGCGCTCCGAATGCGCCAGGGCGCCGTGCTGTGACCGACTGAGCGTTGAGGACAGCCGCGTCCATCCTTCGAGGAACAGGTTGAACAGAGGGTCGATGGCAGCCTTCTGTTGAACGAGGGTGCGGATCTGGGCCTCTTCGGCCTCCATCTGTTCGGGCGTCAGGTGACCTGAGAGGGTCATGGCCCGCAGCCAGACCAGGAAGGTCGTGAGGGCATCGAACTGGTTGTAGCGGACGATGCCGGTGATGTCCCCGGTCCGCCAGAGATCGATGACGCTCTTGCCATCGGTGCCCAGCTTGCCGGGAATGCCGCAGGCCGTGGCCAGTTCGTGGAGGGTGGACGAAGCCTTGCCCCAGGCGCCCGTGATCTCGCGCAGGTCGATGTGCTGATTGCCGTAGCGGTCAAAGAAATCGCCAGCGGCCCACTTCTCGGCGCTGCGCCCCAGGCCCGGAATGGAGAGCCGGTGCACCATGGCCCGCTGCACCAGGATGGGCAGGTCCGCATCGCGGGAATTGAAGCCCACCAGCTGGGGCTTCTTGTCGCCCAGGGCCAGTAGGAAGCGGCGGAGGAGATCGTCCTCGGGCAGCGTCTCCGGACCCTCCGGCAGCGCATAGAGCCGGTGGCTGACCTCGCCGTGCTTCACGGTGCGGATGACCGCCGCGATGGATACCACGCGGCAGAGGATCGTCTTCAGATAGGGCCGGGGGTCGGCCTCGGTGGCGCCGCCGTAGATCCAGAGACGCTGGAGCACCTCCTCGTCGGGCATGTCTTTCGGCAAATCCAGCACACGGCGCCCTGTGGCGGGATCCGGCACCCACTCAGCGTCAAAGGCGAAGATCTGATGATGGGGAGGTCTCAGCATGGAGGCTCCTAAATCAACACGAACCAATTCACCACGGAGACACCGAGTTCACGGAGGAAAACACAGAGGGAAACACTGAGCAAAGCCTGGGTCTGGACCAGTCCTCATCTCCGCTTTCTCCGTGAGTTCCTCGGCGCACTCCGTGTCTCCGTGGTCGTTTTTTTAAGCGTTCTACCGGTCCACGGCCCACTTGCCACCGCCGCCCAGAGCGCAGGCCAGGCCCACCAACAGCCGGAAGAGACCCCCCAGGTTCGAGAGCAGCCCGGCCCCATGCATCCATCCGTGGACCAGGGGCCAGCCCAACACCACGGCCAGAAGGCCACCGGCCAGGGGCACCCAGAGGCCCACCAGGATCAAGGCGCCACAGATCATCTCGCCCAGCGCAAAGCCCCAGGTGGAGGCATGGGCCATGGTGATGGCGCCGTGGGCTGCGCGGAGCACCGTGAAGCCCTGCAGCACGGCCATGCCTCCCACCGCCAGGCGCAGGAAGAAGAGGGCCCAGTCGATGCGGGTTTTGGATGCGGCCATGAAATCCCCTGAATGTCCCCCAGTGTAGCCGTTGTAGGCTGGGGGCACTTCCCTGGGATGGTCATGCTGCGCACCCTGGCCTTCGATGCCGACGACACGCTTTGGCACAACGAAACCTACTACGCCGAAACGCAGGAGGCCTTCCGCACGCTGCTGCGCCCCTACCACGACGATGCCTGGATCGACGACCGCCTGCATGAGACGGAGATGCGGAACCTCCGCCACTATGGCTACGGCATCAAGGGCTTCACCCTCTCCATGATCGAAACAGCCCTGGAACTCACCGAGGATCGCCTGGATGGCGCCGGCATCCGTCAGGTCGTGGAACTGGGCCGAGCCATGCTGACCAAGCCCGTGGAGCCCCTGCCCGGCGTAGCCAATATTCTGAAGGACCTCAGTGGCATCTACGACCTCATGCTCATCACCAAGGGCGACCTCTTCGATCAGGAAACCAAACTGGTGAAGTCGGGCCTGGGCGGGCACTTCTCCAGGGTGGAGATCGTTTCCGAAAAGGATGAAGCCACCTACGCGGCCATCCTGGAACGCCATGGCCTCGCTCCCGACGCGTTCGCCATGGTGGGCAATTCCGTGAAGTCCGACATTCTGCCCGTGCTGGCCCTCGGTGGCCGGGCGGTGCACATCCCCTACCACCTGACTTGGGCCCACGAGGTGGTGGCCGCGCCGGCGGATTCCCCCTTCCCGGTCCTCGAATCCATCCGTGATCTCCCGGGGCTCCTGGCCAGCTGGTGACCGCGTTCTCAGGCCTCCAAGGTTAAGATTGGGGATTAGAACAGTCCCAGATCCCCTATTCCATGCTGCCGATGCCTGAGTGCCCGGCATCTGCGCCGCATCCATTCCCTCGCGTTCATTCCCAGGAGACACCCCATGAGCATTCAGCAGATCGGCATCATCGGCGCGGGCCAGATGGGCAACGGCATCGCCCACGTGTTCGCGCAGGGTGGCTTCAACGTGTTGATGCAGGACATCAGCGAAGCCTTCGCCGCCAAGGGCGTGGCCACCATCGACAAGAACCTGCAGCGGGGTGTGGACAAGGGCAAGATGACGGCCGCTGAAAAGGCCGCCGTGCTGGGCCGCATCAAGACCACCACCAAGCTTGACGATCTCGCGGGCTGCGACCTCGTCATCGAAGCCGCCACGGAGCGCTGGGAGGTCAAGAAGCAGATCTTCGAAACGTTGGATGCCTGCTGCAAGCCCGGCGCCATCCTGGCTTCGAA
Organism: Acidobacteriota bacterium; assembly: GCA_043775845.1. Classification (GTDB taxonomy): domain Bacteria; phylum Acidobacteriota; class Holophagae; order Holophagales; family Holophagaceae; genus Geothrix. The sequence continues at coordinate 14,974 of JAYVRY010000202.1, forward strand.
CACCAGCAGCATCTCCATCACCAAGCTGGCGGCGGTCACCAAGCGACCCGAGGCCTTCATCGGCATGCACTTCATGAACCCCGTGCCGGTCATGCAACTCATTGAAGTCATCCGTGGCCTGGCCACCAGCGAGGAAACCTACACGGCCGTGATGGACCTCTCGGCGAAGCTGGGCAAGACGCCCATCGCCTGCAATGACTTCCCCGGCTTCGTGAGCAACCGCGTCCTCATGCCCATGATCAACGAGGCCATCTTCGCCCTCTTTGAAGGCGTGGCCACGGTCGAAAGCATCGACGGCATCATGAAGCTGGGCATGAACCATCCCATGGGCCCTCTCGCCCTGGCGGATTTCATCGGCCTCGATACCTGCCTCTTCATCCTGAACGTGCTGCATGAGGGCCTGGGCGATCCCAAGTACCGCCCCTGCCCCCTGCTGATCAAATACGTGGATGCGGGCTGGCTGGGCAAGAAGAGCGGACGCGGGTTCTACGACTACAGCGCCAAGGCCTGAACTTTTCGAGTCGGACGTGACCTGAATCGCCTTGAGCACCCTCCCGGGGGTCGGATGAAGCCGTTAGAATGCCTCATCCAACCCCCGCAAGGAGACCTCATGGCCACGGCGAAAGTCCGCGACATCCTTTCTTGGTACACGTCTGAAAACCCAGGTGTGAAGGCCAATCTGGCCCGCATCATGAACACCGGGCGCCTGGCGGGCACAGGAAAATTCGTCATCCTGCCCGTGGACCAGGGCTTCGAGCACGGCCCCGCCCGCAGCTTCGCGCCCAACCCTGCGGGCTACGATCCGCGCTACCACGTGGAGCTGGCCATCGAGGCTGGCTGCAACGCCTACGCGGCGCCCCTGGGCTTCATCGAGCACGTGGCGTCGGATTATGCCGGCGACATCCCCTTCATCCTCAAGCTGAACAACAGCGACTGCCTCACCAAGGGCTTTGAGCCCTGCAGCGCCATCACGGGCAGCGTGGAAGATGCTCTGCGCCTGGGTTGCGCGGCCATCGGCTACACCATCTACCCCGGCAGCGGCGCTCGCAACGAGCAGTACGAGAACCTGCGCGAACTGATCCTGGAAGCCAAGGCCGTGGGCCTCCCCAGCGTCGTGTGGTCCTATCCCCGGGGCGCGGGCCTCAGCAAGGATGGCGAAACCGCCGTGGACGTGGCGGGCTATGCCGCCCAGATCGCAGCCCAGCTGGGCGCCCACATCATCAAGGTGAAGCCCCCCAAGAAGCATCTGGAAGTGAAGGAGGCCGCCGCCACCTTCGAAAAGACGGGCATCCCCATCGACACCCTGGCCGATCGCGTGCGCGAAGTGGTGCGCAGCGCCTTCGGGGGACGGCGCATCGTCATCTTCAGCGGCGGCGAAGCCAAGGGCAGCGATGAAGTCCTCAAGGAAGTGGCCGAGCTGGCGGCGGGTGGGGCTTTTGGCAGTATCATGGGCCGCAACGCCTTCCAGCGGCCCAAGAAGGAAGCCATCGAATTGCTGCATGCGGTGATGGATTTGTATAAGGATGCGAAATAGGTCACGGTTGCTCGGAACGCTGCGCGTTCCGAGATGGAAAGCGGCGCTTGAGCGCCGCTTTTTTTATGGGCGTTCTTTTGGTCGAGGCACCAACGCCAGTTCGATGTGGCGGTGGATCTTGTATTGGAGCGGCTCTCCGGCTTCGGCGAGGGCCGCGTCCTTGCAAATCCGGCGGCGCACCTCAACGGGGTTGTCCATGACGGCGCTGAGGATCTTGCCGTCGCTGAGATCCAGGCGGATCACCACCTCGAAGGATTCCTGCCCAACCTCGGCGAGGAAGGCGCCATCGGCTTGTTTCGATACCTGCACCCAGTTGTTGGGGCCCTTCGCCACGGGCACCTTCATCCATTCCGCCGGGAGTTTGACACGCGCTTGCTGGGGCGGGACATGCTTCACCAGCAGGGTCGCGACCTGTGTTGCTGAATCCACGGCCTGCAGCGTCATATCGAAATCGATCGAATCCTCCGCGATGATGAAAACGCCCCCGGAGGCCCAGGAGTTGGTGATGGGCATCGGGAAATACCGGTGGTCACCCGCCTTGTTGAGGTTCGTGAGGGAGGCCATGAACAGGTCCACGTAGAAGGTCAGCAGGTCCAGGACCGGACCCTCCAGCTGCCGCACTTCAGCTAGGTTTGGCAGGGAGGGAACCCAGCCGGGACTGCGCGACAGAATCTGCCGAAAGGCTTGGCAGGACTGGTTCAACGGGACTGCCTTCCCATTGCGGACGTAGTCGGACCAGGCGATGGCTTCCACAAACGATCCGGCGGCGTTTTTCTGGGTCTCCACCTGGGCCGTGGCTTCGTAGCGGAGCGTGCCTTCATGATCTCTGTTGGTGGCCTGCATGCGGTAGGTGAGGACTTCACCGGCCTTGTAGGCACGGGCCAAGGGGTTGGTGGATGGGAGCGTGGCGCTCGTCTGCGCCAGACCGGCCACCCAGGCCAGCAAAAGGAAGACAAGGTTGCGTGTCATGAGGGTGCACCTGGAGGATTCGACTTCAACTGCGCAAGGGCCTGATCGGCCCAGCGAACGGTCGCCTGGTACTGCTCGATGCCATAGTCCAGGGCCAGGCGGGCCGTGGGTGAGGCGCGATCAGGGAAAGCCGCGCGCTGGGCCTGCAAAACCTCCAGATAGCCGCCAATCTCCAGGCTGAATTGCCTCAGAAAGCGGTTCACTTGAGCCGGCTTGACCCAATTCCCCATGAAGCTGAAGCGCAGGAGGAGTTCATCCAGCCGCCAGATCACATCCTCCCGCGTGATGGGGCGCGAGAGATGAGCCACCAGGATGGCTTCCCCCTTTTTCGTGAGGGTGAACATCCGGCGGGGCCGCAGCGCCTGGCGGAGATCCTGGGTGCCCCGGATCCAGCCGGCCTTTTCAAGCCGTGTCAGCGCTGGATACACGGCCCCGGGGCTGGCGCTGAAATGGCCCATGGGCGTGGTGGCGAAGCATTT
>JAYVRY010000203.1:0-4794 GCA_043775845.1 Acidobacteriota bacterium
TGCAACGGGTGGATGAAGACCTGCGCGACGCCTTGCGGCAGAGCCTGGATCAGTGCGCCTCGGTGGAGGACCTGCGCGCCTGGGTGGATCGCGAACTCCGGCCAGCCTACGGTCGCCTGAAGCGGGTGTGGGTGGAGACGCTCCGACGCCGGTACGCGGACCACCTGGTCCAGCTGGCGGACATGGAAAGTTCGGGCGGGGAACCTTCGTGAAGGATGTGGCCCTGGCCCTGCTGCGGCGCGAGGGGCGCTGGTTCCTGCAGCGGCGGGATCGGGCCAACCCTGTGTTGCCAGGCTGTTGGGAGTTCCCCGGTGGCAAGGTCGAAGGGGATGAGCGGCCGGAGGACGCGCTCCGGCGCGAACTTTGGGAGGAAGTGGGCCTCACTCCCAGGGAGCTCCGGCCGGGGCCCGTGCTGGATGGTTCGGTGTGCCTCCACACCTTTCTGGTGGAGGCAGACGGCAGGCCGTTTACGCCACTGGCTTGGGGTTGGTTCCGTGCCAAGGAAATCCAGCGACTGCCCATTCCGCCCTTGAATGTCGCACTCCTGGAATGGCTTGCCGACTGCGAGTCCGACCCGCGTACGGGGATCAAGACGCCGATCTGATAGTCTGAAATTCCCCCAGGCCCGGAGATGCCATGCCGCGATTCCTCATTCGGACCATCCTCTGCGCCCTCGTGGCGTCGGGGCTTTGGGCCCAGCAGACCGAAGTGGTGCTCACCGCCACCAGCAGCGCCAAACTGGTGCTGGCCATGACCCTTCCCAAGGTCACGGGAGTGGATGATGCCACGGTCGCCGCTGAATTCACGGCGGTCCTCAAGCGGGATCTGGATGAGACCGGCATTGTCGCCATCCTCTCGGAGCGGCTTCCCGCCGACAATGCGGCCGCCAAGGCATGGAAGGAAGCAGGCGCCCAGTGGCTGCTGAACACCCGGCTGACCAAGGCCGCCAATGGCGATCTGCAGTTGGAAGCCTCTGCCCTGGATACCGCAGCGGAAAAGGGTGTGTTCTCCCGCACCTACAACGCCAACCGGATCGTGCCCTTCCGCTACCTGGCCCACTACCTGGCGGACGACATCATCGGCCGCCTCACGGGCGAGAAGGGTGTGGCTTCCAGCCGCATCGTGTTCGTGCGTCAGGTCTCGCCGGGCGTGAAAGAGATCTTTCAGGTCGATCGGGACGGCGCCGGACTGGTGCAGCTCACCCGCCACGGGAGTCTGACCCTCGCCCCGACCCTCGCCACCGATGGCCGTCTGGCCTACGTCACCTACAAGGGTGGTGCGCCTGAGATTTGGGGCCAGCGGAAGAAGGATGGCGTCCATGAGAAGTTCTATCCCACCACCGGCGCGGGCGGCATGCTCTCCTCGCCGGTCTGGTCACCGGATGGCAAGCGCCTGGCCTTCGTGCAGGGTGACCGCCGTGGCAACAGCGACATCATGATTCTGGATCTCGCCACGAGCCGGGCCCGGCGATTGACCGATGGCAATGGCATCAACACCGAACCCAGTTGGAACCCCAATGGGAATCAGATCGCCTTCACCTCGGATCGGGAGGGTGGCCCTCAGGTATTCCTCATGCAGGATGACGGCTCCAATCTGCGTCGTCTGACGGGAGAAGGGCTCTACAACGCCAGTCCCGCCTGGAGTCCCAACGGCGCCATGGTGGCCTATGTGTCCCGCTTCGAAGGCAAGTTCGATCTTTTTGTCTACAAGTTGGGGGAAGGAAAGGCCTACCAGATCACCACCGGAGTGAGTACCTCCGAGTCCCCAGCCTGGTCTCCGGATGAACGCCGACTGGTGTTCACCAGCAACCGCTTTGGTTCCTCGCAGCTCTTCACCACCGATTTGTCGGGTCGTCAAATCCTGCGCCTGACCGAGCAGGCGGGCTGCCAGAGCCCCCGCTGGATACGCGGACGCTGAAAAAATATGACAAATCATTGAGTTTCGACGTTCTATACTCAAGTCATCCAGGAGGAACTACCCCATGCGATACGGAACCTACCTTGTCCCTGCGGCCATCGTGCTTACCCTTGGCAGTCTTGCGTGCAAGCCCCCCAAGACGGCCGAGCAGATCAAGGCTGAGACCCAGGCCGCCTTCAACGAAGGCGTGCAGGCCTTCAAGGATGGCAAGGGTCGCGAGACCAACCCCTATCTGAATGACAAGGAAAACCCGCACAAGATGCAGGGTTGGAATGAGGGCTGGGACAAGGCCAAGGCCGACAAGGCCGCCGCTGATGCCCAGGCTGCCGCCGACAAGGCTGCTGCGGATGCCAAGGCCGCTGCGGACAGGCTCGCCGCCGAGAAGGCCGCCGCTGAGGAGGCTGCCCGCAAGGCTGCCGAGGCCGAGAAGGCTGCTGCCTTCAAGAAGGCCGCTGATGCTGCCCTCAAGCTCATTCACTTCGACTACGACAAGTCTGAGATCAAGGAAGGCGACCGCGCCACCTTGCAGGGCATCGCTGATTTCATGAAGGCCTTCCCTGCCGCCAAACTTGAAATCGAAGGTCACTGCGATGAGCGCGGCACCAACGAATACAACCTTGCCCTCGGCAACAAGCGCGCTGCCGCCGCCCTCGCCTACCTGAAGACCCTGGGTGTCGATGAAGCCCGCTTCACCACCATCAGCTACGGCAAGGAAAAGCCCCTCTGCGCCGAAGCCAAGGAAGCCTGCTGGAGCCAGAATCGCCGCGGCGAGTTCAAGCTCAAGTAGCTCGAACCGCATCGCGTGAAGCGGGGGCGAAAGCCCCCGCTTTTCGTTTAGGATGAAGTCAGATGCAGGAGTCCCCATGAAGGCACGCACGATGATGCTTCCCGCTCTGGCCGCGCTGCTGGCCGTGGGCTGTGGATCCGAAGATCAGCTCCGCCGCGTGGAGCAGGAAGTGGGCGATCTCAAGGTGGAGGTCTTCAAACTCCGGCAGGTGGTGGAAGACGGCAACAAGAAGGCCCAGACGGAACAGCAATCCTCGGCCGAGGCCCGCAGCCAGGACCGCCGTTTCCAGGCGGACCTGCAGGAGAGCCTCCGGCAAGTGCAGGACACCACCCGCGTGATGAACAACCGCCTCACCAGCCTGCCCAAGGGCGGCGGTCGCGCGGCTACTGAAACCCAACAGACGGCTGCGCCGACCACCGCCGCCGAGGATGAACGGGCCTTCAACGCGGCCGTGCTGGACTACAACCGGGGCAACTATCCGCTTGCCACGGAAGGCCTGGAGTTGTTCCTCACGACCTATCCGCAGAGCGCCAAGCGTTCCGACGCCCTCTTCTTCCTGGGGCTTTGCCACTACAACCTGCGGGCTTTCGATAAGGCTCAGCCTGCTTTTGAACGCATCATCAAGGATCACGCGGCCTCACCCCAGTTCCTGCCGGCCAAGCTGAAACGCGCCCAGTGCCTCCTCAAGCAGGGGCTGAAGCCCGCCGCCGTGAAGGCCTTCCGGGAGTTGGTGGACGGCTTCTCCGGCAGCGCCGAAGCGCGCACGGCCCAACAGGAATTGAGCGACCTGGGGCTTTGAGCTGGGCTTGCTCTCAAAACAGACCCAAGTGGACAAGCCATCGAGGTCAGATTGATGGCGCCCTGCAGGCCTGAATCAGTGCCTCGATCGGTGCCTCCAACGGCACCTGCCCCGGCGTGGCCAGCAAGTCTCGGAGCCGCAGATCGCGTCTGCCCAGCGGCAGGGAAGGCAGATCTGCGCTGGGAATCCACTGGAGCCCCGCCTTGGGTTCGAAGCGCTTTCTCAGCCTGAGGTGGAGGGGGCTCACGATTTCACGACGGTGGGTATAGACCTGGGTCCAACCGGACCAGGCGAGGACGGTGTGATCCCGAGAAGAGACGGGATGGATGGGCAGGTCTTCCGCCTCCAGGGTCGGCCAGCGCCACAGGCCCGCCAACAGCCCTTTGGCAGCGGGAGCCTGGAGCAGCATCTGGCCCTCGGCCTCCAGGGCCACCAGCCAGAGGGTGGATTCCTTGGGTTTGGCCCGCTTGGTAACAGGCGGGATGTCCTGGGTTCGACCGGTCAGCTGGGCTGAGCATCGTTCTGCCAGGGGACAGCGCGAACAATCGGGCGCGGGCTGGCAGATCGTGGCACCCAGCTCCATGAGGGCCTGGGTCATGCGCGAGGGCCCGAAGGACTCCAGGGCAGGGGTGAGCCAGACGCGCAACTCGGCTGCCCGAGGCTTCGGGTCGCCTTCGATCAGCAGGAGCCGGGCCAGCACCCGAAAGGCGTTGCCATCCAGAGCGGGCGTGGGCCACTGAAAGGCGATGGAGCCAAGGGCCGCAGCTGTGTAGGGGCCAAGTCCTGGGAGGCCGCTGAGCCCCTCCAGGTCGCCGGGCCAGCCTTCCGCCGCGATGGATTCGGCGGCAGCCTTCAGGAACCGGGCGCGGCGATAGTAGCCGAGACCTTCCCAGGCCTTGTGGACGACATCTTCCTCGGCCTTCGCGAGGGCAGCTGCGGTGGGGAAACGATCCAGCCACCGCGTGAAGTACGGCACCACGGTGGCCACCTGCGTCTGCTGCAGCATCAGTTCCGAAACCAGCACGGCGTAGGGATCCGGATGGGGCGCATCCAGATCCACCGCCCGCCAGGGCAGATCCCGCCGAACCCGGTCGAACCAGGGGGCCAGCGGTGCCAACAGTTCAGGAGAAGGAGGCCATGACATGCTTTGACGCTAGCAGTTCGCGAAAAGAAAAAGCGCCGGAGGACCGGCGCTTTTTCTTTGGTGCCCGCGAGCAGACTCGAACTGCTACGGCTTGTGGCCACCACCCCCTCAAGATGGCGTGTCTACCAATTTCACCACGCGGGCAAC
>JAYVRY010000204.1:0-17604 GCA_043775845.1 Acidobacteriota bacterium
GGCGTTAAGGCGGCGCTAATAGAGGGTCCCCCCGCGTTAAGAAACCATTGGGACGCCGGATCCTTACGGATTCTTAATGCGGGACGACCCCATCCCTACGCGGCCTTAACGCGCGGCTGGCAACACTGGCTCTGGTCCATGGGAGCGGCATCCGCCTTTCGTGCTGCGCGATCAAAACATCCAGGATCTCCATCCACCATCCTTGTTCCCCCGGAGCTGCACCATGCGGTTTTCCTTCAAACTCCTGCCCCTGCTGGTTCTCCCCGCCCTGGCCTGGGCCGATGGCCCGGTCGACTTGCGCACCAGCCTTCAACGGCTCCATGGCCATGCGCCCGTGAAAGTGGAACTGGCCTACGCCGTCCACCAGGAGCGAACGACCTTCATGAAGCCCGTGGTCCACGAGCGTTCCCTGCGGCTTCAGATCGTCGAGGATGAGGGTGGCCTCCATGTGGATTGGAAGCTGCCCACTGTCGGCGCGAGCCGCCCGGAGCCAGAGGCCACGGCGCTGACCCCCATGGGGGAAGTCCTGAAGGATCTCGACCCTCTCACACTAAACGGCCTGCTGAACCAGGCCGACGCCCTCGACGCCCAGCTCGAAACCGCCCAGTTCAAGGCAGAGGACCGCGCAACCTACCAGGGGCATCCGGTGCGGGTGCTCACCTTCACTTGCAAGCCCAGGATCCTGGCCCAGCATCAGGGCCGAGTCACCCAGGCCGAATCCACCCTCAAGATCTGGATCGGCGACGACGGCGTGCCCATGGCCACGGAATCCCTGGTGGATTACGACGGCAAGCACAGCCGCCTCTACGGACGCATCCACAGCAACTCCGTGGTCAAAACCACGTACGCGGTGTTGGATCAGCGCCTGGTCGTGACCTCCCGCACCTCGGAGGATGCGATCTATGACTACGGGGATCGCCTGAAGAACAGCAGGATCTTCATCCTGACCACGAAGGGCTGAACAGCCTCAAGGGGCATCTTTATGCAATCTTAACGCCGGTAGGGGCTGTCTATCCGGGGCCGCCACGTGCCAGAACAGCCATACTGATTCTGGATAAATCGACACCATGAGCCCAGAACGCCCCGACCCCGATGCCCTGCTCCGCAAGGTGCAGGATGAAGAAGAGCGGGCGAATCGCGCCAAGCTGAAGGTCTTCTTCGGTGCCGCGCCGGGCGTGGGAAAGACCTTCGCCATGCTTTCGGACGCCCAGGAACGGCGGAAGGAGGGTGCCAACGTCATCATCGGCGTGGTGGAAACCCACGGCCGCAGTGAGACCGCCGCCCTTATCGAGGGGCTGGAGGTGCTGCCACGCAAGGAGCTCGCCTACTCCGGTCAGTTCCTGCCCGAATTCGATCTGGATGCGGCGCTGGCCCGCAAACCCAGGCTCATCCTCATGGACGAGCTGGCCCATTCGAACGTGATGGGATCCCGCCATGCGAAGCGCTGGCAGGATGTGCTGGAGCTGCTGGACGCGGGCATCGATGTCTACACGACCATGAACGTCCAGCACCTGGAAAGCCTGCGCGACGTGGTAGCGCAAATCACGGGCGTCATCGTGCGCGAGAACGTGCCCGACACGGTGCTGGAGCGCGCCGACGAGGTGGAGCTGGTGGACCTTCCGCCCGACGATCTGCTGGTGCGGCTCAAGGAAGGCAAGGTCTACCTTCCGGAGCAGGCCCGCCATGCCCAGGACCACTTCTTCCGCAAGGGAAACCTATTGGCCCTGCGCGAGCTGGCGCTACGCCACACGGCCGAAAGCGTGGACGCGCAGATGCGGCGCTACATGGCCTCGGAAGGCATCCACAAGACCTGGGCCGCAGGCGACCGGTTGCTGGTGTGCGTAAGCCCTGGCGAGCTGTCAGAGCGCCTCATTCGCGGCACGCGCCGCATGGCGGGCGCGCTGGGCGCGCCATGGCTGGCCCTCTACGTGGAATCCCGCCAGCACCTCCGTTTCACCGAGGAGGACCGCGCGCGCATCGAACACAACCTGCGCCTCGCCGAAAAGCTTGGTGGCGAAACCGCCGTCATCGAAGGGGGCGGCGCGCTCGTGGACGACATCCTCACCTTCGCCCGGGATCGCAACATCACGAAGCTGGTCGTGGGCAAACCCTCGCGGCCCCGATGGGTGGAGCTGCTCATGGGCTCCACGGTGGATGACCTCATCCGCGGCAGCGGCACCATCGATGTCTATGTCATCAGCGGCGAGCCCGGGCGTGAACCCTCCACACCGCTGCTGCGCCCCGGCATCACCAGCCCTGCGCGCAACTATCTCTTGGCAGCCCTGACTGTGGCCGTGGCCAGCACGGCTGCGGGTCTCATCTTCCGCCGCACCGAGCTGGCCGACATCGTGATGGTGTACCTGCTCGGCATCCTCATGGTGGCCACGCGCTTCGGTCGAGGCCCCTCTCTGTTGGCTTCCATCCTCAGCGTGGCGGCCCTGGATTTCTTGTTCGTACCTCCCTACCTCACCTTCTCGGTCACCGATTTCCGACACGTGGGTACCTTCGCCGTCATGCTGCTGCTGGGCGTGGTCATCGGCAACCTCACCGAGCGCATCAAGGCCCAAGCGCGGCTCGCCAGGGGCCGCGAGCAGCGCACCCACGCCCTCTACCGGCTGGGCCAGGAGCTCGCGCGCAGCGTGGGCTCGGCCGCCCTGGTGGCCTCCGCCGTTCAGAACGTAACCACCCAGTTCCAAGGCCTGGGCGTCGTGTTGCAACCCGATGAGCACGGTCGTTTGCGAACGCCGGAACATCCCCTGGCCTTCCCCCTGAATGAGCAGGAACTGGGTGTCGCCCAATGGGTCTTCGATCACGCCGAACCCGCCGGCCTGGGTACGCTCACCCTGCCTGGCGCCCGGGCCACCTACCTGCCCCTCAAAGGAACCTCCGGCTCCATCGGCGTCATGGGCGTGCTTCCGGAAGGCGCGCCCCGCTGGGCCGAGCCCGATCAGCGGCAGTTGCTCGAAGCCTTCGCCACGCAAACGGCCCTGGCCCTGGAGCGCTCCCTGCTGGCCGAACAGGGCACCTTGGATCGCCGCCGCGCCGACGAGGAACGGCTTCGCAACGCACTGCTGAGCTCGGTCTCCCACGATCTCCGCACCCCGCTCGGCGTCATCACGGGAGCCGTGAGCACAGCGCTGGAAACGCCGGATCTTAGCGAAGGCGCCCGGAGGGAACTGCTCCAATCCGCGCAGGAGGAAGCCCAGCGCCTCCACCGCCTGGTGAGCAACCTGCTGGACATCACGCGCCTGGAATCCGGAGCCTTGGACCTGCAGACGGAATGGACGCCCATGGAAGAAGTGGTGGGCGCGGCCCTCAATCGGCGGGAGATGGCTGCGGAAGCGCACCGTGTGCGGGTCCACCTGCCCGAGGATCTGCCTCTGGTGGCGATGGACGGTGTGCTCATCGAGCAGCTGCTCCTCAATTTGCTCGATAACGCCCTGAAGTATTCACCACCCGAATCGCCCGTGGATATCAAGGCCTGGGCCGCCGGGAAGTCCTTGACGCTGTCGGTGACCGATCATGGGCCGGGCATCCCGCCCGGCGAGGAAACGCGGATTTTCGAAAAACTCACCCGCGGATCGGTGGCCGTAAACCGCCCCGGCGCCGGCCTGGGCCTGGCCATCTGCAAGGGCATCGTCACCGCCCATGGCGGAGGCATCCAGGCCGTGAACCATCCCCAGGGCGGCGCGCAATTCCTCGTAACCCTGCCCCTGGGTGCCCCGCCCACCGTGCCTGAGGAGACGCCATGAGCAGCCCCGGCCCCCTCATCCTGCTGGTGGAGGACGAGCCCCAGATGCGCCGTTTCCTGCGTGTTTCATTGGAAGGCAGCGGCTACCGGTACCTCGAGGCGATGACGGGCCAGGAGGGGCTAAACCTGGCGGCCCAGCACCGGCCCGATGCCATCCTGCTGGATCTCGGACTGCCGGACATGGATGGCCTCGAGGTGGTGAAGCGCCTGCGCGAATGGAGCCGCACGCCGGTCATTGTCATCTCGGCCCGAGGCCAGGAATCCGACAAGGTCGATGCCCTGGATGCGGGGGCCGATGACTACCTGACCAAGCCCTTCGGCACCCGCGAACTGCTGGCCCGAGTGCGCGTGGCCCTGCGCCACACGGGTACCGACGCCACCGAAGAGCCTGTCTTCACGTTGGGTCGTTGGCGGGTGGACCTGGCCAAACGCCAGGTGCTGGTGGAGGGCCAGGAGGTCCACCTCACGCCCCTCGAATACAGCCTCTTCACCACCCTCATCCGGCATGCCGGCAAGGTGGTCACCCATCGCCAGTTGTTGAAGGAAGTCTGGGGCGGAGCGGCGGGCGCCCAGCCGCTCTACCTGCGCGTCTACATGACCCAGCTCCGCCACAAACTGGAAGAGGAACCCTCGCGTCCCCGCTACCTCAAGACCGAGCCCGGCGTGGGTTACCGGCTCTTCATAGAGGAATAGCAAGCCCTTCCAGAAACAAAACCTGGAACCGCGAATGACGCGAATCGCCCTCCGGGCGCGCGAATGAAAGAATTATCGTCTGCTTCCCGGCTTCTCATTCGCGCCCATTCGCGTCATTCGGGGTTGCCTTTTTTTGCGCGGTTCAGTCGAGGAGCAGCAGGTGGATCTCGCCTTCCTCCACACCCAGTCGCACCTGGCAGGGATGCTCGGAAAGCACCGAGGCCAGCTGTTCCAGATCCGTGAGGCCGGACTCCAGGCATTCCAGCAAGGCCATGGGATCGTGGTGGAAGGAAGCCAGACAGACATGCTCGCCTTCGGGGTCCAGTGCCTCAGCTTCGAGCAGGGCGCCGGAGCGGCCAAAGTAGGTGACGAGGTCGGCGGCCACGGTCGCCTGCGCGGGATCAGGGATTGCGGCTTCGAAGAAGGTCGCCTGTACCGCAGTGATATCTGACTCGTCGTGTGTATCCAGAAAATCGGCGAAGCGGATGAACAGTTCGGAGGGCGCGAGGGCCATCGCATCGAGCAGCAGGGCGAACCAGGGCACCGCCTTGCCCTGGTTGTACATGAGATCGCAGGCCCGGGCAGTCCTCGCCGCCGCCGCCATGTCCGCCTCGGAGAAGGTGGGCGAAGCCAGCACGGTATAGGGGATCTCCGGCAGATGCCGCAGGCCGAAGTCCGGCGCCGTGTCATGGAGCCGCGTGCCGGGCAGCACCGATAGCGGGAAGATGTCCACATGGTTGGGGGCGAGGCTGAAGGTGAAATCGAGGCTGGCGTAGAAGCCCTGCAGCGTGTCGCCTGGCAATCCGTAGATGAGGTCGAAGCCATAGACGGCGCCCGCCTGATGCAGCAACAAAATCTTCGCTTCGAAATCCGCCGGGTCGATGTTTCGGCTGATCTTGCGCAACACCGCATCGTCGGCGCTTTGCAGGCCGATCTGAAGGGTGCAGCGGATGGACGCGAAGAGCTCCGCCAATTCCGCATCGATGAATTCGCTGCGGAGCTCGAAGAAAAAGTGGATGGCCGGGGCCTGCTCGGCGATGAGGCGCAGGATAGCCTTGGCCTGGCGCTTGTCGAAGTTGAAGGTGGGATCCAGCACGAACACCTGGCTCACGCCGCAGGCCTCGAAGTGCAGCAGTTCGGCCTTCACGCGATCCATGGGCACGCGGCGGGTGCCGGCGGTGCCGCGGGATTCGAAACAGAAATCGCAGCGGAAGGGGCAACCCCGGGACAGCTCCCACAGCATGCCCGAGTAAGCCACCGGATCCAGGCTGCCATCCAGGTAGGGCGAAGACAGGGTGGCCAGGTCCTTCACGATGGAGGGCTGGATGCTGCGTTGGATGTCGGCATAGGGTGTGCCTTTCAGGAGGCTGCCCAGCACGTCCACGATGAGTTCCTCGCCTTCGCCCGGCAGCACCAGATCCAGCCAGCCCTCGGCCAGCATGCCCGCCGGATCGGCGCTCACCTCAGAACCACCCGCGAAGAGCAGCAGCGACGGTTTCCTTTGCCTGAGAATCCGCGCGATGTCGCGGCTCAGGGCCCGGTTCCACACATAGACGGAAAACCCCACCCAGTCGGGATTCGCGGCCAGGATCAGGTCCGCGCAGCCCTCGGCGGATTGCTGGAGAAACAGGTCGAACACCTGGGTCTCGATGGCATCTGGAAAGGCGTGCTTCAGCACCGAAGCAAGCATGGCCGGGCCCAGCGGCACGGACCGCGGAGAAGGTTCGAGATGTAGGGCGACCAGGGTCAGCTTCATGCGCGCGTCCCCCTTGATGATACGCAGGCCTGCCGCGCTCAGTCGCAATCCACCTTATGCTCCAAACGTCTTGCGGCAAAGTTCCACGCAGAATCGCTTAAACCTTTACCTTCTGCTTGGATCACATGGTTAAGGGGCTGGCATGGAGACTGCCTCTCTACGCCCCCCCCCACGGCCCCGGCCGTTCATCCCATCGAGGTTTCTCCATGAAGCAATCCTGGTTCGCCCTGGGGCGCAGTGAATGTGGTGTTCGTGCCGCCTCCGCCCCTCCGCGAGACATGGGAAGCCCGGAACGAATCCGTCTGCTGCACCGCCTTCCGTGGCGCCTCTTGGGGCTGCTCGCGGCGCTCATGCTCCTGGCTTCCTGGGTGGCCTTCGCCGCAGAAGCGCCTTCGCGCCTCAGCGCCGAGGACGCCCGCTGGCTCAACCGCATCACCTACGGCCTGGATACCGCCACCGTCGAACGGTACCGGCAGCTGGGCCGTCGGCGGTTCCTGGAAGAACAGCTGAAGCCCAGCAGGCTCGCGCTGGCCGCAGAGGTGCAGGAAGCCCTTCTCCTGCCCCAGGCCCAGAGGCCCTTGGTCGAGGTCCTGATGGACGTCGACACCGAACACAAACGCATCCAGGCCTTGACGGACGAGGACGCCAAGCAACTGGCACGGCAGGCCCAGAACCAGGCGGCCAACCAGGCCACAGCCGACGCCGCAAGGCGCCACCTGCTGCGGGCCCTGTGGTCGCCCGCCCAGCTGCAAGAGCAGATGACCTGGTTCTGGCTCAACCACTTCAGCGTGTTTCAGGGCAAGGCCAACCTGCGCTGGACCGTGGGCGATTATGAAGAGAAGGCCATCCGGCCCCACGCCCTGGGCCGCTTCCGTGATCTGGTGATGGCGACCCTCACCCATCCCGCCATGCTGGTCTACCTCGACAACGCCCAGAGTGCCGGGGGCAAAGTCAACGAGAACTACGCCCGTGAGCTGCTGGAGCTGCACACCCTGGGCATCGACGGTGGCTACACGCAGCAGGATGTGCAGGAGCTGGCGCGGGTGCTGACCGGCGCGGGCGTGAATGCGGGCAAGGCGCGACAGGTGCGACCCGCCTGGCAGGCGCTCTACCGCCAGGAAGGTGCTTTCGAATTCCATCCGGGCCGCCACGATTTCGGCGATAAGCTCCTGCTCGGCACGCGCATCCAAGGCGAAGGCTTTGCCGAAGTGGAGCGCGCCGTGGACCTGCTGGTGGCACACCCCTCCACCGCCCGCTTCGTGAGCCGCAAGCTGGCCACCTATTGGCTCGGCGTCCCGCCGCCCCAGGCCCTGGTGGATCAGCTGGCCCGCGAGTTCACACGCACCCAGGGCGACATCCCCTCCGTGCTAAGAGCACTCCTCACGTCCAAGGCCTTCATCGACAGCCTCGGCCAAGGCTTCCGTGATCCCATGCACTACGTGATGAGCACGCTTCGCCTCGCCTATGATGGCAAGCATCCCCTCAACATGAAGCCCGTAACCAACTGGCTCAACGGCCTGGGCCAGCCCCTCTACGGCCACGGCACGCCGGACGGCTACGCCCTGACCACCCAGGCCTGGAGCAGCCCCGGCCAGCTGGCCAAGCGCTTCGAGATCGCCCGGGCCATCGGCAACGGCTCCGCCGGCCTCTTCGATGGCGATGATGGCAAGCCCGGCCCGGTCACCGGCTTCCCCCAGCTGTCCTCGCGCCTCTACTTCGAGGCCGTGGAACCGCTGCTCTCCCCCGCGACCCGCAAGGCCCTGGACCGAGCGTCCTCCCAGCAGGAGTGGAACACCTTCCTGCTGGCCTCCCCCGAATTCATGGCCCGGTGAGGTTCCCATGCAGCGCCGTCACTTCCTTCAGGGTCTCGCGTCCACCGGCCTCGCGCTGAGCGGTGCCCGGCTCTTCGCCGCGCCCCCCGCCAGTCCCAAAGTTCTCGTGGTCTTCCTCCGCGGCGGTTATGACTGTGCCAATGTGCTGGTGCCCTACGCCAGTCCCTTCTACTACGAGTCGCGGCCCACCCTGGCCCTGGCCAAGCCCGACGCGGCCGATGCCCAGGCCTGCCTGGCCCTGGATGCGACCTGGGGCCTGCACCCCGCGCTGAAGGATTCCATCCTGCCCCTATGGCACCAGGGCCAGGTGGCCTTCGTGCCCTTCGCCGGGACCCACGACACCTCGCGCAGCCACTTTGAAACCCAGGACAGCATCGAAGGCGGCGAACCCCTCGATGGGCCCAAGGACTACGGCTCAGGCTTTCTCAACCGCTTGGCCGAGCTGCTGGGCAACGCCAATCCCATCGCCTTCACCGACGGCCTGCCCCTGAGCATGAAGGGCGGGCTCTCCGTGCCCAACGTGTCGCTCAGGCAGGTGGGCAAGGCGGCCTTCGATGATCGACAGATGGCCATCCTGGCGGAGATGTACCAAGGCCATCCCCTGGAGGCGCCCGTGGTGGAAGGCCTCCAACTCCGCAAGGAAGTGGCGCAGGACTTCGCTCGGGAACAGAACGAAGCCAACCGCAGCGCCATCTCACCCAAGGGCTTTGAACTGGAAGCGCGACGCATGGGCCGCATGCTGCGCGACCGCTTCGGCCTGGGCTTTCTCGACATCGGCGGTTGGGACACGCACACCAACGAGGCGGCCATCCTCAACGGCAACCTAGCCAACCTGGGCAAGGGCCTCACCGCCTTCGCCGAGGAGATGGGCAGCGCCTGGGCGCGAACCACGGTGGTGGTGATCTCCGAGTTCGGCCGCACCTTCCGCGAGAACGGCACCCACGGCACCGACCACGGCCACGGCAGCGTGGCCTGGATTCTGGGTGGCTCTGTGAAGGGCAAGCGCGTGGTGGGCGAGCAGGTCGCCCTCGAGCGCAAGACCCTGTTCCAGGATCGTGACTACCCCGTGCTCAACGAATACCGCGCCCTGCTGGGCGGCCTCTTCCGCCGTGTTTACGGACTCACGGAAGCGCAGGCAAACCAGGTGTTCCCGCGTGTGAAGACCCGCGACTTGGATCTGGTCTGACGCGCTATCGCCCCGACCAGCCCTCAGGCTTGTTCGAGGGCATCCACCAGATTCACGTTCATCTCCACGGCGCCATCCGCGCCAAGGGCCGTCATGGGCTTGAAGCGGGCGCCCCACACCACCTCCTCGGCAATGTATGAGGTGCGCTGGTAGATGGTCTGGGCGAAGGTGTCGTCGAAGGCCTTGATGAGGACGATGAATTCCGCCTGGGCCTGGCGCAGATCCACGTCCGTCATGCCGAAGAGGGGACTCTGCTCATTGATGGGGTGCACCACGGTCCAACTGGTGGGGAAGAGGTTGATTTTGCTGCGCTCCAGGGACAGGGTCACGTATTGGCGGGTGTTCGTGGCCACCTCGAGCATGGAAAGCGCCACCGTGGCCTCGACCTCGATGAGCTGGTTGCTGCGGCGGTTCACGAACCGGAACATGAAGGCCGTGATGCCCCGGTAGGGCGCCACCAGCCCGTGGGCGCTGAAGCACATCTGGGCATGGGGCCGCGAGAAGCGCCCGTAGAGCAGGCCCGTGGCCAGGGCGAAGCTGAGGAGGCCCAGCAACGATTCAAAGGCCGCCACGGCGCTTACCAGGTGACTCTTGGGGCTGATGTGCCCGTAGCCCACGGTGGTGAGGGTCTGCGTGCTGAAGAAGAAGGCATCGCAGACCTTGTCCCATAAGCCATCGCCGCCGGGCCGGACGAAATGCTCCATGCCGATCCGCAGATAGATGGAGGCGAAAAGCGCATTGGTCAGCAGAAAGCCCAGAAAGAGCAGGCCGATGAAACGATAGCCATCCAGGGTGATGAGGTGGTGATAGAGCTCGTAGCCGCGGATCAACGGCAACCCCTTCCGCCGCACATTGAAGGTGCCGTCCTTGTTGACGCTGCGACCGGCGCCGGTCTTCAGGCCCAGGCCCAGGTCATCGTTGGAGCGGAAACGGCTGAGATCGAGCAGAGGTGTCATGACTGGGCAGGAACCTGGAAGAAGGTGGAGCGTCCACCCCTCCCACTGTGCCGAGTTCCACGGCAGAAGGCGAGGGCTGGGCGCCCTTCCATGGCGACCCGGCGAGCGACCCTCAACCCGTGGGACGCCAGCCGGTCTGCTTGATCAGCTCTTCCTCGATATGGAGGGCCACCTCATGGGCGGCGCGCGCTCCGACCTCATCGCCACTCACGGCGTGGTCGTGCTCGATGCGGTGGGCGATGGCCAGGCAGGCCCCCACCGTGGTTTTCTCGATGATCCTGGCCGGTGGTTTGAAGCGGGTGTTTCCGGGTGGCATGGGCACCTCCTTCTGGGATGGACATCAGCGTCAGATGCTGTGGCGTGAGTGGAGCAGGGTGCCTCCCCACCCATGAAACCCACACCTTGCGCCCATGGCCCTGTTCCCGAAAAAAGCCGGAGCGAGTCCGGGAACCCTGTCAGAACGTGAATGTCGGAATCATGGCCCTTTATCGGCAGAATCCGGGAAATCCAAGAATCCTTAATTCTGTGCTGGCCATTCTGCCGGTCGGCAACATGGACCGCCCAGAATCGGGGTCAGCCGGGAATTCATTTCCCAGAACCTAAGGTCGGCTGCCCCACTCGGAGGAACCCTCCTGGCCCCTCAGTCCACCTTCCGCCCGGTGTAGGCCGAGTCATCCGTGCGGGCGGGTTCATAGGGTTTGTTCAGGAGGGCCGACGAGATCATGAAATCAGCCATGCTGCGGGTGCAGGCCATGGGGATGTTGTAGACCATGGCGATGCGGAGGAGGGCTTGCACATCCACGTCGTGTGGCTGGGTGACCCGAGACGCGTCATCAATTCACGCCTGGGCCTGGTCGATAATTGCCACACGCTCCCCCCCCTGTGACAGAATCGGGGCTTCAATGGGGAACCTCCATGGCCTTCCCGCGACACCTCAGACACCGGCGCATGCAGCCCTTGAGCGTGTCGGTCCGGTTGCAGGGACTCGAAGACCTGGAGCACGCGCTGAATGAGCACGCCATCGTGGGCATCACCGATGTCCAGGGCCGGATCACCTTCGTCAACGACAAGTTCTGCGCCATCTCCAAGTACAGCCGGGAAGAGCTGGTGGGGAGAACGCACAAGATTTTGAACAGCGGGTTCCATCCCAAGAGTTTTTTCAAGGACATGTGGGACACCATCCTCTCCGGCGCGGTCTGGCGCGGCGAGGTCCGGAACAAGGCCAAGGACGGCACCATCTACTGGGTGGATGCCACCATCGTGCCCATCCTGGATGACCAGGGGCGCCCCAAGCAGTTCATTGCCATCCGGGCCGACATCACCCAGAAGAAGGAAGCGGAAGAAACCCTCCGGCAGACCCAGAAGCTGGAGAGCCTCGGCGTGCTGGCCAGTGGCATCGCGCACGATTTCAACAACCTGCTCACGGGCATCATAGGCAACGCCAACCTGGGCTCTGCGGGCCTGCCACTCGAAAGCCCCACCCGCCGCTATTTCCAGCGCATCGAAACCGGGGCCAGGCGCGCCGCCGATCTCACCGCGCAGCTGCTCACCTATTCTGGGCGTGGGCACTCCCAGCTCGAGGAAGTGGAACTGAATCGCCTGGTCCAGGAAATCACCCAGCTCTTGGAAGTGTCCATCTCGAAGAAATCGATCATCCGTTTCGATCTGGCCTCCTGGCTGTCGCCCATCTCGGCGGACCCGGCGCAGATCCAGCAGCTGGTCATGAACCTCATCACCAATGCCTCGGATGCCCTGGACGAAGCCAAGGGCGGGCTCATCACGGTGCGCACCCGCGAAGAGTTCCTCGATGCCACCTTCCTGGCGGCCTACAACCCCCTCCTGCCCCTCACGCCGGGCCGCTACATCGTGCTGGAAGTGAGCGACACGGGCTGCGGCATGCCGCCCGATACCCTGTCGAAAATCTTCGACCCCTTCTTCACCACCAAGGTCAAGGGCCGGGGCCTGGGCCTGGCGGCGATCCTGGGCATCCTCCGGCGCCTCAATGGCAGCCTGAAGGTCTACAGCGAACCCGGCGAAGGCACCATGTTCCGCGTCTTCCTGCCCACCCTCACCACGCAGGAACATGCGGATGCCCGCCCCGAAGGCGTCACCGAATGGCGCGGCCAGGGAACGCTGCTCATCGTGGATGACGACCAGGCCGTGCGCACCGTCTCGCGGGAAATGGCCCAGCGCATGGGCTTCGATGTGCTGGAAGCCACCGATGGCCAGGAGGGCGTGGAACTCTTCTCGCGGCGGAAGGCTGAAATCACCGTCGTCTTCCTGAACCTCACCATGCCCTCCATGGATGGCAAGGACGCCTGTTCCCGCATCCTGGCCCTGGCCCCTGACATCCCCGTGGTGCTGTCCAGCGGCTATCCCTCCGAGCTCGGTCACGACGTGAAGGGCCTGGCGGGCTTTCTGCCCCGCCCCTTCACCTGGGGCATGTTCTCGGAAGTCATGCGCTCGGCCCTGGAACGCTGAGCAGCCAGACGCTGACCTGGTGGGCGACCCAGGCGCCATCATCCAGCGGCAGGTCATGGCCCGCTTCGGGATGGATCGCCAGGGCGCAGCCCCAGCGGCGCGCAATTTCTTTCGAACAGCGTGGGTCCACCAGGCCATCTCGTGCGCCAGCCAGCACCAGGGTCGGTACGGGTGCGATGACAGGGGCCCGGAACCGCACGGCGGCCAGCACCTGCCGCAAGGCATTCTTCAGGCTCACGGGACGGGTCTGGCGGATGGCGGCCCATTCATCGACCACGCCAGAAGCCTCAGGCACGCGACGCGTGGTGAGCTTGAACACAGCCCGCTCGCGGCCCCGAGCAGAGCGCGCCAGGAGGCACGCCAGCAACCGGGGCCAGGCCCGGGGCCGCAGCCGTTTCGGCATGGCGTTAACGCCTCCGAAGCTCGTGTTGATGAGCACGCAGGCCTGAATCTCAGCGGGGCGGTTCTCCGCCCAGGCCACGGCCACCATGGCCCCCAGGGACATGGCCAAAAGATTGAAGGGCGGCGTCAGATTCAGCCGCGCCACTTCCCGGCGGCAGTGCGCCACCATATCGGCGATGCGCGTGGGGCTGTCCAGTTCGTTGAGCCCGCCATTGCCCGGTAGTTCCAGGCAACAAACCCGCGCTTCCGGCAGAGCCTCCGCCAGTTGGCGTGGGAAGTCCCCCCAGTGCCGTTGCTCGCGGGTGAGCCCCCGCAGCAGAATCCAGGTGCTCATGCCTGCACGCCTAGGTCCCACTCGGGGTACCAGTGGGCCAGCGCGCTCATGCGGTGGCGTTCGCGGGCCCCCTCGCCCGGAGCCCAGCGCTGGTGGCTGCAGGCCGCGCGAGCGAAGAAATCCAGCAGGGCCACGTGACGGCGCAGCACCCGCTGCTGGCGATGTTCGATGAGCGGATTGAAGTTCCCCATCAAAGAGAAAAACTGGCGGGGGTTCTTCTTCACCCAGGTCCAGGAGCCCATCTCCAGCGTCAAGGGCAGGAAGACCCGCTCCGGATGCCGCAGGGATTTCAGGTAAAGGAAATCCCAGAGGTCGCCATGGGCGAGGTACTGGCTGCTCTGAGGCTCGAAGATGTAGCGGTAGTTGTTCAACGTCTCCTGGAACAGCTCCTTGAGGGCGTGCATCTCCGCCAGATGCTGCACGGGCACCCGGGTGTGGGCATAGGGAAACCAGATGCGATCGGCCACGCCAAAGCCCGAGTGGCAATCCACCGTGAGGCAGAAGCGCCGGCTCAGCAGTTCGCGGCTGACCACATCACAAAGGGCCTGGCTTTCGGCTTCCATGGGCTGTCCCAGCGCCCCACGGAACCAGGGCAGACGCGGACTGAGGCGCTGCCCCCCGATGAGCCAGGGCACCCGCTCCTGCGATTCCACGGGCGCGTTGCGCATGAGATCGACACCGTTTGGATTGGCCCGCGTGCCCAGCCAGGTGCCACCCGGATTGATCAGGGGCATGAAGACCAGCCGCACGGATTCCAGCAGGCTGTGGATGGTGTTGTCCCACTTGAGACGCCCGGCCAGGTTCTGCAGGTAGGCCAGCACCACTTCCGCGCCGATGCGTTCCAGGCCATGCACACCGCCGAAAAAGCCCACCGCCGGGATGTCGGGATCGGGATTGCCCGCCAGGATGAGCTGCACCGGCATCCTGCCGCCACCGCAGTCCACTTCGCAGACCGTTCGAGTCTCGAAGTGCGCGCCACCGACCTCGATGGCCTTCGCGAGTTCGTCGAGCAGCGGCAGATGGGGCATGGGCACAGTCAGAAAGGAGTGGAAAAGCTCGAAGCATAGCCCGGCCCCATGATCCCGCTCGGGCCTTTCTCGCGCCGTCACTCAAATGTCACCCCGGGGACACAAACGGCACCGGCGGCAGGTCTATGGTCTGGGTGTCTGGCAGAAACCCAAACCCCACGGGAGGCACACCCATGCGAACGCCATTTGCGCGATTCCACGTTCTCCCCCTGCTGGCACTGGGGGGCGCCGTCCTGTGGGGCGCCGTCGAATGCTTCGCCCTGCTCTGGTCGCGCTTGGGGCGAGGGCGGTTCCACGGGAAGTCCCACGCTCACTGATGCCCTTTCGCCATCGCGAAGCCTGATGATCCGCGAAGCTCAGCTTATTTATTGCTTCTTTGAAGACATGATTCGGCGGCGCGACGGGCTCCTTGCGGATGCGCCATTCCCGCGCGCTCAGCCCAGCAGCTTGGCCATCAAGTCCGAGTGCAGATTCCATTTGAGAAAACCCGCCAGACCAAAGAGGATGCCGAAACTGGCGAAGGCACCCGCCACCGCAAAGAGCCACCGCTTCTTGGTGAGGGCCGTGACACCCGCCAGGGCCACCGCCACACTGAGACAGGCCTCGGCCAGGTCGAACTGGTCGTCGTGGATGTTCATGGCGTCGTAGTCCTTGGCGGCCTGCACGGCTTCGGCCTTGATGCCTTCCTTCTCCTTTTCATACTTCTTCGCCGCACTTTCCTGAGCCGCGATCTTGGCCTCCACCTTGGCGCGAATCTCTGGCTTTAGCGTCGGGTTCATGTCCAGCTGTATCTTCAGCATGTCCGCGGTGTTCTCGGCGATGTGCTGCTTGGTGCTCTTGCTCTGGTAGTAGGCCCACTGATCGATGGCCTTGGCCTGGGACTGCTGCATGGCCTGGACGACGTTGCCATCCTTCACATTGCAGAGGGCCATGAAGGTGGCCACCACGGCCACGAAGAGCGCGATGAAACCGTTGAAGCGGCTTTCCTCCGCGTGGGACTGCACCTCATCCTGGATGGTGTCGAGGGCTTCGGGCATGGAGCCTCCTTTGGCGTCCTTAGTCTAGAGCAGGAAGGCCCGCGGTATCAGGCCTTGTCCACGGCCCACGTCCCGCCACCCCGGCAGGCCAGGTAAAGGAAAAGGAAACAGTAGATCAAGGCCAGCTCACCCTCGTTGATGGCGGGAAAGAAGCCCGAGCCGAACTGGAACTTCCAGTGAAACTGGATGTAGGCCACGGCCATGGTGCCACTGCAAAGGAAGGCCGCCGGGCGGGTCTGGAAACCCACCAGGATGGCAAGGCCGCAGACCAGTTCGATGAGGCCACCCACGCCGATCTGCGACAAGAGCGGAGGCCGGTGCGTGGCCGGGAACCCGAACACCTTCTGCACTCCGTGGAAGGAGATCAGGAAGCCCGAGAGGATACGCAGCACCGCATAGGTGGGTTCGGAAAAGCTAGCAAGCCATGTCCTGGAGGATCCCTTCAAGGACTAGGCGGCCAGGCCTCAGGAGAAACGTCGCGCCCGGTTCTCCCAGGCGGTCACCAGCAGACAGGTGATCAGCAGAGCGCTGTATTCCCAGCCGCCCGAGCCGGGGCCCACGACGAAGAAACCTTCATGCCGGTGGAAGAGGACAATGCCCGTGACGTAGATGCTGGCCAGGGCGAAGCACATGGGCAGGACGACGCGGCGCAGGGCCACCAGGATGGAACCCAGCGTCTCCACCACATTCACGGAATAGGCCAGAACCACACCGAAGGGAAAACCCTTCTTGACCAGGATGGCCCCCAGCTCAGGGCTGCTGCCCTCGTAAAAACGGTAGGCTCCGTGGGTGAAGAGGATGGCGCAGAGCACCAAGCGCAGCCCATCGGGGCCAAGGGTCTTCCGGGACACAATGCTCGCGAACAAGGTCATACCATGGCCTCCAAGGTTTGGGTTTCGCGTGGGGTCGAAGGATGTCAGGGCATTGTGCCTTGGTTTCAGGCCGTCACATCCAGACCGCCGCCCAGGGAACCCGGGAAGGAAGCCCCGCTGGTGGGCGCCAGTGGAGCGGCCACCCCCTGTCCAGGCCCCTGGAACCGCGCGGCCTCTTCAGCATTCACCGGCTGGGCCCGCTTGCTGGTTGCCACCTCTTCCAAGCGGTCCTTGAGGGCCTGCACCCGGGCCGTCAGCACCTGGATTTTGGCTTTCCCCGAGGGGGTGTTCGCCGTAGCGCAGGTGATGCAATCCGCCAGTTGCCGTTCCGCCTGGGCCAGTTGAGCCTGCAGCCCCCCGGTATCACTCCCCCCCGGCAGGGCGGTCTGGCCTGGGCTGGATCCGATGGCTTGGATCATGGTTCCCGCGAGTTCCTAGACGTGCGTAGGAACTTCTTGGGTGCGTGGATCGGGATGGATGTGACGGATTCAGCGCCGCACACCCGGGCCAAAGCCCCGGAAGCCGCCCCGGGAGGTCCAACGCCCTCCGTGCCAGTAGCGCGGGCCCACCCAACTCCGGTAGCCGTAACCGCCGCCGAAACCGTGCCAGCGGCCCAGCCCGATGCCCCACCACCCATAGTTCCTGTAGCCGAGCACCCCGAAGTAGGGCGAGGGACCCCAGCCCCAAAGCCATGGCGCCACCACCCAGCACCAGCCGACTTCCGGTTCATACACGTACATGTTCGGCGGGGAGCCATCCGGCGGCACGTGGGTGTAACGCTCGCCGTAGGGCATCCACACCCAGCCGTACTGTTCCGTGTAGACCCACTGGCCACTGGCGCGCTCCGGCTGGCGCTCGGCCTGGGTCTGCCGCTCGGTCTGGGGCGGCGGCTTGGGCGGGTCTGCGGGAGGCGGTGGTGGCGGATTGTCCGGCGCCCGGTCCGGGGGCCGCGCGGGCTGCCCTTCCTTGGTTTCGGCGGGCGGAGGGGTCCGCTGCGCTTCCTGGGGCAGGGTCCCGGCTTGAACGGCCAGGGTGGTGAGCATGGTCAAGGTGCCAATCAGGGTCTTCATCGTCGCACCTCCCAAATCATTAGACGGCGGATGGGCCGAAAGGGTTACACCGCCCCAAGGATGAGGCCGTCGAAGGCTAGGTTCCAGGTCTAGGAAAGAACTACCCTTCCAGGGGCAGCCGGAGCGTCGCCCGCGCGCCCTTGGGTTCGCGGTTGGCCAGGTGGAGGGAGCCATGGTGGCCTTCGGCGATCTGGCGGGAGAGCACC
>JAYVRY010000205.1:0-4764 GCA_043775845.1 Acidobacteriota bacterium
ATGCTTCCAGATCGCGCATGGCTCAATCCTAGCGCTACAGTACCCCATGCCCCACCTCGGCCCCCTGCCCTCCTGGTCTTTCGCCCTGGGCGTGACAACGTCCCTGTTCTCGGTGCTGAACCCCATCAGCGCGGCGACGATCTTTGCCAGCGCCACGGTGGGCATGGACCGCACCGCCCTCCGGCGTAGCGCCCGCAAGGCCGCACTTACGGCCGGCACGGCGATGATCATCTTCGCCCTCGTGGGCCAGTTCATCTTCAGCTTCTTCGGCTTCACGGCCTTGGCCATGCGCTTCGTGGGTGGCGTGCTGGTGCTCTACCGCGCCATCTCGATGCTCTACGGCGAAGATCCCCGCGAGCGCAGCACGGACGACGAAAAGGCCGAAGCCAGCCTGAAGAGTCCCGATGATTTCGCCATTGTGCCCTTCGGCATTCCCCTGCTCGCGGGCCCCGGCACCCTGTCCACGGTGATGGGCATGATCGCGGGCGTGACCTGGTGGGAATACGGCGTGGTGCTGCTGGCGATCCTGGCCAATGTCTGGGCGACCTACCTGTTTCTCCGCAACGCCCCCAAAGTGTTCGAGCGCCTCGGTGCCATCGGCAACAAAGTGGTGAACAAGCTCATGGGCCTCATCCTGGCGGCCGTGGCCATGCAGTTCCTCATCAACGGGGTGAAGGCGCTCTACATCGAGATGCAGCAGACGCCTCCAGCCGTGATCACCGCGACGAAGTAGCTACTTCAGCGCGGCCTCAATGGCAGCTCTGAGTTCGGCGCTGTCGGGCGTGACTTTGCTGCTGAAGGCTTGGATGACCTGCCCGTCCTTGCCCACGAGGTACTTGTGGAAGTTCCAGGCGGGTTCGCCGTGCCTGGCGGTGAGGAAGGTGTAGACAGGCGCCTTGCCAGCACCCTTCACCTCCACCTTCTCGAAGAGGGGGAAAGTCACGCCGTAGTTCTTCTGGCAGAAGGTTTCGATCTGGGTGGCGGTGCCCGGCTCCTGGCCCCCGAACTGGTTGCAAGGGAAGCCGAGGATGACGAGGCCCCGGTCTTTGAGCTCCGAGTAGAGCTTCTGAAGGCCTGCGTATTGGGGCGTGTAGCCGCATTCGCTGGCCACGTTGACGGCCAGCACTACCTTGCCCTTGTAGGCGGCGAGGGACTGGGGCTTGCCTTCCAGGCTGTTGAGGGTGACTTCGTATAGGGACATGGGGACCTTCCTTTCGGCAGCGGGCAGGGACAGGGTGGCCGCAAGGGCCAGGGCGAACGTGAAGATGGGGCGCATGGAGGGCATGGGGGGCTCCGGGAATAGTCCTTGGGTGCCACAGGCTGGCTTCCCGTTCCACCGGGGCTTGAGTCGGGTCGGCGAGGTTCCTTTTCCGACCGCCGGTGGAACGCAGAAGGCCGCCGTCACTCGACGGGGCCTCGGGCATCCTGGTGACATGCGATTTGGCCCCCTCCAGCAGCATCTCCAGCACCGCCTGCGCAAGCGGACGCCCTGGGCCGTCGTACTGGCCTTCACCCTGATCTTCACCTCGTTCCAATTCATCCTGGTACCGATGTCGGTCCAACTGAAGCATCCCTGGGCCCTGACCAATTCTTTGTTGATGCCGGCCTTGTTGTGTTTCAGTTATGGGTTCCTGACACCGCTGCCATGGCGCTGGAGCGGGGATGATCGGCTTCGCGCCCCGTTCTGGCGGGGACTGGTTCAAGCCGTTGGATTCAACTCGATTCTTCTGGTCCTGCTGGTCTCGGTGAGTTGGCTCATGCTCCGGGGGGCCAACCTCAGCGCCGAGGCCATGGGCCTGGTCAAGGGCACCAAGCCCACATTTGCCGCCGTCCTGATGATGAACTACATGATCGGCCTGCCCATGATGACCATCGTGGGGGCCATCATCTCCTTCTCGGTGGTGACGGAAGAGGAGAAGGCCGCCGTGGAAAGCAAGCTGGAGGAGGCCCAGTGGGTGTTGCTTCGGGGCCAGCTCAGTCCGCACGTGCTGTTCAACTCCCTGAACGGGCTGGCCGAGCTGGTGCGCCAGGATTCCCTGGCGGCGGAGCAGGCCATCCTCGACCTGTCCGAGTTGTACCGCGCCCTCCTGCGCCATGGGGACCGCCCCACGGCCCCGCTAGGCGATGAGCGGGCCCTGGTGCAGCGCTTTCTGGCTGTCGAAGGGCTGCGACTCGGCCAGCGGTTGCAGGTGCATTGGGACTGGGACGACGACCTGGATGCCATCGAGGCCCCGCCCTTCCTGCTTCAACCCCTGGTGGAGAATGCCTTGAAGCATGGCATTGCACCTCATTCCGCCGGCGGAACCCTGACCATCCGCCTCCGTCGGGAAGGCGCCGGGCTGCGCCTCCAGGTGGCGAACACAGGCAAGCCCATGGGCCTGGTGCCGGGCCAGGGCGTGGGCCTGCAGAACTTGGAAGCCCGGCTGAGGCTGGCCTATGGTGCCGGGGCCGCTTTCCGCCTCCATTCCGAGGGAGCCGCCACGATGGCTGACGTGGTGCTGGAACGCTTGGAGACCCGCCGATGAAACCCCTGCGTGTGGCCCTGGCCGATGACGAACCCCTGGCCCGCACCCGGTTGGCGCGCCTGCTGCGCGAGGCCGGTTGCGACGTGAAGGCGGAGCTGGAGGATGGCCCTGCCGTGTTGGCCTGGCTGCGGGAACCCAAGGAGGTGGACGCTCTCTTCCTCGACATCCAGATGCCGGGTGCCACGGGTCTGGAAGTGGCTGCGGAACTGGCCGACTGTCGCCACTGTCCTCCGGTGGTGTTCGTGACCGCCTATTCCGAACATGCGGTGCGGGCCTTCGAGGCCGCCGCCGTGGACTACATCATGAAACCGGTGTCGGCCGACCGTTTGTCGAAGACTTTGGCCCGGCTGCGGGAAGGTGGACAGAAGCGTACGGAGGCTCCCGCCGCCGCGCCCCAGCGTTTTCCCGTGAAGGCGGGCGAGGGCCACGTCTTCCTGGACCTGAAGCGGACCACCCATTTCGAAGTGGAGGAAGAAGTGGTGTGGGCCTGGGCCGGAGGCAGTCGGCATCGCACGGCTTGGACCACCCTCGCCGAAGTGGAAGGTGCGTTTCCGGCCACGGGACTGCTGCGCATCCAGCGGCATCTGCTGCTGCGGCCCGAGGCGGTGCTGGGCTTGAAGTCACTGGAAGGGGGCCGCGCCTCGGTGCGTGTGGCAGAGGGCGTGGACCTGGAAGTGAGTCGGAGCGTCACACCGAAGATCAAGGAACTGCTGGGCCTCTGACCGAGAAGAGCGGTGGAGTAGGATGAATCCCTAGTCCCAGGACAGCCCCCATGCCTGAACCCATCCGCATCCACGCGAAGCCAGCGGTATCAAACGCCGCCGGGGTTTGGCGGGTGGTGCTTCTCTATGCGACGTTCTCCGGGGCCTGGATCCTGCTTTCCGACCGCGCGGTGGAGCTCCTGGTGCACGACCCGGCCCTCATGACCGTGATCAGCATCTTCAAGGGCTGGGTCTTCGTGGCGGTGACCGCGATCCTGCTCTTTTTCCTGGTGCGCCGGCTGGTGCAACAATCAGCCCTCCGCGAAACGAAGTTGCAGGCCCTGTTGCAGGCGATTCCAGACCTGGTGTGGCTGAAGAATTCTGAGGGGGTCTACCTGGGCTGCAACCGGGCCTTCGAACGCCTCTTTGGGGCCAAGGAGGCGGACATCGTGGGCAAGACGGACTATGACTTCGTGGAGAAGGAGCTGGCGGACTTCTTCCGTGCGAGGGACCGCGAAGCCATCGAGGTGGGTGCCATCCGGAAGAACGAAGAGTGGGTCACCATGGCCGAGACGGGCCAGAGTGTCCTATTGGAAACCCTCAAGACCCCCATGTTCGATGATCGAGGCACCCTGATTGGCGTGCTGGGCATCGGCCGCGACATCACCGAATACGAGCAGCTGGTGGCGGAACGGAGTGCCCTTGAGGCCCGTTTGCAGCAATCCGAGAAAATGGAATTGGTGGGCCGCTTCGCAGGAACCGTGGCCCACGACTACAACAACATGCTGGGCGCCATTCTCGCCAACGCTGATCTGGCCCTTCACCGCATGTCAGCGGATCGCCCCGAGCGGAAGCACTTGGAAGACATCTTACGGGCCGCCCGGCATTCAGCGGACCTCACCCGGCAGCTACTGGCCTTCTCACGACAACAGCCCATCGATCCCCGCGAGGTGGACCTGAATCAATCCGTGACAGACATGCAGGATCTTCTCGGACGCTTGCTGGGGCCTGAGGTGCAGCTCACCTGGAAGCCCGACCCGGGGCTCTGGCGCGTGCGCATGGACCCCACGCAGCTGGAGCAGGTGCTGAGCAACCTCGTGGTGAATGCCCGAGATGCCATCACAGGCCAAGGCCGCATCGATGTGGCCACGGCGAATCGGACCCTGACTGAAACCGACATGGCGGCCCTGATGGATGCGCAGTCAGGCGACTACGTTTGTCTCAGCGTCACGGACAGCGGGTGCGGCATGGCGCCCGAGCTGGTGGCGAGGATCTTCGAGCCCTTTTTCACTACTAAGTCCGTGGGCCGGGGGACGGGACTGGGCTTGGCCACGGTGCATGGTGTGGTGAAACAAAACCAGGGCCTCATCCAGGTGGACAGCGAACCCGGCCAGGGCACTCGTTTTTCTGTCCTGTTCCCCAGGGCTTGAAACTCATTTTCGGAGTTTCAGAAGATCCATGACGATGACCAGGGCCATGAGGGAAGCCAGCACCAGGAAGCCGCCGGTGAGGATCTTCTCCTTGAGCTCGATGGTGAG
>JAYVRY010000206.1:0-17116 GCA_043775845.1 Acidobacteriota bacterium
TTCACACGACCAGGGCCTGGGAGCCTTACCGGCTCTTGGCGGCCCTGAACGCGCACTTGCCACGAGATATCCGGGTCATGGCGGTCCAGCCCGCGCCAGAGGGCTTTTTCCCGCGACAGCATGCGGTGGCCAAGCGCTACGTCTACCGGCTGGGTCTTGGCGCGGCTGCGGATCCCCTGCAGGCAGCCTACCGCTGGCATGTCCATCAGACTCTTCCGCTCGACCTTGCTGCCATGGCTGAGGCCGTCCTACCGCTGCTGGGCACGCATGACTTCTCGAGCTTTCGCTGCGCGGAATGCGCGGCGAAAACGCCCGTCCGAACGATTCACGGCATCCATATCCAGAAAAGTGCAGGAGGTGTTGACCTGGTCTTTGAGGGCAGCAGTTTTCTCATGCACCAGGTGCGCATCATGGCGGGCACCCTGGTGGAGGTGGGGCGCGGCAAGCGGGCGGCAGAATCTCTGGCGGGTGTCTTGGCGGCACGAGACCGGAGGCGGGCAGGCCTTACCGCTCCCCCCGAAGGGCTTTGCCTGGAGAAGGTCTGGTACGAGGCCCGTTGGGAGCTGGGTGAGCCCAGTCCCTTTGGCGAGCGGACCTGATCTAAAGGGGGCCTTCTCAGGACATCCCGTGGGTCAGTCCAGGTAGAACCCGACGCCCTGCCAGACCTTGAATTTCGTCTTGCCGTCCTTGCTGGCGGCAGGGTCGAAGACCAGGTGCTTGGCTGCCTCCACACAGGCCTCGCCGACATCCTTGGCTTCAGGAGAATCCCCGGGAAGCCCCTGGATGAGCCGTGCGGCCACCACGTCGCCCTTCTCATTGATCAGCACGTTGACGACCACGACACCCTTGGGCCTCCCGGCAAACAGGCTCGATGATTTCAGGCGAGGGGTCGCCCGGTTGAGGTTGATGGGGCGCGCAGGCTGCACCTCCTCGCCCAGGAGAACGAGATCGCCCTCAGCTGGAACCGCGCGCGCCTTGTGCTGAAGCAGCTCATTCTCGGCCCTGAGCCGGGCGGCTTCTGTCTTGGCCTCTTCACGGGCCAGTTGGGCCTCGCGGAGCTCCTTGAGAATGGTGTCGCTGCCGCCCTGGTTTTCCTTGAGGGAAGCGCGAAGCTGGTCGACCTCTTTCCGAGCCACCTCGGTTTCGGTGCGTGCCAAGTCCCGGGCCTTCTTGGCGGTGGCGACTTCCTGCTGAAGGTTCTCCGTGGCAGCCAGCCGTTGTTTCAGGTCATCCCGCTCCTCGGTGAGTCGGTTCACCTGAGCCTGAAGCTGGGCAGCCGTGGGCTTCTTGGCTGCCGCCAGTGGCCGGGCGAGCAGGGACAGGGCGAGCAGGAGCAGGGAAAGGGCGATGCGCATGAGACCTCCGGGAACGGGGAGGTTTCAGCGATGCGTATTCAGCTGATCGCCTCCCTGGGCGGGTTTCGTGGTCTTGAGAATCCCACGCTTCAGGAGGTTGGAGAAGATGCCGAGGCATTCGTCGGGTTCAAAGGGGGCAATGGACAGGATGTCGCGGATGCTCCAGAGGCCGTTCACTCGGCTTGCGAGGAAGGCTTCGTTGGGCCCGAGGTTGGTGGTCATCAGTTCATCGAGGGTCACGGCCAGCTCAGGAATGAGTTCCTGGTCCAGCTTCTTTTCCTCGAGAAGATCCTGCACCACGGCCATCATCTTGTTCGCATCCAGGTGGCGGGGTTGATCCGTGAGGATGCGGCGCAGTTCCTCTTGGGCTTCCTGCAACTTCTGTTTCTCCACCAGGGCCCGGGCCCGCTGGAGCTGCAGGCTGGGATTCTCTCCCAGGTTGCCGCCAGCATTGACAATGCGGACCAGCCCCTTTTCATGCAGATCAAAGAGGAGCTTGTTGATCTTGTACTCGGGCATGCGCATGTCGATCACCAGCTGGTCGACCCGCTTATTTCCATCCAGCCGGGCCAGGATGTCCGCATCCTCGGGGGCCAGAGGCAGCCGCTCGGCGATGGCTTCGGAGATGGCCGACAACACCGCATCGCCGCCTTTGATGACCCTTCGGATGCGCTTCCAGTCGTCCAGCCGCCGGGCGCCCTCCAGCACGATGCCGGTGACATCCAGGCTGAGCAGCATCGATTTCTGATGAGAGGCCGCGCCATCGTGGAACTCGAAGCTGCCCACATTCCAGAGGAAGGTGTCGAAGATGCTCTCTTCGACCTTCACCTGCACGATGCGGCGGATTTCGGCTTCAGTAACCAGTTGGCGGTTGACCAGGATGCGGCCCAGCAGTTGTTGCTCGTCCTCCTGGGTGGCCAGGGCGTCCCTGAGTTGCTCTTCGGTGATCCGATTGAAGGCGAGCAGGTACTGGCCCAGGTATTCGCGGGGATCAGAGGACCAGATGCTGGTGATGCGGCCCTCATGGAAAGCCACCCGCTTGGTGTGCATGGGCCCCTTGAGCTCCAGCACACCGGTCTTCTTGCCCACGGCCAGCCACTGGAAGATGTCTTCCAGGCCCATGGTGGACAGATCGCCGCACAGCGCCAATGAACGCCTCCTAGAAGAGACAAGCCTACCCTGAAGCTTGTCAAAAAGAACATTAATCCCCGTTGAAGACAAACACCTGGTCCGCCCTTAACCCTTCATCGGCACTGGGAATAGGATCCAATAGGGGCCTACAGCAGAGGGAGCACTTCCCGGATGGCCCGGTTAAGCAGATCTGGATGGTGCCGAGCCATGGGAGCCTCGGGGTCCAGAAGGGGGAAGTGGTAGACCGGGATGCCGAGCATGCTCTGGGCCTCGGTCAGGAGGGGCTCACCGCCTTCCACGTGGTACCGGGCCAGCATCTCTGGCTGCAAAGGAGCGGCGTTGGCGATGATGGCCGAGATGCGGGTGCGACCCAGGGCCGAAATGGCCGCCACGTGGGTTTCCAGGTCCAGCCCTGAGGTCTCGCCCGGCTCAGTCATGAGGTTCGCCACATACACGATGGGGGACCGCGAGGATTCCACAGCCTCCTGCAGATCTTGCAGCAGCAGGTTCGAGATGGTCGAGGTGTAGAGACTGCCTGGGGAGAGCAGGATGAGGTCGGAACGGAGCAACGCCAGCACGGCTTCCGGCAGAGGTTCGGCATCCAGCGGCTCAAGCCAGAGCCGGGCCAGGGGCGGCGTGCAGGCCCCCACCTCGACTTCACCCGTGTAGCGCTTGCCGTCCATGTCCTCGGCGCAAAGGGTGACGGGCACCAGCGTGGAGGGAAAGAGGCGCCCCAGCGTCACCAGAATGCCGGAGAGCTGCCGGATGGCCCGGACCCAGTCACCCGTAAGGTCTGCCAGGGCCCAGAGCATCAGGTTCCCGAGGGAATGGCCACCGAGGCTTCCGTCTCCCCCAAACCGGTAATTCAGCAGGTCAGACAGCGCGGAATCTTCCAGCGTGAGCGCCGAGAGACAGTTGCGGAGATCACCGGGGGGAATGCCACCCAACTCGTCGCGCAATCGGCCTGAAGAGCCACCATTATCGGAGACCGTGACAATGCCGGTCAGCTTCCATGGATCCCGCCCACGGCCCGCCTCGCGCTTGAGGGCACGCAGCAGGGCTGCGAGGCCGGTGCCACCTCCCAGGGCCACCACCCGCAGGGGTTGATCGGCGTCGAGTCGCTGCCCTCCGGCCATGGCGCTGGAGTCCCGAGGCTCAGCGGCCTTCGGTGAAGGCGAAGAGCGGGGATTTCCTGATGGGGTTGAAATCCGGCTCCATGTGCCACTGGTAGACGAAGTCGCCATCCAGTTCTACGGCCTTCTTGAGGCTGTCGGCGGCGCCCTCGGTGTTCTCGGCCTGGGCGAAGGCCACCGAGCGCAAGTAGTGAAGCGAACCCATGGTGGGGTGGCTCTTGATGGCCTTTTCGCTGAGCTTAAGGGCTTCTTCCGTTTCACCACGATTGAGGCAGGCCTGGATTTCCGTGACCGGATCGGGCGCCACGGCCTTGGCGGGATGGAGCTTGGAATCGGTCAGGGACAGGTAGACCTTGGCCCGGCGCTTCATGGTGAAGTCGCCTGCGGCTTCGGCCTCCTTGGCCAGGGCTTCCAGAGCCGAGGCAGCCTCGGCGTGCTTGCCGGATTCCACCAGTTTCACGGCCTTCGTGAATGCCAGGGCAAGTGGAGAAGGCGCGGGCTGGGAGGGCGCCGAAACGGACTTGGATGCGGGTTCAGTCTTAGCCTTCGTCGCCATGCGGGATCCTCTAGATGCTTTGGAGAAACTATAGAGTGACAGGGTTTCTCCGGTAAATCCGGGTCCGCATGGCGTCAAGGACGATTATCACATCTTAAAAAGGGCTTTTTCCTGGTTCAGGATGCGGGTGGAGACCCAGGTCATGAGGGCCGCCAGGCCCACCGTCATGGTGAAGGCAACCAGATACTCCGCCCAGCTGAACTGCTGACTGAACAGTTTCCGCAGTGCCATGCAGACATTCAACACTGGCACGTATGAAAGGAAGGGCATCTTGTCCACACCTGGCGACATGCTGAAAACGCCGAGGAAAATTACCACGAAGAAGCCCGGCATGATGGCGCTGCCCGCCTCAATGGTGGTTTTGGCCTGGACGCCCATGAGCAGGATGAAGTTCGCGATCACCAGGCCCAGGGGCACCATGATCATGAAGGTGAGCCCCAAGGTGAAAGGGTTGGCAATGGCGGCTATAGCCTGAAGGGAACCGGCGGAGCCGCCCCCCATGGCCGGGATGGAGATCCCCATGCTCAGCAGGTTCATCAGGGCGGAAATAACGCCGATGCTGAAAATGTAGAGCAGCTTGCCCAGGATGATCTGGATGCGGGGCAGCCGGGTGGCCATGAGGCTCAATAGGGTGTTGCGTTCCTTCTCACCGGCCGTGGCATAGATGCCGTGCTGCATGGATCCCATGAACATCATGGCCATCAGCATGTAGGGCAGAATCATGCCGATGATTTTCCCGATTTGGAGAGCATCATCCGCGGCATTCTTGATATCCAACGTGAGTGGTTCGGCCAGCTGTGGGGCTGCGCTCAGACTCTGGAGGCGACCTTGCACCCAGGCCTTTTCCTGGGGAGCCAGGATCCCCTTCAGGCGTTTGAGGGCCAGGTTCGAAGCGCGCTCGCTTTCATCCACGGTGGCGGTGACCTTGAACGTCTCTTGCTTTTGCAAGGCCGTGGCAGCCTCTGGTGCCACTTCAAGGACCAATTCCAGCTTCTGGTCCCGGAGGGCCTGCTTAAGGTCACCTTCAGGTTTGGCCACCAGATCGAACTGCTTCGGATCGGCTTTCAGGATGGGTGCCACCGCATTGGATGGATCGACGAGGTAGACCCGACTAGCCTTGCTGCGGTTCTGGGCTTCTTCCCGTTTTCCCATCTTGGCCATGACACCGAACATGAATGGGTACAAGAGGAACGGTACGACGAAGACCAGGAAGAGGGTCTTCCGGTCCTTGGAGAGTTCCAGGAATTCCTTTTTGGCGATGAGCAGGATGCCGCGCATCAGTTGCCTCCTTCGGATTCAGCCGCCAGTTGGAAGAAGACTTCGTCGAGGGTCTTGGCGCGTCGGGATTGCAGGATGTCCCGTGGAGGGGCATCCCCGTGGAGTTTGCCATCGAAGATGATGCCCACCCGGTCGCAGATGTCTTCCACCATGGGCATGACGTGGGTGGAGACGATGACCGTGCGGCCCTCGTCGCGCATGATGCGCAGCAGGTCCAGTACCGTCTTGGCGGTGAGCACATCCAGGCCCGTGGTGGGCTCGTCAAAGATCACCACCTTGGGATCGTGCAGGAGGGCTCGGGCGATACTGACCTTCTGCTTCTGGCCTGAGGAGAAGCCTTCCATCTTCACATCAGCGAAGTCAGCCAGCTGCAGTTTGTCCAGCAGGTGCATTCCCCGGCGCTCGGCGATGACCGGATCCACAGACTGGAATTCGCCAAAAAGCCGCAGGAGTTCCCGGGGGGTGAAGCGGGTGTAGACGCCCATGTCGGTGCTGAGGAAGCCCAGACTGCCACGGACGGCTTCTGGCTGTTGGCGGGTGTTCATGCCGCACACCTCGATGTTGCCGGAGTCCGGATCCATGAGGCTGGCGATCATCCGCAGGGTGGTGGATTTGCCGGCGCCATTGGGGCCCAGGAGGCCGTAGATCTCGCCGGGCTTCACGGTCAGGGAAATGCCGCGCACGGCATCGATGCGCTTGTTGGCTTTGGTCTTCCGGTCCTTCACGGTGAAGGATTTGTGGACCTCGTTCAGGTGGATCACCAGGACCTCCAGGTGGGAAGGCAACAGTTTACGGAGCCGCGTGGACATTCCCCTTCGACCATCGGTGAACGGCGGGGATGCACCGGCGAACGGAATGGGCCAGGGACTGAGAGGTCACCGACGCAACCGCAGTTCAGAGGCTTGGCTGGTCGCGGAAGGCGCGGAAGTTCGCGGAAACCGCAGAATGAACTGCCGCTGATATACCTGATTTCTGCGCCTTCCGCGCCATTTCCGTGCCTTCCGCGACCCGCGTTTCTAGTGGTGGTTCAAGGCCCCGGTCAGGCCCAGGACGAGCATCACGGCGCCCATGCCCAGGCAGTAGATGGCGAAACCATTGAGGCGGGGCTTGCGCGTGAAGCGATCCAGCAGGCCGATGGCGAGGTAGCCAGAGATGGCTGCCGCGATGACACCTACCACGCACAGCAACACCGGGGAAAGGGATCCAGCCGGAAAGGCCATGTCCGCAGGCAGGGGCTGGTGCTTCAGCAGGGGTTTCAGCAGGCCGCGCAGTTCGACGACGGCTGCGGCGGCAATGGTGGGCATGCCCAGGAGGAAGCTGAACCGGGCCGAGGCCGGGAGTTTCAAGCCCCGAAACACGCCGATGGAGATCGTGGAGCCCGAGCGGGAGAGGCCGAAACCGCCGCCGATGCCCTGGATGGTGCCCACGGCCAGGGCGTCCATGGGGCGCAGGTCCTGGATGTCGCGGCCTGCGAGGTCCTGTTCGTTCAGGCTTGCCCGCGCTTTGCTGAGGTGGTTGGCGATAAAGAGCAGGATGGCCGTGCAGAGCAGGCCGATGCCATACACCCATAGGTGCTCTTTGGCGGCCTCCTTCACGCCCTTGGTGGCCATGCCGAAAATGCCCGTGGGGATCATGGCCACAAAGAGCCAGATCGCCAGGCGACGGCCTTCCTTGTCGCGGCCGACACAGCCCATGACAACTTGCACCAGCTCGCGCCGGAAGTAGATCATCAGGGCCACCAGGGTGCCCACGTGCAAGAGCACGTCGAAGGCCAGCGGCATAGGACGACCCCCGAACATCAGGTGCTCGGCCAGCGTTAAGTGCGCCGTGGAGGACACCGGAAGGAATTCCGTCAGGCCCTGGATGAGTCCCAGGAGGATGGCGTGCAGCAGGTTCATGCGGTCTCCAGCGTAAACAGCTAGTGTGCCAGAGCCCTCAGAATTCCTGGGGCATGGACCTCAAGAGGGCAAGGTATTCGCGGTGTTCCTTCCAGCCACGCCTGATCGTGAGGACGGCCCAGATGTACACGCCACTCTGGGCTGCCAAAAGGATTGGGATCATCCACTCCCGGTGGACCCGGCTGATGTTGGCTCCCGGAAAATTGAATGCGAACCAGGGCTGTGGCGAGTCCGCTCTTCCTTGAATCAAACTCCGCATAACCTGTCGTCAGCGCCTCAAGGGCTTTGAGATCACTCTCAGTCATGGCTTCCCCTCCTTCGGCAACAGGGATCGCAGCTGCTGGTGGTAGAGGCGGAGTGCGGTCCGTCCGTCCTCGGTGATGCGGAAACTGGTGACGGGAATGCGCCCCTGGAAGGCCTTCACGGTTTCCAGGTAGCCCACGGCCTCGAGCTTCTGCGTGTGGCTCGACAGGTTGCCCTTGCTCATCCCCGTGACCCGCTGCAGGAAAAGGAAGGCGACCTCCTCGGCGGAGGCAAGCACAGTGAGGATCGCCAGGCGCGCCGGCTCGTGGACGATGCGATCCAGGGCCAGGATCGCCTGAGATTTTGCCTCCTCCCGGCGAGTCACGGCTGTCCCGGCGGCGCGAGCTGTTCCAGCTCCCGCCGCAGTCTCAGGTAGGCCTGATGCTGCCACACACCGCAGGCCATGGTGACCAGACCGAGGGCCGAGAACAGCCAGGATGTGAGGGCCCAAAGGCCGGCGGGAGAAGCGGCCGCCAAGGCTGCGTTACCCCAGAGCAGAAGCGCCAGGGCCAGTTCATCCTCTCGGGGTTGCCTACTCCGCACCATGGCCACAAAGACCCCGCCCAAAAGGATCGCACCGGTCACGCGCAGGAAGAACGCCTCCTCGCCCTGGAACCATCCCAACGCGAACCCGAGCAGGAGCGTTCCCATGAGGGCCGCGAAACAACCCCACAGCAGCTTCCCATTCGGTGCAGGCCGCTTGGGGGCCGGCTCGATGGCTTTCACGGGCCCGAAAGGCTGGTAGAGGGTGCGGCGGAGGGGGGCGCTGCCCAGCAGGAATAGCAGCGGCGTGCTCCAGGTCAGCAGCATGAGCCACAGGGGCAGTTTCCCGGTGGCGTACAGAAAGGGCTGCCAGAAACTGGGCCAGGGTCCGCTTCCGGTGCGTTGGACCAGCACCCTGCCCAGGGCCAAGCCCGTGCCCAGTCCGGCGGGCAGCGCCAGCAGCAGTCCGCCGTAGACGCCGATAAGGCCTGCCTTGCGACCACCGTATTCGGCGTAGCGGCGCGTGAGATTCGAAAGTCGATCCAGATCCTGGGGGCCCTTCATGCCTCACCTTCCTGGTGGTCGAGCCCTTCGAGGGTGGCCAGCGCGCACCGGTATCTTATGTGGGCCCAAATGCCATAGAGCATGACGGCTACGATCAGGAGGAGGTAGCCGGGAAGGGCAAGCCACTGCACGGCGAGGTAACGCCCGGCCAAGAGGATGCCCACCGTGTAGACCAGGGCGGTGCCGTCGCTGGCCTCGGCTTTCTGAAGGTGGGGAACGATCCAGAACCAGATGAAGCCAAGCACCGGAGCCAACAGCACCTCCCAGCGATAGGGATCGCTTGGTCCCGGCTTTCCGGCAAAAGACGTGATGAGTTTGGGCATCCAGAACGGAATGGGCAGAAGGGTCAGGAAGAGCATGGGCGCCCAACGGTTCATGGGTCCCACCAAAGGCTCGAACCCCTTCAGCCAAGCCGGGCCCTGCCCACGGACTGGGCCGAAGCGCTCAGGATAAAGGCGCCGTGTGAGGCGCCGCATCACGACGGCCCAAAGGAAGGGCAGAGCGAAGGCCAGCAACAGGAGCCAGGTGGGCAGCACTTCTCGCGTGCGAACCAGCCAGCGCAGGAAGGCCCAGCTCAGGAGGGCGTGGGGTTCGCCACCAAGGCCCAGGAAGCGCTGCCAGGACCATCCGAACACCAATGCGATCAACCCGGCCAGGCAGCCGGCGGTCCAGAGGCTGGCGAGCCCGGTGCTTCGGTGCAGCACCCTCCCGTAGTCCCGGGTCACTTGGGTCATGTGGTTCAGGTCCGCCATGGGATTCCTTTGAGATGATCTAAACTAGTTTGTAACGCAAACTAGTTTTGTCAACACCTCGGCATCACCCATGGTTGAATCTCCCCATGCGCGCCATCGACCTCCGCTCCGACACCGTCACCCAGCCATCCCCCGAGATGCGCGCGGCCATGGCCGCGGCCGAGGTGGGGGATGATGTGCTGGAACAGGATCCGACCATGGCGCGGCTGGAAGCCCGCGTGGCCGGGCTGCTGGGCTTGGAGGCAGCCATGTGGGTGCCCTCGGGCTGCATGGGCAACCTCATCGCCTTGATGCTGCACCTGAAGCGGGGCGACCGCTTCCTCGCGCCCGCTCAGGCCCACGTGTTGGGCTCGGAACTGGGCACGGGCGCCTGGCTCGCGGGCGGCATGCCCGAGGCCTTGGCTTGGGAAGGTGGGCTCGGCCGCCCCACGCCAGCCCAGGTGACCAAGGCCGCCGGTTCGCCGGGCCCCTACTACACGTTGCGCACCACGCTGCTCTGTCTGGAAAACACGCACAACTTTGCGGGTGGTACGGTGACGCCGGTAGAGGAACACCGCGCGCTGGTGAAGGCCGCCAAGGCCGCGAACCTGGCGGTGCACTTGGATGGCGCGCGTTTGTGGCATGCGGCTGCGGCCCTCGGCGTTCCCCTTTCGGCGTTGAC
This sequence comes from Acidobacteriota bacterium, assembly GCA_043775845.1. GTDB lineage: Bacteria > Acidobacteriota > Holophagae > Holophagales > Holophagaceae > Geothrix. The sequence continues at coordinate 10,115 of JAYVRY010000206.1, forward strand.
CGAAGGGTTGGATACGGTTCAGGTCTGTCTCAGCAAGGGGCTCGGCGCGCCCATGGGCTCGCTGCTGTGCGGCTCGGCCTCGGCCATGGTCGAGGCCCGGCGCCTGCGCAAAATGCTGGGAGGCGGCGTGCGCCAGGGCGGAGTGGTGGCTGCGGCGGGTTTGGTGGCCTTGGATTACTTGCCTCGACTTGCTGAGGACCACGCCAAGACGCAGCGCCTGGCGGAAGGGCTGCGCGGTTTCGGCATCGCCGCACCCGTTCCGGAAACGAACATCCTGCTGGTTCCGGTCTCCGCCCCGTCTGCGGCGCTCTCGGCGCTGGAAGCCGTCGGCGTGCGGGCCCTGCCCGTGGGGCAGGCGGTGCGGTTCATCCCGCACCGGGATTTGGCCATGGAAGACATGGAAGAAGCCTTGCGCCGTATCGAGCCACTGGCCCACCTTCTGAGGAGCGCCTGACCATGAAGCTGCGACCCGCGCTTGCCCTGGCCTCTGTCCTGCTGCTGGCTCTGGCGGGCGGGGCGGGCTACCTGTTCTACCAGGACGCCATGATTCCCATCTCCCTCGTTGAGGATGCGGGTCTGTTCGTCAAGGCGAACCCCGAGTTCGGCGAGGATACGCGTCGATTGGAGGTGCTGCTGCCCTCGGGGCCCGGCGTGGACCAGTTCCTGGCCAACCAGTCCGATCTGACCCTGCTTTTGCAAACGGGAGAGGGCGCCTGGGCCGGGCAGCTGCTGTCGGGGCTCCAGGGCTCCAGGCATGGTCGTCGCTGGCGCCTGGCGATTCGGTCGGGCTGGCACCTGCAGGATGGCGCCACCCTCAACGCCGGAAGGGTCGCCATGGCCGTTCAGTCCGAGTTGGCCAAGCTAGGCGGCGAAGCGCGCGTGGTGGATGGAACCACGCTGGAGCTTCTCTTTCACCAGCGACAGAAGGACCTACCTATGAGGCTCACCCAGTGGCGGGTGCCCGGCAGCGGCCCCTTCATCCGCAAGGGCCAGACCCTGGCGCGTTTCGACGGGTTCCTCCATGGCAAGGCGGGCGTAGCGGGGCTGAGCGTAGTCACGGAGCCGGCCCTTCTGGAAAGCCACGCCTGGGCCGAAGGGCTGCGCACCGGCCGCTGGGCCATTGCAGCCTTTCCCGGCCACATCGACCCCGAGGACATGGCCACGGTGCGGCTGGCGGGTTGCGACGAAATCCACCTGAAGGGGGGCAGCGTGTGGTTCCTCTCCCGGCGCATGCGACGGCTGCGCCCGGATGCTGAAGACTGGACCCGCACCCGGCTCTTCGGAGTCTGGAAGGGGTCCAGCGACCTGCCGTACGATCCGCTGGGAATGTGACCTACTCCAGATTGGCGGACTGTTCCCGGATCTGATCCAGCACGCCCTTGGCTTCCATGACGGCGCGGGTCATGTCGATGCGCTTGCATTTGCTGCCGGTGGTGTTGAGCTCGCGGAGCACCTCCTGGCACCACACATCCACGGCCTTGCCCTCGAGGCGGCCCTTGGCCAGGCGTTCGGCGAAATCATCCAGGTGGGCGGCGAGGCGGATGAGTTCCTCGCGGACATCCTGGCGTTCCGCCAGCACCCCCGCCTCGGCTAGCAGGCGCTCGGCGGGGAGGGTGCCGGCGAGGCGGGCATCTTCCAGGATCTGTTCGATGCGTTGGCGATAGAGGCCTGGAAGTTCCAGGGCCTGGGCCTCGGCTTCGGCTTTGAGCTTCTCCCGCAGGGCCTGAAGCCGCGTCAGCCCATCTTCGAAGAAAGGACGGAGGCGGTCGGCCTCCTTGGTGCGCCCGGCATTCCAGGTTTCCAAGAGGGCTTTCAGGGCCTCATGGACGGGCTTCTCGAGTCGCTCACCCAGATCCGTGGTGGCCGATTGAAAGGCGCCCGGCAGGCGAAAGAAGGCTTCGGCCGTAAGGGCAGGGAGGTTCAGCCACTCAGCGTCCTCCTGCCAGCTCTTGGCCACCGACCGCAGTAGGGCGCGGTTCATGCGGGGCTCCAGCGAAGGCTCGTCCTGCACCTCGATGGTGAGATCCAGCTTGCCGCGCTGGGCCGCCTCCCGTACCTGGGCGCGAAGGCCCGCCTCCAAAGCGAAGAGGGCCGGAGGCAGGCGGAGACTCAGGTCCAGAGCCTTGGAGTTGACGCTCCGCAGGCTGAGGCGCAGCTGTCCGGCCTCCAGGGGACGAACGATTTCGGCGAAGGCGGTCATGGACTTCATGGCAATCCCGGGTGAATGCTCAAGAGTAACCCGGATGATGCATGCCCACGGCTGTATCAGCTGACTGGATGGAGCGGCTGTGGCAGCCCAACGCTATTTACGGCTGGCGGCGCTGAAAGGAAACGCGACTCTGCACCACAAAGGTTTTGCCATCCTGGGCGACTTCCACGGTTTCCGTGAAAGCGTTGGGTGAAACCAGTTCCCAGGTCTCCCTCACCTTCAATGGCGTTGGCGCCTCGACTGGCGGCTCAGATTCAAACACGAGCTTGGTCGTGGTGCTCTGGCTTTTCGAAAGGGGGAAGACACCCTTTCGGTGGTCGTCATGGTGCTGACGGTACAGCACCAGTTTTCGGATCTTATCTTGAGCCAGGAAACTGGCGTGGGCGATGACAGATCCATTCGGATAGTTGGTCTGAGGGGGGAAGTCGTAGCGGCTCTTTTCCTGGAGGAACATGCCGCTGAGGAGAAAGCGGAAGGTCTTCGTGACCGTTCCTTTGCCTTCTTCGCCGGTGGTGGAACCGCGCCAGTCCCCCACCAGGAAGCGGACTTCCAACCAGGGATCCGGGGCCGGGGCCTGAGCCTGGGCCAGGGGGGCGAGAGTGATCAGGCAGGCGATGGTCAGGGCAATCTTGGTCATGACTTCCTCGGCGTGGGTTGGAACAGACTACCCGATCCGTCGGACTTCCACCCGAGATGGCGGACTCAGCGGGCCAGTGAGGTTCCCGAAGGGGCGATCTGAAGCCAGGGCGCTTCCTTCAGGCGTCGGATCTCGTAGGCGGTGATGTCGTGAAGGTTGGCTTCTGTGCGCTTGATTTCGTCCAGCCCCTCCAGAAGCACGGCCTTCCTGGCGGGCTCGATGTCGAAGCTGAAGGACTGTGCGCCGCCGCGAACCTGCTGGGCGGGAAGGTCGATCGTGAGAGGGCCTTCCACAAGGGCCAGGGCCTCGATGGTTTCCATGGACAGCGTCACGGGCAGCAAGCCATTGGCGAAGCAGTTGTTGTAGAAGATGTCGGCGAAGCTGGGGGCAACGATGGCGCGGATGCCGAAGTCCTTCAAAGCCCACGGCGCATGTTCGCGGCTGGAACCGCATCCGAAATTGGGCCCGGCCAGCAGGATGGAGGCCTTTCGGTAGGGCGCCTGATTCAGGACGAAATCCGCGCGCTCGGACCCCGCATTGTCGTAGCGGATCTCATGAAAGAGATTCCGGCCCAGGCCTGAGCGCACCAGCGTCTTGAGGAACTGTTTGGGGATGATCAGATCGGTGTCGATGTTGGCTCGGAGCAGGGGCGCGGCGGTGCCGGTCAAAGTGATGAACGGTTCCATCTCATACCTCCAGCAGACGACGGACATCGGTGAAGTGGCCGGTTACGGCCGCAGCGGCGGCCATGCCGGGGCTCACCAGATGGGTGCGGCTGCCGCGGCCCTGGCGGCCTTCAAAGTTGCGGTTGCTGGTGCTGGCACAGCGCACGCCTTCGGCCAGGCGGTCATCGTTCATGCCGAGGCACATGCTGCAGCCAGGCTGCCGCCACTCAAAGCCGGCCTCGAGGAAAATGCGATCCAACCCTTCAGTCTCGGCCTGGCGCTTCACCAGACCTGAACCGGGCACCACCAGGGCGCGAATGCCGACGGCCACCTTACGCCCCCGGGCCACGGCGGCGGCCTCGCGCAGATCTTCGATGCGGCCGTTGGTGCAAGATCCGATGAACACGGCCTGCAGGGGAATATCGGCGATCAGCGTGCCCGGTTTCAGGCCCATGTAGTCCAGGGCTCGCTGGATGGCCTGGCGATCCTCCGTCGTAGCCGCTGATTCCGGACTGGGCACGCGGCCCGCAATGTCCGTCACCCACTGGGGGCTGGTGCCCCAGGTGACCTGCGGCGAAAGCGCCGACACATCCAGTACGACTTCGGTGTCGAAGCTTGCGCCTACGTCCGTGGCCAAGGTGCGCCAGTGAGCCAGGGCCGCATCCCACAGCTCATCCTTGGGCGCCAACGGGCGTCCCTTCAGATAGGCGAAGGTGGTCTCGTCGGGAGCGATAAGGCCGGAGCGGGCACCGGCCTCGATGCTCATGTTGCAGAGCGTCATGCGGCCTTCCATAGAAAGGGCGCGCACGGCCTCGCCGGTGAATTCGATGACATGACCCGTGCCGCCTGCGGTGCCGATTCGGCCGATGAGCACGAGGGCCAGATCCTTGGCGCCTAATCCTGGAGACAAGGTTCCCTCGAAGCGCACGCGCAGGTTCTTCGACTTGCGCTGGGGCAGGGTTTGCGTGGCCATGACGTGCTCGACCTCGCTGGTGCCGATACCGAAGGCCAGGGCCCCGAAGGCGCCGTGGGTACTGGTGTGGCTGTCGCCGCAGACGATGGTGGTGCCAGGCAGGGTGAAGCCCTGTTCCGGGCCTACCACGTGGACGATGCCTTGGCGCTCGTCGAGCAGGGGCAGGTAGGGCACGCCGTAGGCTGTCACGTTGGCTTCCAGCGCCTCCACCTGCAGGCGGCAGGTCTCGTCGGCGATGCCCTTCTCGCGGTCGATGGTGGGCACGTTGTGGTCGGCCACCGAAAGGATGGCGTCGGGGCGGCGCAGGGCGCGCCCGGCTTCCCGCAGCCCTTCGAAGGCCTGAGGACTGGTGACTTCGTGAACCAGATGCCGATCGATGTAGAGCAGGCTGGTGCCGTCGGAGCGGATGGCGACGAGGTGTTCGTCCCAGATCTTGTCGTACAGCGTGCGGGGGCTCATGGCTGCTTCCTCCTGGCGGGGGCAATGGCTTGAGTGAAATCCGTGGCGCGGATCTGCTCGAGGAAGGCCTTCGCGGCGTGCGACATGGCCTCCTCGCGGCGGGTGACGATGCGGAGGAGCTTCTCCACCTGGAGTTCCTTCACTTCCACTTCCACGAGCCGGCCTTGGGCGACAGCATCCAGCACCGTCATGCGGGGCAGGATGGCCAGGCCCGCGCCAAGGGCCACGAACTCCTGGATGGTGGCCAGCGAGCCCAGTTCCATGGTGATGCGCAGGGGGGTGCCGCAGCGGGCGAAGAGGTCGATGATGGCGTTGCGCGTGGGGGTGAGGGCGTTGTGGGCCACGAAGGTCTCCTGGCCCAGGGCCACCAGGCTGACCTCCTTCTTTTTGGCCAGCCGGTGCCCGGGTGGAACCACCAGCACCATGTGGTCGCGGAGGATGACCTCGCTCATGAGTTCGGGGTGCATGGGGTCGTAGGAGACAAAGCCGATGTCGAGACGGTGTTCGAGCACTTCGGTGGGAATGCGCTCGGAGCTTTGGCGGTAGGCCTGGATCCGGATGGCGGGGTGGGCCTGCTGATAGGCGAGGAGGACCTGGGGCAACAGGAATTCCGACACGCTGTCATTGGCGCCGATGTTCAGACGGCCCTGCTGCAGGCCTTTCAACGAGCCGAAGGTGTCGAGAATCTGCTTGCGCAGGTCGAGCATGCGCTGGGCCATGGGCAACAGCGTGGTACCGGCGTCCGTGAGGGTGCCGCCCTTGGTGGTGCGATCCACCAGAATCTCGCCCAGCTCTTCTTCAAGGCGCTTGAGCGAGAGGCTCACAGCGGGCTGGGTGCGGAACAGGCGCTCCGCCGCCCGCGAGAAGCTTTTCTCTCGCGCCACCACCAGGAATGTCTCCAGCTGCCCCAGGTCCATGTCCGCTCCGTGTGGAAGTGTATAAATAAAAGTTTAACTTATGGAATCATAAAAAAAATTAAATGTATTTATAGCCAGGCTCGTCCCATCTTTAGGTGATCCCTCCGGCCAGGCCGGAAGCAAGGAGTACCCCGAATCATGGGCACTGAGCGGATCACCATCTTCGACACCACCCTCCGTGACGGCGAGCAGTCACCCGGTTGCAGCATGAACCTGGACGAGAAGCTGCAGATGGCCCGGCAGCTGGAGGCCCTGGGGGTCGATGTGATTGAGGCTGGATTCCCCGTGGCCTCCGAGGACGACTTCGCGGCCGTGCAGGCCATCGCCCGGGAATGCCGTGGCCCCATCATTGCGGCCCTCTGTCGTGCCATCCCCCGCGACATCGAGCGGGCCTGGGAAGCCCTCCGGGAGGCGGCGCATCCGCGCATCCACACCTTCCTGGCCACCTCGGACATCCACCTGGCCTACAAGCTCCAGAAGACCCGCGAAGAAGCCCTGGCGATGATCCGGGCCGGTGTCGGCTTGGCCAAATCGCTCTGCCAGGATGTGGAGTTCTCCGCCGAGGATGCCACCCGCAGCGACTGGGACTACCTGGTGCAGGTGTTCACCGTGGCCATCGAGGCCGGCGCCACCGTCCTGAATGTGCCGGACACCGTGGGCTACACCGTGCCCGATGAATACTCGAAGCTGATCACCTTCCTCCGCGAGAAGGTGCCTGGCATCGACGGCGTCACCATCAGTGTCCATTGCCACAACGATCTCGGCCTCGCCGTGGCCAACTCGCTGGCGGCCATTTCCGCAGGCGCCCGGCAGGTGGAATGCACGGTGAATGGCATCGGCGAGCGGGCCGGAAACGCAGCCCTCGAAGAAGTGGTCATGGCGCTGTCCGTGCGCCGTGATGCCATGCCCTTCTGCACCGGCGTGCGCCAGGAGGCCATCTACCGCACGAGCCAGACCCTGGCCAACATCACGGGTATCGAAGTGCAGCCCAACAAGGCCATCGTGGGGCGCAACGCCTTCGCCCACGAAAGCGGCATCCACCAGCACGGCATGCTGAGCCACCGCTCCACCTACGAAATCATGACGCCCGAATCCGTGGGCGTGCGCCGCACCCACTTGGTGCTCGGAAAACACTCGGGCCG